>JANOCR010000183.1:0-49603 GCA_031412355.1 Ilumatobacteraceae bacterium | reverse complement strand
GCAAGCTTCACGCTGGTGATCTGCACGCCGCGATGGTCGAGCGTGACGATCGGTTCAGGCGCGACTGCGGCCTGGCCGGTCACCACAACACGCAGCGGCAGATTTAGGGCCTCGGCCTCGTGTAGCACGTCGTGCAATCCGAGCCCGTGCGGCAGCACGCTGATCGTCACCGAGTGCCGGCCGTGGTCGGCACCGGGATCGGGGTACTTGGCTGCGCGCAGCAGTGACACGCTGACGCCGCCGTTCTGCACACCGTGGCCGTAGCGGCCATCGTTGAGCACGGCGACGCCGAACGACGGCTCGCTGATGTCGACGAATCGATGAGCGCACACCTCGAACTTGGCGGCATCCCACGAACTGCTGGCATGGGTCGGGCGCCTGACATGGCCGAACTGGATGTCGCAGATGGCCTCGCTGGCGTGCACGTCGATGGGCACCATCACCGAAAGCAACCTTTCGTCCTCGTTCCACTGGATGTCGAACGCGATGTCGAGCCGCGCCGAACCGGCGCGCATCGTGTAGGTCTGGGTCAGCGAGGAGTTGCCGAACGAGCGGCCCACGACCAGCCGGGCAAGCAGGGGATGAGACTCGAGTTCGATCGATGCGGTCGCTGAAATCGCCGAGCCGAGGGATCGGGTCCAGCCTTCGAGATCCCACGCGTCGTACTCGACTGGGTGGTCCGGTGCCAGTTCCAGCGTGATCCGCTGCCCCGCCGGCAACAACTGCCGGCCACGTACCACGTCGATGATCGAGACGATCTCGCCGTCCAGGTTCCAGCACACCGTGATCAGGCCGTTGTTCATCGAATGCTCGGTCACCGTGACATGGTGTTCGCCTGGTGTCGCTGGATCCACATCGGCGATCCCTGAGCCAGGAACGTCGACCGTCGTGGGCTCGCCGTCGATGACGATCACCTCGCGCCGGGCGTGCGTCGCCGCGTTGGCGACCGATACACCCGCCGGCGCGACCAACGTGATGGCCTCGTTGACGATCGTCTCGAGGCGATCACCGACTCGCCGGTGGGCGGCCTCGGCGTCGTCGGCTACCCAAGCGATCGACGAGCCGGGGATGATGTCGTGGAACTGCTGCAACAGCACTTCCTTCCACAAGTCGTCGAGCTCCGCTGTGATGTCGGGTGGCGCGCCCCCCGCCGCAACCCACCACAGTTCGGCCTCACGCAGCAGGCGCTCGCAGCGCCGGTTGCCGATCTTCGTCGCCGACTGCGACGTCAACGTGCCCCGGTGCATTTCGAAGTAGAGCTCGCCCGACCACACAGGAACCGGAGCGCCTGTCGCGATTTCGGCCTCGACGTGCCCGAAGAACTGCTCGGCGGTGCCGACCTCGATCCGCGACACGCCGTCGAGGTCGGCCATGCGCCTCGCCCGCTCCAACATCTCGCGCGTCGGGCCGCCGCCGCCGTTGCCGTGCCCGAATGGCATCAGCGACCAGTTGCTCCAACCGTGTTCTTTGAAGTTGCGCTCGGCGTAGCGAACCTCGGCCGGTGTGACCTCGGCGTTGTACGTATCGACGGGAGGGAAGTGAGTGAGGACGCGCGATCCGTCGATGCCCTCCCACCGGAACGTCGAGTGCGGGAAGACGTTCTGCTTGTTCCAACTCAGCTTCTGGGTGACGAAGCGTGTGCAGCCGCCTTGCTGGAAGATCTGTGGCAGCGTGGCCGGGTAACCGAACACATCGGGAATCCAGACGACCGTGCTGCGCACACCGAACCTCGACTCGAAGTAGCGCTGCCCGAATACCAGTTGGCGCACGATGCTCTCGCCGCTGGGCAGGTTCATGTCGGGCTCGACCCACATCCCGCCGACCGGGTGCCATTGACCTTCGGCGGCCTTGTCGCGCATGCGCTCGAACAAGGCCGGGTGACTTCGCTCGATCCAGTCGTACTGCGCGGCTTGCGAGCAGGTGAAGTGGTACTCGGGGTAGTCGTCCATCAGCCGCACGGCCGATGCGAAGGTGCGCGCGCACTTTCGTTGCGTCTCGCGGATCGGCCACAGCCAGGCCGAGTCGATGTGCGCGTGACCGACCGCGACAACACGGTGTGCGCCGCCGCGCGAGGACAGATCCAGCGCGGGCTTCAACAGTTCCCGGGCTCCTGCCGCGGTGGCGTCGACATGGGCGAGATCGAGGACATTGAACGATGCCTCGAGTTGGCGCATCACGCGCATGCGCCGAGCATCGTCGGTGGGCAGCGATCGAGCAAGCCCCAGCAACACGTCAACGTCGAGCAACAGACCGAACACGACATCGTCGCGCTGACCGATCGAGGCCTGCCGCAATCGATACAACGGCGCCTCGCCGGCCGTGGCGAGGGAGCCGAGCGGCGACGGCCTGAACCCGGGGAACGCGGGGTTCGACGCCGCTTCGACGAAGAACGTGAACGGCCCGGGACCGATCTGTGGCAGCGGCAGTCCGGTACGACGAGGATGGATCCCCTGTACCGCCTGGCCGTCGATCCACACCAGGCCCTCGGATTGGAATCCCGCCGAGTCGGGATGAAACCCGAGGTCGATCACCGCTTCGAGCCGCGGACCGGCCATGGCAGGCGACACATCGGTCGTGAAGCGGAACCAGGTCGTGCCCCACGGTCGGCTCCAGTGGTCGCCGATCGCGAATGGCCGATAGTCACCGGCCATCGCCTCGTCGAAGGAAGCCGGCTCGCCCGGCACGTCCCACGCCGCGACCGTCAATGGAATGGCATCGCGGTACACCGCCGGCAGCACCCGCTCGTGCAACTCGCGCCGTAGCCGAGCCTCGACGAGCTTCAGGTCGTTGTGCACGATGCGAGGCTAGTGATCGCGGCAATTACCCTGACCGCATGACGAAGCGACCACTCGACGGCGTGCGCGTGCTCGACTTCACCAGGGTGCTCAGCGGCCCCCATGCAACACGCATGTTGTGCGATCTCGGCGCCGACGTCATCAAGGTCGAACCACCCGAAGGTGACATCACCCGAACGGTCAACCCGCGGGTCAACGGCCTGGCGACGTACTTCATCCAACAGAACCTCGGCAAGCGCAACGTCAGCCTCGACACCAGCAAGCCCGAGGCGGCGGAGCTGTTGCTGCGGCTCGCCGACACCAGCGATGTGCTGCTCGAGAACTTCAGGCCGGGTGTGATGGATCGCATGGGCCTGGGGTACGACGTGGTCACCGAACGCAACCCCGGCATTGTGTACGCCTCGATCTGTGGATACGGATCTACCGGGCCGTGGGCATCGCGGCGCGCCTACGCGCCGGTCGTTGGTGCGGAGACGGGGATCACCAAGGAGCAGGGCGACGTTCGTGGCGGGCAGTACGCCAACGATCCGTTCAGCCACGCCGATGTGTACACCTCGCTCGAAGCCGCTTCGGCAATCCTCGCGGCATTGTTCAATCGGCAGCGCACGGGACGCGGCGACCGCATCGAGATCTCGATGGCCGAGACGATGCTCTACGTGAACGAGCACGCCCACGATCAACTGTGGGACGGCGAGGTCCCACCAGATTGGATCCGCAGCTTCGCGCCGGCGGGCTATCCCGTGCTGACGACGGCCAATGGCGAGAGCGTTGTGATCAGCGGTCATCCCGCCGAGCGAGGAACGTTCGAACGATTCATGGCCGCAATCGGCAGGGCCGACTTGATCGAGGACCCGCGCTTCGCGGACGTCCCTTCGCGGTTGGCTCGCTTCGCCGACCTGATCGGGGTGCTCAGCGCGTGGGCTGCGACCGTGCACACTCCCCAAGACATCGAATCGGCAATGGGCGAGCACGGTCTGGCCACAGGTACTTTGCGCTCGCTGCGCGAGCTGTGCGATACGGAGTGGGCGAAGGACCGTGGCGTGGTTGTCGATGTCAGCGATCGCGGCGGCGGCACACTCCGCCTCCCCAATACGCCATGGCGATTCGGCAGCGGCGAAGTGGGCCTGCGCGGCGAGCCGCGTTATCGAGGCGAGGACAACCGCGCCGTGCTGGGCGAGCTGCTGCAACTCGACGAGGAAGAGCTCGATCGCCTCGAGGCCTCTGGTGTGCTGTCGAGCAGGCTGCCTCGTCGATGACCCTGCGATTCCCGGTCTCGCCGATGAAGGCCGCGATCGGCAACCTGCCGACCGACGACCAGAACTGGGCCTACGAGATCAAATGGGATGGCTATCGCACGCTCGCGTTCGTCGACGGCGGCCAGACCAGGTTGCAGAGCAGCAACCTGCTCGATGTCACCGCCAAGTACCCCGAGTTGGCCGAGCTCGCCGGATCCGTCAATGCCAGCACGGCGATCATCGACGGCGAACTCGTGGTGCTCGACGGCGAAGGCAGGCCGAGTTTCGAGCTCATGCAGCAGCACGCCACGCAGGTCGCCTTCTACGTGTTCGACGTGTTGTCGGTCGAGGGCCACGACACCATCGCCGTGCCCTACGAGCAACGCCGCGAACTGGTCGGTGGCTTGGTCGAACCCGGGCCCAACTGGATGGTGCCGGCGCACCGGATAGGCGACGGTGCGGCCCTGCTCGCTGCCACAGTCGAACGCGGTCTAGAAGGTGTGATGGCCAAGCGCCTCGGCAGCACGTACGTGCCGGGAAAGCGCACGCCCAACTGGCGAAAGGTGAAGAACAGGCGCAAGATCGAGGTCGTGATCGGCGGGTACACGCCGGGTACGGGCAACCGCGGCACCACCTTCGGTGCGCTGCTGGTCGGGATTCCCGAACCCGACGGTCTACGGTTCGCCGGCGGAGTGGGCACGGGGTTCAACCAGCTCACGCTCAGTACCCTTTCGGCCAGGCTGGCGGGCCTTCGCAATGACCGTTGCCCGTTCATGACCGTTCCCCCGCGTGAGTATTCGCGTAACGCCATCTGGGTACGGCCGGAGCTGCGAGCCACCGTCGAGATCGCCGAGTTCACGAACGAGGGCTACGTACGCCACTCCAGTTTCACCGGGCTGATCGAGCCGTGAACGAATGCTGACCCGCGACGACGCGTGCGCCCTCGACGTGGCGGACCCGTTGGCGCGCTGGCGCGACGAGTTCGTCATCGCCGACCAGTCGTTGGTGTACCTCGATGGCAACTCGTTGGGGATGATGCCGCGGCGAACGCTCACTCGGCTCGAACAGGTGCTGCGTGAGGAGTGGGCGGCGGGCCTGATCCGCTCGTGGGATCACTGGCTCGATCTGCCTCGGCGCGTCGGCGATCGGCTCGCACCGCTGATCGGCGCTGCGCCCGGTGAGGTCGTCGTACACGACTCGACCACGGTCAACATCTACCAACTCGTCGATGCAGCCTGCGCGATGCGATCCGATCGGCGTGTGATCGCGATCAGTCCCGATGACTTTCCGACCGATCGCTATGTGGTGGATGGAATTGCCAACGCCCGTGGCCTGCAGGTGCGCGGCAGCGTCGACCAACTCGACGACGTGGCAGTGACGGTGCGGTCGGTCGTCGACTATCGCACTGCTGAGATCGCCGATGTCACTGGTGAGACAGCGCGGGCACGTGCTGCGGGCGCGATCGCGGTGTGGGATCTCTCGCACGCCGCCGGAGTTCTCGCCATCGATCTCGCTGCATCGGGCGTGCAGTTGGCAGTCGGCTGCACGTACAAGTACCTCAACGGTGGCCCAGGGGCCCCGGCGTTCAGCTACGTCAGCCGCGATCTGCAGGCGACCCTGCCGCAGCCGATCTGGGGCTGGTTCGCTCAGTCGGACCAGTTCGAGATGGGCCCGAAGTTCGCGCCTCAGCCCGACATTCGTCGAGTGCTGCTCGGCAGTCCATCGATCCTCGCCCTTGCCGCGGCCGACGAGGGGATCGCCCTCACGTCCGAAGCCGGAATCGACGGAATCGTCGCCAAGGCTCAGGCCCTCACCGGTTTCGGGCTCGAACTTTGTGACCAGCTCGGAATGCGTACGTCGTCGCCGCGTGACCCTGCCCGCCGGGGAGGCCATGTGGCCGTGCATCATCCGAATGCCGGATATCTGGTCGACGAGTTGACCCAGCGCGGCGTGATCACCGACTACCGCGACCCCGACATCGTGCGTGTCGGCTGTTCGCCCCTGACGACCCGCTTCACCGACGTCTTCGACGGCCTCTCCACCCTCGCCACCTTCATCCAGCGCTCTGCGTCAGCTCCTAGAACGACCCGTCGTTCCAGGAGCTGACATGGAAGTCAGCACAGCGCCGCGCATCGCGACTCAGGTGGGGGATTGCTCGATGTCGCTGGTGACGAAGCGGATCAGTTCGGTGCGATCGCGCACGCCGAGCTTGGGCAGGATGGCGTCGAAATGGGCTTCGACCGCTTTCGGGCTGAGATACAGCTCATCGGCGACTTGCCGGTTGGTGCGTCCGCGGGCGATCGCGACGGCCACCCGTAGCTCGTCGTTGGTCAGGCGCGACGCCAGTGAAGAACTGGTGGGCGCGACCGGGCCGGCGATGCGCCGGGCCTGCGCGGCCCACGGCTCGGCACCGACACGTTCGAAGATGCGCAGCGCGGCCCGCGATGCTTCGTGGTCACCGTGACGCTCGCCGAGCACCAACAGACTGCGCGCCTGCTCGAATGGTGCGCCCAACGCGGCGAGCTCCTCGGCGGAGTCGCGCAGGTCCAAGGGGCGGCCGTGCAACATGCCCTGCCCGCGGCGGGCGACCGCCGATCCCCACTTCGACATGCTGAGGTCGGCCTTGGCGGTGACCTCGGCGATCACCTCGGCGGCTTCGTCGACAGCGCCGATGGCGAGCAGCGCTTCGAGGAGGTCACCCTGGTACCACAGGTCGCCGGCGTCGAGCACCTCGCTGTGGAGACGATGCAGTCGGCGGAAGTGATCGGCGGCCTCGGAGTAGCTGCCCGTTGTAAGCGCGGCGTGGCCCAGCGCCGACAATCCCCAGATCTCGAGAACGCGCATGCCGACCCGCCGGGCACGAGCAATGACAGCCTCCGCGCGACTTCGGGCCGAGTACGTCCGCCCCAGCACCGCTTCCACCCTTGCCAGCACCGCGTGTCCGAACGACGCCGTCGGCAAGTCGGGAGTGTCGTTGAGGTCGACATCGAGAACCGACGACAGCACGGCGTCGGTCAGGCGACCGCGGCGCAGATGCATCTCGCCCTGCAGCGCGCCGCTGAATCCCAGCACCGATGCAAGCCCGTGATGCCGCGCTGCCACCATCGACAGGTCGAGCATCTCGCTGGCCTCGGTCCAGCACTCCTGAGTGAGCCGGGCAAGAGCAACCGCTTGGACGATGGGAAGCAGTTTGGCGTCGAGCATCTCGATCGGCAGTGTGCCGAGAACGCTTGCCGCGGCGAGATCGGCTTCGGCGCCGTCGCGGTTGCCGAGTCGCTGCAACGTCATCGCCCGCACGGCCTTGGCGGCGACGAGCATTGGCATGCCGATCGGCTCGGCGGTCTCGACGGCAGACTGCGCGTGGCGCTGGCTGTCGAGCGGTCGGCCCGCCAAGCCACTGTGCAACGCGGCTCGGATGAACAGGCCGATCGCGCGCGTGGGGTCAATGGTCGAGATTCGCAGGGCCGCGTCGGCGAGTTGGTCGACCCCGCGGTCCTGGTCGATCATCCAGGCGAGTCCTTCGGCGCGGATGCCGATTGCGTCGCAGCGGACCAGGGGGTCGGCGCACATCGCTGCCACCTCGTCGAGCACGGCCATGGCCCCGTACGGGTCCGATGCGTTCCACCGCGAGGTCCCGGCGGCCAGCAGCCTGCGGTGCCGCTGGGCTTCCTCGACCGACAGTGCAGCGGCACGCTCCCACGTGGCAGCGGCCGCGGCCCACGCACCACGGTGATCGGCAACCACAGCGACCTGCTCGAGCAGTTCGGCGACGGCTTCGTCCGGCCCGATAGTCGCGGACGCGAGGTGCCATGCCCTTTTGTCGGCGTCGTCGACGACTTGCGCCAATGCCGCGTGGGCTGCGCGCATCGCGGTGGGACCGGTCGCATCGCGGATGGCCGCGCGCATCAGCGGGTGGGTCAATTCAATCGACTCGGGCAATACGCGCACGATGCCGGCGGATTCGCCGGTTGCCAGGCCGCTATTGCCCGAGTTGAATCGATCGGCGGCCGCACGGATGTCGCCCGCCGTGGTGTCGAGAGCGGCGGCAACGACGGCGACCGCCACCTTGGCCGCGTCGTCGAGTGCGGTAATTCGGTCCACGAACGAGCGACTCAGTTGGTTGCCCACCGGCAGATCCGGTGGCAGGGCGGCGCGCCCGGCGAGCTGATCGTGACCGAGCAGGCGGGCCAGTTCACTCAGGGCCAGCGGGCTGCCCTGCGCGGCGTCAACACAGCGCTGGGCGACAGATCGATCTGTGCCCTCGCCGAACATGGCCATGGCGTCATCGACGTCAAGACCCTTGAGCTCGATGGTCTCGAAGCCGGAATTGTCGAATGGCGAAGGGACACCCGAGCGTTCGGTGATCACTGCAACCACCGGTTCATCGAGGAGACGTCGCAGTGCAAACGCGAGGGCTGTGCATGACGGTTCGTCGACCCAGTGAGCATCGTCGATCAACAGCACCAGCGGCCCCATCTCGCTTGCCGCGGCCAGGGCAGCGAGTGTCGCGCCACCGACCGTCAACTGTCCCTTTGTCGACCCGATGCCGATCGCGTCGGCAAGCACCTGGGCGTGCGGGCTCGGCACCTTGACCTGCATCACCTCGATCGCCTTGGTCAACGAGGCGAGACCGGAGTACGCCAACTCTGCATCGGACTCGGAACCCGTCAGGCGAATCACCATGCCCGTGGTCTGCGTGGCGACCCAGTCGAGCAAGGTGGTCTTGCCGATCCCGGCATCGCCTCGCAATCGAATGGTGACGCCGGAACCCCGTTCAAGGCTGTGGAGCACTCCTGCCAGGAGGTCGAGTTCGGTGCGGCGACCGACAACAGTCGCCGTGCCCTGCCCGATGCCCATCGACTCATTATGGTCGGCCGGTGCGACCGCATCGGAAAGTGTTGTCGCCAATCACCCGAAAGGGTGACATGCGCCATCCGCGGGCGCGACGGTCTATGACAGACTTTGGCAATGGCCGGAGCGACCGATCGATCGGCTGTCGAGTCCCGCCCGGGCACTCAAGCTGTCGAGCGAGCGATGGCCATTCTCGATTGCTTCCGCCGCGATCCTCGGTCGCTCGGCATAAGCGAGATTGCCCGCGAAGTCGGCCTCAACATCAGCACAGCGCATCGGCTGGTTCGCGCCTTGTGCCATGGCGGGTTCATGGAACAGGAGCCCGCCTCCGAGCGTTACCGATTGGGGTTCGCCGTTGCCATCCTCGGTCAACGAGCCCTTGAGCAATCGGGGTATCACCTCGCCCAGCCGGTGCTCGCTCGGCTTGCCTCGACCACCGGCGAGTCGGCCAGCCTTGGTGTTCGTCGCGGCGACGAAGTGATCGTGATCGAGCGCGCCGCGTCTGCTCAACCGTTGCGTTTCGATCACGCGACCGGAGCCGAGATCCAGCTCCACGCGTCCGCAATGGGCAAGGTCCTGCTGGCGTTTTCGCCCGGTACGCCGAGGGACGTCGTCGCAACACTGCCCCCGATGACTCGGTACACAAGCCACACCACGACGTCGCGCGCGTCGTTGGCAACGGCACTGTCGTCAATACGCGATCAAGGGTTCGCGATCAACCGCGAGGAGCGCTACGAAGGTGTCTGCGGAATCGCCGCACCTGTCCTCGCTGCAGACGGTGTAGCCCACGCCGCCGTCGCAATCCAAGGGCCCAGTCTGCGCCTCACATCCGCACGTCTGCATCAACTGGCGCCGATGGTCCGCGCCGCCGCCGACGAGATCAGTGCCTTGGTCCGACGAGGTTGAAGCTCAGGGTGCGTCGCCGACGTCGGGTGACGCGTTGCGAGTTCGCTTGATCTCCCAGAACTCGTCGAGCGCTGTGACCGCGACAAACGCGTCCCACAGTTCCAGGGCATTGTCGTGCGCGGGCACCTTGGTGATGACAGGCCCGAACGTGGCGACCTCGCGTCCGTCGGATCGGTGGAACGCGATGATTGGGGTACCCACGTCGTCGCCGACCAGTGCGAGGCCTTCGTTCATGCGTTGTAGCAACGGCTCGTCCCACGCTTCGTCGCCGGCGGCAGTTGCGTGCGACGTGTCGAGGCCGACCGCTTCGAGCGCCAGCCCGGCGTCCCAGTGACGCTCGCCGTTGTGATGGATGCGCCGGCCGTACTCTGTGTACAGGTCGCCCAGCCTGCCTTCGTGGCCGGCGGCACGCACTGACTCCATGACCCGCAACAGCCCGCGCGTCCAGGCGAGCGGCTCGTACCCTTTGCTGTCAGGCTGCGGCTGGTTCTTCACGAACAGGCTTATCGGTTCCCAGGTGATCTCGAGGTCCTTGGCGTCGGCGATCCGACGAATCCATTGCGACGTGGTCCAGCACCACGGGCAGATCGGATCGACCCAGAAGCGGACGGATGTGGCCATTGGTGTCCTCCTTGCGACGTAGCGACTGCAACCAACCCGCCGGCGTCGGCATTCCGTCGTGTCGGACGAAGCTGTCACTTCGTGGCGATGGCGCGCAAGTTGCAGTAATGCACGATCTTCGAGTCGGTGTCACCCATTCGCCTCCGAGCAACGTCTGTTCTCGTACCAACACAAAGTACAAAGGAGACATCGCGTGAAGAAGGGACTGCTGTATGGAGGTTGCGGAGTCATGTTCGTCGTCGGCCTCGTCACGGCCACGACAGCCGGTGCCCAATCTCGATCGGCGCGGGCGATTCTCTCGACCGCCGACGGCACCAGGGTAGGCGGTGTCGAGTTCAAGACCGATGACGGGTACACCGAAGTTCGGCTTCATCTTGCCGCCGTGCCCGGCGTCGATGCGTTCCACGGCTTCCACATTCATGCCAACGACGTCATCACAGCCACCAATGGAGCAGGGTGCCTCGCCGACCCAGCGGCCGCCCCAGCGACCTGGTTCGTGTCTGCCGACGGTCACTACAACCCGACAGGGCAGTCTCACTCGCAGCATGTCGGTGACATGCCGGTCGTGTACGTCAATGCTGACGGCAGCGTCGAGACGCGCTTCCGTATCGACAAGATCAACCCCAGTGACCTCAATGGCAAAGCCGTCATCCTGCATGCCGGTGCCGACAACTTCGGCAATGTGCCGGTCGGCTCAGGGTCGGCCCAATACACAGCGAATTCTGCCGACGCCACGGGGTTGACCGGTCGAACCGGAAACGCTGGCGACCGGATCCTATGCGGCGTCATCGCCACGAGGTGAGCGACGGGTCAAACCTCGACGCCGAACCTAGCAACGTTGGTTGTCTCCTCGTACGAGCAGATTGACCATCTCCCCGATCCGCCCGAGGACCGCCAACTACGATCGGTGGGCGGAGGGGCGATTCGGAGGAGGGCGACCATGACAGTGATCGTGAACGGGCACGGGTCTCGTATCGACGACACGAAGACGTTCGTCCCGGTAGGCACGACACTGAAGTTCGACGACGACTGATTTGCCCGTCTTAGCGTCAGCGCATGACGAACGGATCGGGGATCGGATCGTCGGAGGTGCGTAGCCAGACGGTCTTGGTGCGGGTGAAGTCGAGTGCTGCGGCCAGACCGCCCTCTCGGCCGTGGCCGGACATGCCGTAGCCGCCGAAGGGCGCGATCGGCGAAACGGCTCGATAGGTGTTGACCCACACGACACCAGCGGTGATGTGTTTGATCATGCGGTGAGCGCGTGTGAGGTTCTGGGTGAAGATGCCGGCAGCGAGGCCGAACGGCGTGCAGTTGGCCAGCTCGACAGCCTGCTCCTCGGTGTCGAACGACACCACCGTCAGCACGGGACCGAACAGTTCGGTCGTGGTGGCCGAGGCCTCGACGCCGTCGCAATCGAGGATGGTCGGCGGGAAGAAGAAGCCCGGGCGATCCGGCGCTCGACCACCTGTGACCAGGCCGGCTCCGGCGGTGATGGACGCGTCGACAACGGATTCGATCAGTCGCCGCTGGCGATCGGTGCACAGCGGCCCGACCTCGGTCTCGGGATCGTCCGGCGGCCCCATCCGCACCGCTTCGGCCTTCGCTTTCAAGATCGCCAGGAACTGCTGCTTGACGGATGCCTCGATGATGAGCCGCGACCCGGCGACGCAGCTCTGCCCGGCGGCGGCGAAGATGCCGGCGACCTGGGCGTTGGCGGCACTGTCGAGGTCGGCGTCGGCGAACACCACGAATGGTGACTTCCCGCCGAGCTCCAACGACGTGCTGGCGAGGTTCTCTGCCGAGTTCCGCACGATGTGCCGCGCGGTCGCCGGGCCGCCGGTGAACGCCACGTGGGCGACCTTGGGGTGCCGGGTGAGGGCCGCGCCGCACTCGTCGCCGAATCCGGTGATGATGTTGACGACGCCCGGCGGAAACCCGGCATCGTGCACCAGGCGGGCGAACTCGAGTAACGGCGCTGGGCCGTCCTCGGATGCCTTGAGCACCACGGTGCAGCCCGCAGCGAGCGCTGGGCCGAGCTTCACGGCGGCAAGGAACAGCTGGCTGTTCCACGGCACGATTGCGGCGACAACCCCGACTGGTTCGCGTCGGATCCAGACCTCCATGTCGGCCTTGTCGATCGGCAGGTGGGCTCCTTCGATCTTGTCGGCGAGCCCGCCGTAGTAGGCGTAGTAGTCGGCCACGTACGCGATCTGGGCGGACGTCTCGCGAATGATCTTGCCGGTGTCACGTGTCTCGACTTCGGCAAGGGCTTGGGCGTTGATCGCCGTCAGGTCCGCGAGCCTCATCAACAACTTGCCGCGCGCTGTAGGGGTCATCGCCGGCCATGCGCCGGTGTGAAGGGCGCGGTGGGCGGCCTCGACCGCCCGCTCGACATCGTCCGATCGCGCCTCGGGCATCGTCGCCCAGTGCTGGCCGGTAGCCGGATCGATGCTGGGGAAGGTGGCGCCGGCGTCCTCGAACTGCCCGTCGATGTACTGCTGGAAATGGTGCATCAGGCGAACGCAGGCATGACGTCTTCGATGAGCCGTCGCAGCGACTGCCGCTTGCGCTCGAAGCTCATGCCCGTGTCGATCCACATCGAGAACTCGTCGTAGCCGAGCGACTCGCAGTGCTTGAGCCTGGCGATCACCTCGTCGGCAGTCCCGACAACGGCATTTTTACGGATCACCTCGGGCGAGTACGCCGGATTCGCGGCGAGCTCGTCGTCGGTGAGGCGCTCGATCAAGCCCTGCGTGATGGGCTTTTCGTTCTTGAACCATGCACCGAAGTAGTTGTAGTAGACGCTGATCTCGCGTGCTGCTTGCTCGATGTCCGCTTCGTCGGAGCCGACGTAGGTGTGGCGCAGCACCATGATCTTCGGGCGGGGGACCTCGGGATGGCTGGCGCACGCGTCGTTGAAGCGCTGCATCAGGCTTTCGATTTCCTCGTCACCGAGCGCCAGGGGGGTGACCTGAACGTTGCAACCGTTGGCGACGGCGAAGTCGTGGCTGTTGGGGTCGCGGGCCGCAATCCACAGGGGTGGGTGCGGCTGTTGCAGCGGCTTGGGTGCGGACGTGGTGGTCGGGAACGACCAGGTCTCCCCCTCGTGTGCGTAGTCGCCGGCCCACAGTCCCTTGATCGCCGGCACGAGCTCGCGCATTCGCTGGCCCGCTGTCGCGGCGTCGAGACCCGGCGACAGGCGTTGGTACTCGAAGTTGTACGCGCCGCGAGCGATGCCGATGTCGAGACGACCCCCAGTGATGATGTCCGTCATCGCCGCTTCACCGGCGAGTTTGATCGGATGCCAGAACGGGGCGATGACGGTGCTCGTCCCGAGCCTGACATGTGTCGTGCGTCGGGCGAGATCGGCCAAGTTGATGAACGGGTTGGGAGCGATGGTGAAGTCCATCCCGTGGTGCTCGCCGGTCCAGATCGCGCTCATGCCACCACGGTCGGCCATCTCGCACAACTCGATGTACTCGTCGTACAGGCTCTGATGAGTCTGACCGGCGTCGAGCCGCTCCATGTGAACGAACAAAGAAAACTTCATATCGTCAAACCTCTCTCGTGAGCCAGTGTCGAAGTGCTGCTGTGACCTCGTCGGGTGCTGTCATGTTCACCATGTGCCGGTGATCGGCGATGATGCACGCCTCGCCGTTCGGTGCGGCGGTCGCCAGGTCGAGCGACATCTGCGGTGTGGAATTCGGGTCGTGCTCGCCGGTCAGGAACAACGCCGGGCAGGTGACGTCTGACCAGCGGTCCGCATAGAGCTCGTCGCCTTCGGCAAAGGCACCGTACGCAGTCGCGTAGGCGTCGAGGTCGACTGCGGCGAGCCATTCCTTCACCATCCTGTAGGGCTCCGATGTCGCACTCTCGTCGCCGAACCAGCGCGACAGCGGCGCGATCGGGTCGACATTGCCGGCGGCGATCTCCGCTGCGCGCGCCTTCACGGCGGCCGACGCCGCGTCGTCTCTTCGATGGACCGCGCTGAGCAGTGCGACGCGCCGCACACGCTCTGGGGCCGTGATGGCGCAACCTCCCGCGATCAGCGCGCCCATCGAGTGCCCGGCGACGTTGACCGAGTCGAGGCCCAGGTCGTTTAGCACCGTCACGAACCAGTCGACGAACGCGGCCAGCCCTGCCCCCTTGTCGATGGGCGAACTGACGCCGTGCCCCGGCAAGTCGACGGCGATCACCCGGTGGGTCGCAGCGAGGGGTTCGATCTGTGGCGCCCACGCCTCGAGCCGAAGCCCGACGCCGTGGAGGAGCACCACCGGTTCACCCTCGCCGGCAGCGACGAAGGCGGCGCCGCGCCGTGTCTCAGACCGCCGCAGGGTTGTCGACGTCATGGCCGAGATCTTTCAGGTCTTGGTAGCGGTCGCCGATGCGATGATGCGGCCGGCCGCCGACGGATGCACCGAGGGCTATCACGATCTCTCCCGACGCGGGCGCATCGGGGATGGCGCATTGGATGGTGAGGTAATGCGACCGCCGTCCTTCATCGTTCTTGTCCATCAGGGGGATCATCACGGGCGCATTGGCCGGACCACGTGTGTTGGAGAAGGCGAGGTACGACTTCGCGCCGACAGCTTCGCGGTAGTGGTTGCCGAAGCGAAGCGTGTGGATCAGCGCTGATGCGTGTTCGATCTCGCCGTCGAGGCCGACGACCGCCGCTTTCCCGTAGGCCTCCACGGCGTCACCGGAGCCGACGGTCTCGATGATCATCCGCGTCAGCAGTTCACCCAACACCGGGGCGATCTCGCGAATCTCTGGCTGCAGATCCTCCACGAACCCGCGCCCGGCCCACGGATTGCGCACGACGGCCAGGGCGGCGATCAACCGCAAAGGGACTGCCGCACCTCGACCGCCTTCGATGAACGTCGTCTCGACGTTCAGCAAGGTCTTGCGCAGTTCGATCGGCATGCAGTGACTCCCGTCTGGAATGTTGTATGATGGTATACCAACCGCTGATAACGCGCAACCATCGATGACAAGGATGAGCAGATGACGACTCGCCAAGCCGCGATCGACTCGCTGAGGATCGACAATCCACCGGTGACACTTCGCGAACTTGCCCTCACCCGGATCCGCGAAGCGATCGTTGCCGGCACGTTCGAGCCGGGAACCCGGTTGGTCGAGCGGACCCTCTGCGACCAGTTGGGTGTTTCCCGATCGGTCATCCGCGAAGTGATCCGGCACCTCGAGACCGAGGGCCTTATCGAGATGGCCAAGCAGGGACCGATCGTGGCCCGACTCGACTGGAACGATGCCCGTCAGATCTACGAGATCCGCGCACTGCTCGAATCGGCGGCGGTCGCGGACTGCGCATCGAGCGCGGACCCGGTGACCAAGTCGCGGCTAGGCGCGATTCTCGACGAACTCGACCGCAACGCAGCCCACCAGGACCCGACGGGCATGCTCGACGCGGCCGCCGAGTTCTACGCAGTGATCTTTGCCAGCAGCGGTCACGAGGTCGCGTGGGAGATCGTCGGCCGTCTCAACAGTCGCATCTCGCGACTACGCGTCATGACGTTGGGCACCGCGAACCGAACCGTGTCCGGTCCCGCTCGGCTTCGGGAGATCTTCGACGCGATCGAGCGCAACGACCCCGAAGCAGCCGCAGCCGCGTGTCGGCAACACATCGCCGAGGCCGCGAAAATCGCCGAGAAGATCCTGACGACCGCAAACGATCACGGTTGAGATATCGGGCTGCTGCCCGCTGCATACGCGTTCGCATTGCGGGCGACGGAGCCGGAGGAGCGGAAGCGGCGGAGACGGAGGCTGTTGGACACGACGAACACGCTCGAGAACGCCATGGCGAGCCCGGCGAGCATTGGGTTCAGCAGACCGGCGGCAGCGAGCGGGAGTGCGGCGATGTTGTAGGCGAACGCCCAGAACAAGTTGGTCTTGATCGTCTTGAGGGTTGCCCGGGACAGCCGGATGGCGTCGACGGCGGCACGGAGATCGCCGCGCACCAGTGTGAGATCACTCGCTTCGATTGCGACGTCGGTGCCGGTGCCCATCGACAGACCGAGATCGGCCTGCACAAGGGCCGCAGCGTCGTTGACTCCGTCGCCCACCATCGCCACGACCCGACCTTCGGTCTGGAGTCTGCGGATCACATCGACCTTGTCCTGGGGGAGGACCTCTGCGATCACCTCGTCGATGCCAAGTTGGGCGGCGACGGCTTTGGCGGCGCGTTCGTTGTCGCCGGTCAGCAACACCGGCCGCAACCCGAGGGCACGGAGTCCAGCGACGGCTTCGGCCGAGGTCGCCTTGATCGTGTCCGAGACCACAAGCACGGCACGGGCTTTGCCGTCCCATCCAACGTAGATCGGGGTGCGTCCGGCGGATTCGGCGATGTTGCGTGCGGCAATCAGAGTGTCATCGAGGTTCATCGACCAGTCCGCAAGGAACATCTCCCGGCCGGCGACGACGGCGTGTCCGTCGACGATGCCTTGCACACCGAGGCCTTCGGTGTTGGCGAAGGATTCGACAGGAGCGAGGTCGATGCCTCTATTGGTGGCTCCAGCGGCGATCGCACGGGCGATCGGGTGTTCGGATGCGTCCTCGAGGGATCCGGCGAGGAACAGCGTTTCGTCGGGTGTCGCCCCGGCGGTGGTGACGACGTCGACGAGCGACATCTTGCCGGTCGTCACAGTGCCGGTCTTGTCGAGCACGATCGTGTCGACCTTGCGGGTTGATTCGAGCACCTCGGGGCCTTTGATCAGCACGCCGAGTTGGGCGCCTCGACCAGTGCCGACCATCAATGCTGTAGGGGTCGCCAAACCGAGTGCACACGGGCAGGCGATGATCAGCACCGCAACGGCAGCGGTGAACGCTGCGGTCGCCGAGTTCGTCGAGGCGGCGGTGAGCCAAAAACCCAACGTCGCGAAGGCGAGGGCAATGACGACTGGGACGAAGATCGCCGAGATCCGATCAGCGAGGCGCTGCACGTCGGCCTTGCCGGTCTGCGCTTCTTCGACCATTCGCCCGATCTGTGCCAAAGCGGTATCAGCGCCAACCCGAGTTGCGCGCACGACGAGGCGGCCACCCGCGTTGACCGTGGCGCCGGTGACCGGATCGCCTGGCCCCACGTCGACCGGGACGGGTTCGCCGGTGAGCAGAGATGCGTCGACCGCAGAGTTGCCTTCTTCGACGAGACCGTCGGTGGCGATCTTCTGGCCGGGCCGGACGACGAATCGATCGCCCACGACCAGTTGGTCGATGGGGATCATGGCCTCGGTGCCGTCACGGAGGACGGCGACGTCTTTGGCGCCGAGCTCGAGGAGTGCTCTCAGTGCCGCACCGGATCGCCGTTTGGCGCGTGCCTCGAAGTAGCGACCGGCGAGGATGAACACCGTCACACCGGCGGCGACCTCGAGATAGATCTGGCCGGACCCCATGCCGCGTTCCGGGCGGATGGAGAAGCCGTGGCGCATGGACGGGTCACCGGCGTCGCCCAGAAACAGCGCGTACAGGCTCCACCCGAACGCGGCGAGGGTACCGACCGAGATCAGAGTGTCCATGGTCGCTGCGGCGTGGCGCAGGTTCGTCCAGGCCGCTTTGTGGAACGGCCAAGCTCCCCAAGTGACGACGGGAGCGGCGAGGGTGAGTGACAGCCACTGCCATCCGTCGAACTGCAACGCCGGGATCATTGCCATTGCGATCACCGGGACGGCGAGAACAATGGAAACCGTCAGACGCTGCCGCAGGACGCGTGTCGGATCATCCTCCGGCGCGCCCGATGCCACGGTGAGGTCGGGCGTCGTCGATGTCGGCCGGGGAACGCTGGCCGTGTAGCCGGTCGCTTCGACCTGAGCGATCAGTTCTTCAGCTGTGATCGTGTCGGCGAAGGTGACTTTCGCCTTCTCGGTCGCATAGTTGACGCTCGCCGTGACGCCATCGATCCGGTTCAGCTTCTTTTCGATCCGGGCAGCGCAGGACGCGCACGTCATCCCGCCGATGTCGAGCTGGATCTGTGAAACTTCCTCAGGGCGAAGCGTCTCGGTGGACATCTCAGCCCCCGTCCTGGTGGGTGACCATCGTGACCCCGTGGTCGAGCATCTCATCGCCGACGACGACCGTGAAAGCCGCCGTGCGAACCGTGCCGCCATGAGCGAAGTCGAAGAACAGCCGGTAGCTTCCGGCGGCCGGGAACTCGCCCGTGAACGTCACGATCGACGTGTCGCCGTCGTGCGGGTGTACGTGCAGGTAGGCCAGATCGCCGCTGCGGATCGCAACGAGGTGGCCAGCAGCTCCCAGATATGGGTCGGTTCGCACGACCTCGCCGGCGAGATCGACGGTGAACGAGAGCTCGGTGTCGCCGACCGCCGGCACGCCGTCCATTGTCACGGTGTACCCGTCGATGGTCGCCACGTTGTCAGGTTCAGGTAGTGCAACGGTCTCGACGTTGCCAGCGACGGCGACGTCGATGCCCAGCGTCAGGTTTTCGGAGCCCGTCGGTTGAAAGTCGGCGAACACGCGATACGAACCGGGGGCCAACGCGGGCAACTCCACGGTCCAGTGCCCCTCGGCGTCCATCGCCGGGTGGAGATGCGAGTAGTCGACCAGGTTGCGAGACAGCACGATCAGATGTAGGGCTCGTTCGTGGAGGTCGTCGAACGTGGTGACAGGTGCGCCCTCGTCATCGACGATCGCGAAACCGAACTTCGACGGTGCATCGGCAGCGACACTCGTGGCGTCGGCGGCGAGGCGGTAGCCGTCCTGGGCAACGGCCAAGCCACGCGGCAGCTCCGTGCCGCCGTCGTCACCGGAGTGTGTGTCGTGGCTGGCGTTGTCACTGTCGACCTCGATCGGGCCGACCGCGGTGCCGACCGCTGCCGCCGCGCCAAACACGACCGCGATGACGACGGCGAATGCGATCAGCTTGGTTGCGGTGTTCACGGAGCGACCTCATACCCGGCCTCGTCGATTGCCGCAGCGAATGCGCCCGGGTCGATCGGACCATCGGAGTCGACAGTGACGGCGCCGCTGGCGAGATCGACGTTGACCTTGTTGACGAAGTCGAGCTTGGAGACCTCCTGGGTGACGGCCGCTACACAGTGGCCGCACGTCATTCCCTTGACGGTGAAGGTGGTGGTCGTGTTCATGGTGATCCTCGAGACGTTGGGTTGGTGATCGTTCTGGGACAGTATACCCCTGCGGGGTATCCGAATCATACATACCCCGGTAGGGTATGTCCATAGAAATCGTAAATACCCCCATGGGGTACAGTGAGGAATCATGACAACTGAACCCACCACCGCCGGGCACGGTTACACAGCCGACAAAGACGCGTATGTGAAACGACTCCGCCGCGTCGAGGGACAGGTGCGCGGTCTGCAGCGGATGATCGAGGAGGACATGTACTGCATCGACATCCTCACCCAGGTCAGCGCAGTCACCAAGGCGCTGCAAAGCGTCGCGGTCGGTCTTCTCGATCAGCACCTCCACCACTGTGTCACCAACGCCGCGACCAATGATCCCGAACACGCCGATGACATGGTCGGCGAGGCAACCAAAGCAATCGAACGGCTCCTCAGGTCATGATCTTGACCTAGTCGGGCGGATCTGCGGAAGTCTCCGACGACGCCCAGGTTGATGGTCTCTTTTCCATCGGCATAGAGCCGCACCCTGGGCAGAGCGCGGCAAGATGGTCGTTGTGAAAGTGGGGTGCCGGTGACCGCGACGGTGCTTGTTGTCGAGGACGAACTGAAGATCAGGGAGTTGGTCAGGCGCTATCTGGAACGCGAGGCCATTTCGGTTTTGACGACCGGTTCGGGTGCCGAGGCGCTGACGATGCTGGAAAACCAGCAGGTCGACCTGATCGTGTTGGATCTCAATCTGCCCGATGTGAGCGGCGAGACCGTTGCCGCGGAAGTTCGCTCCCGATCCGCGGTCCCGATACTGATGCTCACCGCGAAGTCGACCGAAGCGGATCGGATCAGAGGGCTCGAACTCGGTGCTGACGACTACCTCACCAAACCGTTCTCGCCAAGGGAGCTGGTCCTGCGCGTCCAAGCGGTGCTGCGACGGAGTCGAACCAGCTCTCTCTCGGACGCACCCGTGGCCTTCGGTGAGGGCACGCTCGTCATCGACGAGATACGCCACGAAGTGGCCGTGCGCGGAATTTCCGTCGAGCTGACGCCGACTGAATGGGCGCTGCTCGTTGCGCTGACAGGCACCCCTGGTCGCGTGTTCTCGCGGGCCGAGTTGATCAACCGTCTCCGGGGCTACGAGTTCGACGGGTACGAGCGAACAGTCGACTCGCACGTCAAGAATTTGCGCCGCAAGATCGAGTTCGATTCGCACGAACCCGTCATCGTCGAGACAGTGCTCGGCGTCGGCTACCGGCTCGGCATCCATCGTGACCGGTAGGCGTTGGCTCAGCCCCCTCGGTGTACGGCTGACCCTGGCATTCCTCGCGGTGGCTATGGCGGCGGTCGTAGTGTTCGCCGCGCTCATCGTTGTGGCTTCTCGCTCCGAGGTGTCAGGGCTGTCCGACCAGCGGCGCCGCGACGACCTCTCGGCGACGGCCGCAGCGGCAGCCGACGCATATGTCAGAGCCGGCGGTTGGGAGACCGCCGACCTCCTGTCGGTTGCCACGGTCGCCGCCGGCGGGCAAGCAACGCTGGCCGTGCTGAACGCCGACGGTGTCGTTATCGCCACTCCAACCGACGAACTAGCCGCAATGATGGCTCGCATGCACGGCGTGTCTGCTGTCGACACCCCACGCGGCGAACCGGTGTCGGCGGCCGTCGTCGTCGAAGGCCGAGCCGTCGGCGCGGTCATGCTCCGATTCCCGACCGAGACCATGGATGCCGAACGCCATGTCCGCGACGCGCTCTCCAGAGCAGCGCTGACCGGGACCCTCGTCGCGGGCGCGGTGGCGTTGGTCGTTGCCGTCTACGTATCGGTCCGCGTCACCCGGCCCGTGACGGCTCTCACCAGTGCCGCAGGGGATCTTGCTGCGGGCCGGCGCTACACCCGCGTTGATCTCACCGACGCGCCTGGCGAACTTCACATCCTCGCCGACGCCTTCAACGAGATGGCCGACAACCTCGACCGCGAGGACCGGCTCCGCCGCAACCTCCTCGCCGACGTCGCCCATGAACTGCGGACTCCGCTCACCGTGCTGCAGGGCAACACAGAGGCCCTGCTCGACGGCATCGATGAACCCACTCCCGCAGCCATAGCCTCGCTGCACGACGAGGTCGTTCGGCTCAGCCGGCTGGTGGCCGACCTCGAAACCCTCGCCGCCGCTGAAGCCGCTGGGCTACGACTCCACACGGTGCCTGTCGACCTCGCCGACATCGTCCGCTCCACCGTCGATCTGCTCGGTCCGCTCGCCGAGGAGCGCCAAATCGCCATCGAGATCGTCGGTCACGCGGCACCGACCAACGCAGACCCCGACCGGCTCCAGCAGATTGTCGTGAATCTCGTCACCAACGCGGTGAAGTTCACCCCGCTCGGCGGCCGTGTCACGATTACCACCGAGTCCTCGAGCGAGCGGGCGATCCTCAGGATCGCCGACACTGGCCCCGGGCTAGGAGACGATGAGCTGCCTCACCTGTTCGAGCGGTTCTGGCGCGGTCGCGCTGCCATGCAAGCACCAGGCAGCGGCATCGGCTTGGCCGTCGTCGCTGAGCTGGTGGCCGCCCACCGCGGCACGCTCGACGCATCGAATCGACCCGAGGGCGGTGCCGTGTTCACCATCACTCTGCCTTCTGCCGCGGACACCACCACAGGCAGCGGAGCTGTTTGAGGTCTGACAGTTCCTGAGCCGCCCGTGTAGCGCACTTGATTCGACGACGCTATGCAGAGGCGACCGGTAGGTGCGTTCGGTGGCTGGCGGGGTTTGGGGCGAGTGCCGTTACGGCGAGCCACGTCGTGATGGGAACCGCCGAGACGAGCCCGATCGAACCGACGAGGGCGCGGATGATCTCTGTAGCAATGATCTCTCTCCCGGCGAGCGATCCGACCCCCTGACCGGCCTGGGTGAACAGAAGAAGCAGTGGTAGAGCGGCTCCTGCATACGCCAAGAAGAGGGTGTTAACCGTCGAGGAAATGTGATCACGTCCGATTCGGAGAGCCGATCGGTACAACTCGCCGCGTGTCAGTTCGGGCTGCGCAGCGCGAAGTTCCAACACGGCCGAGACCTGGGTCACTGTCACGTCATCGAGCACACCCAACGCTCCAATCACGAAGCCGGCAAGAACGATCCCTTGCAGGTCGACGTTGACCCCGAGCGACGTCAGGTACAACGCACTCTCGTCGGAAAGACCGGTCAGGTTGCTCCAGGCAACGAAGAGCAACGACAAGACGGCGGTTACGGCGAGGCTGGCGAATGTACCCAGCAGCGCGACCGACGTCGGAACCGTGAAGCCGTGAGCGAGGTAGAGGGCGATGAACGCGATAAGCGATGAGGCCACGATCGCGGCCATCACTGGGCTGTGGCCATCAAGGATCGATGGCAGCAGGAACTTGACGATGATGAACAGGCTGGCGAAGAGCCCGGCGATCGCTCCGAGCCCGCGCCAGCGGCCGAGAACCAGGACTGCGGCCAGGAAGGCGATCGTCAGCACCCACATCGGCGTTGCCCGTTGGTAGTCGTAGAAGGCGAACGAAGCGGATCCATCGGCAAGCACGGTCATGGTCACGTAGATCTCGTCGCCTGGGTGAAGGCCGCCGACATCGGAGATCACTTGTTCCATCGTCGGCCCGGCCGGGGTCGTCGCTGGACCTCCTCCGCGCGGAACGACCGGCGCGGGGACGGGTTGTCCGTCGAGGTGAAGGCTGATCACGTTGCACGGGATTCCGTCTGCCTCAGTTGTTCCTGTGCAGGGACCAGTCGTCACATTGGTAACCGTTGCCTTGATGGGCGCGTCGACGAAGAAGGTCGTGTCGGATGCCCTTCCCGCCGAGCCGTTTGGCCAGAGAACGATCAGTCCGAGAATCGTCATCGCTGCGGCGAATATGACTGCCGAGCGAATTGCGACGGTTACTCTCCGACCGGCGAACTCGGGAACTGCATCGCTGGAGTCGTCGCCCGGCAGGCGGTGACCGTGGCTGTGCGGCATTGCCTCAGTCTGCTCAGCGCGCGGCTGTGTTACGACATCATGTAGGAGCTACAGTCATTTCGTCATGCAACCGCAACACTTGTCCGATCGTCGCTCATCGGTGCGACGCTTCCTACAAATCGCGGTGGCGATGGTCGTTTCCGCGTCGCTCATTTCAGCGGGTTCGATTGCAGTAGCAGGCTCGAGTCTCACTTCCGAGCAGGTCGCCGCCGAGATCATGCGGGTGCAGAACAAGGCCGACGTGGTCGCGCAGAGCTGGGCACAGGCTCAGATTCGCTCGGAAGAGCTCGAAGCCGAGCTGGCGGCCGCTGAAGACAAGTTGGCTTCGACGACAGCGCAGTACAGCGAGATCGGGACAGTGTTGTCGCAGATCGCAATCAACCGATTCACCGGATCATCCGCTACGACCATGCTTGTCGTCCTCGGTGACCCGGTCGAGCAACAGCAGATGGAGGCGTTGCTGAGCATCGCCCTCGACCAGGGGTCGACGGATCTCGACCAGGTGGATGCGCTGCTCAGCGACCTCGACAAGGACCGCGAACGTGTCGCGGCCTTGCGTGCCGAGAACGAGCAGGTCGCCGAACAACTCACCTCGCGCCAGGCAGAGATCGAACAGAACCTGTCCGAACTGGCCACGCTGCGCGAGCAGTTGGCAGACGAGGAAGTGAGGCGCGCCTACGAGGCTCAGGTGGCCAAGAAGCGCCGAGATCTGGAGGCACGGGAGGCTGCGGCCGCGGCCGCCGCAGCGCAGGCGCAGACCGCATCGACGCCAGCGTCGTTCAGGGGCAGCGGCACGCCGTCGAGCGCCGCTCCCTCGGTGGCTCCGTCCAGCCAACCGGCACCAGCTCCGACCGCCGCCAGCCCGTCAGCGCCGGCGACGCCCGAACCCGCGCAACCCGCGCCGACACCCGACCCGCCGCGGCCGGCGCCCGTTGTTTCCGGGAGTGGCTGGTTCTGTCCGGTCGCGGGACCTACGGCGTTCGGTGATACTTGGGGCGCTCCCCGATCAGGCGGGCGCAAGCACCAGGGCGTCGACATGATGAGCCCGGCAGGCACACCACTGGTCGCCGTAGTCGCGGGCACCGCAACGATGAAGACCAGTTCGCTCGGTGGCAACGTCGTCTCGCTCGCGGGCTTCGATGGCAACGGGTACTTCTACGGGCACCTCTCGGCATGGGAGGGCGGCTCGCGGGTCGTGAGTGCCGGCGAAGTGATCGGATACGTCGGTGCCACGGGCAACACCACGGCCAACCACTTGCACTTCGAGATTCACCCGGGCTTCGGACCCGCGGTCAACCCGTATCCAACGGTACGCCAGTACTGCTGACCAGACAGCCCGCGAGCGGTGTGGCGTGCCCACAGCTCGCCCGCTCTGACGCGCTCGCTCAGCTGTACGGGCGAGATTTGTGCCATAGATGGCGTGATTCCGCGCCCGATGAACCCGGTCGGGGGCGACCATGGCCGTCCGTGGCGTGATAGCGCGCCCGATGATCTCGTAGTTGGTGGGAGCCGACACGGCCGATCGACCAATAGCCTGGCGCGTCGTCGGGCTATTTTCTACGGCGCCTGGCCCCTCTAGCTCAACGGTAGAGCAGCGGACTTTTAATCCGTTGGTTCGGGGTTCGAGACCCCGGGGGGGCACCGCTACGCGCGGCGAACGACGCGTGGGGCCCAGCAGCGGCGTGGTTCGTTGTGCATGTGCAGACGGTCGACGTCGGGGTTGTCGAACAGTCGCTCCATCGTCTGCGACAGGTCTTGGCCCTCGATCAGGGCGGCGAGATAGCGGAAATCAGACGGTGCATGTTCGCCCCGATTTTCGTGGCACACTGGCCCGGTGAGCTACCAGCATGTGATCCTCGACGGCGACGGACCGTTCGCCACCATCACCCTCAACCGGCCGGAGAAGCGCAATGCGTTGGCGCTCGATGTGATGCTCGAACTCACCGAGGCCTTTCGTGCGGTGGGGTCTAGTCCGTGCACCGGCGCGATCTTGGCTGCCAATGGTCCGGTGTTCTCCGCCGGCCACAACTTCGCCGACATGGCAGGCGCAGACCTCGAGCACATCACCCACCTGTTCGACGTCTGCACCGAGATGATGAACACGATCCAATCGATCCCGCAGCCTGTGGTCGCCAAGGTCCACGCCCTGGCGACGGCGGCCGGGTGCCAGCTCGTCGCGTCGTGCGACATGGCGATCGCTGCCGAGAGCGCGACCTTTGCGATCCCAGGAGGCAAGGGAGGCCTGTTCTGTCACACGCCACTGGTCGCGGTCGCTCGCAACGTGGGGCGCAAGCGGGCGATGGAGATGGCTCTCACCGGCGACGCCATCGACGCTGCGACGGCTGCGTCGTGGGGCCTCATCAACTACGCGGTTCCCGACGACCAACTCGACAGCGCAGTGCGCGACCTGTTGACCCGCGCCACGCGCGGCAGCGAGGCATCGAAGGCAGCAGGCAAGCGCGGCTTCTACGCCCAGACCGAGCTCGGCCAAACCGACGCGTATGCGTACGCAGTCGATGTGATGTCTCGATCGGCGACCACTCACGACGCTCAGGAAGGTATCGCCGCGTTCTTGGAGAAGCGTCGGCCGACGTACACCGACCGGCCGTGACCCTGCGGTTGCGCCGATTCGATCCCGGCGGTTGAATCGAACCAGTTATGCGACAACCCATCCGCGTGCTGTTCGTGTGCCTGGGCAACCACTGTCGATCCCCATCGGCGCACGCGGTGGCGAACCATGTGGCCCGCCTTCGGGGCACCGAGCACGTCACCTTCGATTCCGCCGCCACCGGCCGCGATCACGTCGGCGACCTCCCGCACCCGCTGGCGTCGCATGAGGGAGGCCTGCGCGGCTACCACGTGAGCCACGTCGGCCGCCAGATCCACCCGGACGACTTCGCCCGCAGCGACTTGATCATCGCCATGGATCGCGACAATGCCAGCGACCTCGAGCGATTGCGCGGCGGTGAGGAGTCACGCCGCGGCGTCTACTCCCGCGTGGAACCCGTGCAGATCCAGTTGTTGCGTCGATGGGATCCCTTCGCGATGCCGGGTGACGAGGACGTGGCCGACCCGTGGGGTCGCCCGCCCAGCGCCTACGCCGAGATGTTCGACGTGATCGAGCGCGCGATCCCGCCGCTGATCGAGCATCTGGAGTGGCTGGTCGGCGAGAACGGCTGATGTCGACATCGCCGTGATCAGGCGACGTCGGCCAGTTCCCGCAGTCGGCCGACCCCGGTGTGGCGACGATTGCGCACCGTGCGATCGGTGACCCCCAGCACACCTGCGGCTTGCTTCACGGTCGAGGTGTTGAGCAGCGTGACCACGACAGCGACGTCGTCGGGGCTCATGCCGGCCGATCGTGCCCGGCCGAGCAGCTTGACGATGGTGATCATCGGCTCGACACTGGACTCGTCGGCCTCGACCGCCCGGTCGAGCTTGGCGGGGTCGGTGAAGTCGTGCACGAGCTTGCGTCGCCTGGCCTTGATGAAGGTGCGGTGCTCGCAGTCGCGCAGCAGGTTCTTGATCACATAGCGGTCGCGTTGCTCGATCGGGAACGTACGGATCACGGTCCACGCCTCGGAGAGCAGTTCGTCGAGCGCGTCGAGCTGATTGTCGAACCCCGACGAGTTGCGCTTGGCGCAGCTGCTGAGTCCTGGGAGCATGCGCTGCAGCACCACGCGCGCAGCAAGGTCGTCGTGACGGGCCAGCGTGACCAGTCGACGCAGGCTGTCATCGCTCGACGAGGTAAGGGGCGCAGGCCCGAGACCGGTGAGCACGAGAAGCTCGTCGAGCGAGCTGAGGGCTCGCGGTGTCAGCTTCCAGGCGGTGGCGCGGGCCCCGGCCGAGCGGCGACGGCTGAGCAGGTTCCATTCGCGTTGCAGCCTGGTGAGGAGGTACCGGTGATTGGGGAGGGATGTCATGCGCCGCACAGTGCGCCACGCATCTCATCGCTGGTTTCACTGCCGGTCTCACCGCTGGTCTCACCGGCAGCTGTTGAACCGAGGATTCTCGGTGAATCGGCCCCGCTGGCTTCCGCCTCCGGGCGGTCACCGTGCCTCCCTTCGGTGATGAACGAGATCTGGACCTTCACATGGGAATCGGGACCGGACGCTGGCGGATCGGTGGCACTGGGTTGTGGCGACCACATCGTCGGCCGCGCCCCCGGCGCTGCGGTGCGCTGCGACGACGGGGCCCTGGAACCCCACCACCTGCTGATCGAGATCTCTGCTGATGGGATCGTCGTGCGCCAACTCGCCGGACGAGTGCCGTTGCGAGTCGACGGCGAAGCGACGGTAGATTCGGAATTGATCGTGACCGCGGCGCGACTGGAGATCGGCCACAGCACTCTCACCGTCTGCCCGCAGGCTCTCACAGGGCCTGGTCAGAGCCCGGATCCCGCCAATGTCACGGTGACCGCAGCCGGGAGTGTCCTGGTTCGCTGTCCACGCGCCACGGTGGTCTGGAACCCCGATGCTGTGACCCCACCGGCGGAACACACGGTTCGTGGCGAGACCACCGGCGGCATCGTGCCCGCCGTTCTGGCCCTGGCCGGGTCGGGGTTGATCGCCGCGTTGCTGCGCCAACCGATGTTCCTGCTGTTCGGGGCGTTGGGCGCGATCGTTGCTTTCGGGACCTGGGGTGGTCAGCGGATCACGGTGTTCCGCCGCCGGCGCATCGACAGCCGCACTGCGCAACAGGAGAAGGCTGACTACGAGCACGCGGTTGCAGCGCAGCGCAGCGGATTCGTCGCTCATCACCGAGCACACGATTCGACACCTGCCTCCGCCCGCCGGGCAATCGAGGCCCGGACCGCTGAACTGTGGGCCCGCCGGGGAAGCCACGTCGACGGCTTTGCCGTGTCGATCGGATCAGGGACGGTGGCGTGGACGCCGCGACTCGACGATCACGGGGGCGGTGACATGAAGGCCACCGGGAACCTCAGCGGTGTAGCTCTTTTGCCCGACCTGCCTTTGGTCGCCGATGTCGGGCCCGCGTGCCGGCTCGCGGTGCGGGGTGGCCGTGCCCAGACGCTTGGTGTCGTGCGATCGATCGTGATGCAACTGGCCGCCAATTGCGGTCCGGCCGACGTGCGCCTCGCGGTGGTCACCAGCGAGCCGGCGCGTTGGCGGTGGCTCGAGCAGCTACCCCATGCGACGACGGCAGCCGGCCTCGTTGCCGTGGTGACCGAGTCGGATCTGCTCGAGACCGTCGCCGAGTCCGACATCGCTCCGCACCCGCACCTGGTCGTCATCACCGACGAGCCGGGGTTGTTGGCGGCGCGCACCAGCCCGTTGCGTCGGGTGATGGTCGCCGATCGATCGACGGCGCTGATCGTGCTGGTCGGGGCCGACTGCGGGATTCCCCATGTGTGTTCGTCGTTGCTCGACCTGTGCGGCCCGATCAACGCCAGATGGCATCCCGATGCTGCGCTGGCGTCGCTGCCCGTTCAGGCGCGGTTCTTCGGGATCAGCGAGCGCAGCGCGGTGAGGTTGGTGCGTTGCCTCAGCGGATTGGTCGATCCCGAGGATCCGCTGGGTTGTGCCGGCGGCATTCCCCACGATGTCACCCTGGTCTCCCTACTGGCGTCTTCCGAGCCGGCGGCGATCGCTGCGGCCTGGGTCGCCGGTGGTGTCGACCCCCTGCCGCGCACGGTGATCGGCATGGCGGGCGATGGCGTGGTCGACATCGACCTCGATCGCGACGGACCGCATGCCTTGATGGCCGGCACCACGGGTGCCGGCAAGAGCGAACTGCTGCGCAGCCTGGTCGTTGGTCTGGCGGTGGCATGCAGCCCGGACAACCTCACGTTCGTGCTCGTCGACTACAAGGGCGGCTCGACGTTCGACGCCTGTGCTCGTCTGCCGCACGTGGTCGGCGTGGTCACGGATCTCGATGACCATCTGGTCGATCGGGCGTTGCGCAGTCTGCACGCCGAACTGCGCCGACGTGAGCAGATGCTCCGCGACGTCGGCGCCGCCGACTTGCCCGCCTACCGGCGCCGTGCTCCGAACGTGGTGCTGCCGCGACTGGTGGTCGTGATCGACGAGTTCGCCGCGCTGGTCAGCGAACAGCCCGACTTTCTGCACGCGCTCGTCGGCATCGCCCAACGTGGCCGAAGCCTGGGCGTGCACCTGATCTTGGCAACTCAACGGCCGAGCGGCGTGATCAGCGACGACATCCGCGCCAACACCAACCTCAGGCTCGCGTTGCGCTTGCACGACAGCGCCGACGCACTCGACGTGGTCGGAGATCGAACTCCGGCGTCAATACCTCGCGGCTTGCCCGGCCGCGCGGTGATGCGGTTGGGACCCGACGAGATGCTGACGTTCCAGACAGCGCGGTGCACCGCGCCGATGGCCGAAGGCGGCACCGAACTCGACGTGGTCGTCGCTGCAGTTCGCCAGGCATGTGTGCTCGTGGGTGCTCGACCGGCGGTGTCGCCATGGCTGGCACCGCTGCCGTCACATCTACCCGTTGACGAAGCAGCCGTCGCGCTGGGCATTGTCGGTCTCGTCGACGACCCGGACCGTCAGACTGTCGGGCCGCTGCGGTGGAACCGCGCCGACGGCCACCTGCTGCTCGTGGGCGCCGCCGGTAGCGGAGTGACTTCGACGTTGGTGTTGTTGGGTGCTGCTGCCGCGACGGATGGCAGCGGATGCCACCTGTACGTCATCGACGGGCATGGCGACCACACGCTGAACGTGTTCGAGCACTCGCCCAGTTGCGGAGGTGTCGTGCGACTGCATGAACGCGAGCGCCTTGTCAGATTGATCAATCGGTTGTCCGACGAAGTCGGGCACCGCATCGCCCATCCGGACGCGCCGCGACAACCGATCCTCGTTTTGATCGACGGGTTCGACGAAGTGCGCCGCGCGCTCGACGATCTCGAGACGCTGGCCGAGTCCGCGATGCTCGACACGATCATCGCCCTCGGAGCCGCACACGACATGGTCGTGGCCTGTGCCGTCGATCGCGTTGCGGCGGTTCCCTCGAGCCTGCTGGCCCGCTGCGCGCAGCGGTGGATCTTTCACCTCAGTGACCCACTCGATGCTTCGGGCTTGGGGGTCGCCGCGGCCGATGTTCCCGGCCCACGAGCGGGCAGAGTTCACATTGCCGCGACGGGGCTCGAAGCGCAGGTGATGTTCGGCTCTCCGCTCCTGCCGGCCTGTATCGAGGGCCCGGTCCCGGCTCCGGTCGAGTGCTTGGCGGCGAGCCTGGCCGCCGCCGGCCTGCCACTGGGAGGTCGCCGCGGCGACGACACCCTTCTGCCGCTCGGTGTGCGCTTCGACGACGGCCGGGTGTGTGCCGTCGACGTTCCCGACGGTGAGCACGTGTTGATCATCGGACCGCCGAGGTCCGGACGCAGCACGGCGTTGCAACGACTGGTGCGCGCCTGGCTCGACGCATACCCGGATGGATGGTGGTGCGCCATCGCACCGCGTCGCACAGTGCTCGACGAACGGCACCGTCATCGCGCGTTGGGCGACATCCTCGGCGATCTTCCATCGACCGGCCGAGTGCTGATCGCTGTCGACGACGCCGAACTAGTCGACGACATCGGCGGCGCCCTCGCCGCGCTGGCAGCATCACGCCGGCCGGGTCTGATGATCATCGCCACCGGCAAACCCGACTCGCTGCGCCAGAGCTATGGCCATTGGACGGGTGTCGTTCGGCGTAGCCGGCTCGGCATGGTCACTGCGGCATCGAACGACCTCGACGGTGACCTGTTGGGTGCGATGGTGCCGAGGCGGCTGCCGATCGCGGCACGCCCGGGTCTGGCCTGGCTGGTCAGCGACGGCGAGGTCACACTGACCCAGGTCGCAGTGGATTCGGCGCTGGTCGCGTCGCATTGACTAGCGGCGTTCATGGCGCTGCTTTCAAATCCAGCCGGACTTTGACAAAATGTAAACCATGGGTGTCGACTTCCAACTGAACGGCAAGGCGGTGACCGTTCGCGACGACCATCCACACTTGCTGGCCGCACTGCGCGAAGAGCTCGATGTCACCTCGCCGAAGGACGGGTGTTCGCCGTCGGGTCAGTGCGGTTGCTGCACAGTTCACGTCGACGGCAAGGCGATCGTCAGTTGCCAGCAGTCGCTGGCCAAGACCGCGGGCAAGTCGGTCATCACGTTGGAAGGCGTCGCGATCGAGGAGCGCACCGCGTTCGCCGACGCATTTGCGGCATGTGGCGGGTTGCAGTGCGGGTTCTGCATTCCCGGGATCGTGATGCGCGCCAAGGCCCAGATCGACAAGAAGGGTGCCGACCTGCAGCCCAGCGACATGGCCCGCCATCTGGGTGCTCATCTGTGCCGCTGCACGGGATACGTCAAGATCCTCGAGGCCATCGACGCCGTCGCAAAGGGCAAGCAGTTCGAGCCGGCGCTGGCTGCAACCGTCGGTGGGTCGGGCGCCAGGTACGAGGCAGGCCAGCTCACCCTTGGCGATCGCGACTACATCGACGACATGCGCGTGCCCGGCATGCTGCATGCGGCCCTGCATCTCACTGCCCACGCCCGGGCCGACATCTTGTCGATCGATGCAGCAGCAGCAGCCGCGGCGCCCGGAGTCGTTGCGGTGTTCACCGCTGCCGACATTGGCGGTGAACTGATGATGGGCATCATCCACAAGGACTGGCCGGTCATGATCCCCGTCGGCGGCCGAACCAGCTACGGCGGCGATGTGCTGGCGATCGTGGTGGCTGAAACGCGTCAGCAGGCGCGTGCCGCAGTGGCGCTGGTCGAAGTGGGATACGAAGTCCTGACGCCTGTCACCGATCCAGATGCAGCGCTGGAGGATGGTGCACCTGTGGCGGTCTGGGGCACGAAGGACAACGTCCTCAGCGTCAGCGAGTACGAGCGCGGCGATGTCGACGGTGGCCTCGCCAACGCATCCCACACCGTGCACGAGGTTTTCCAGACACAGCGCATCGAGCAGGCCTTCCTCGAACCGGAGAGCACACTGGCTGTGCCGACAATCGTCGACGGGCGGCGCCACCTGCAGGTTTACTCGGGCGGGCAGGGTGTGTGGGACGACCGCGACGACATCGCCCGCATGCTGGCGGTCGGCAACGATCAGGTGACCGTCACCCTGGTGTCGAACGGTGGCGCGTTCGGCGGCAAGGAAGACATGAGCAACCAAGCGCAGACATCACTGGCCGCATGGCTGCTCGACCGGCCGGTGAAGTGCACGCTGTCGCGTGAGGAGAGCCTGCTGATCCACGCCAAGCGTCACCCGATCCGGCTCGAGTACTGGGCAGGCTGCGACGCCGATGGTCGTCTCACCGCACTGCGTGTGCGCGGCATCGGCGACAGCGGCGCATACGCCAGCGTCGGGATGAAGGTGCTCGAGCGCGCTGCCGGTCATTCCAGCGGGCCGTACCACGTACCGGCCATCGACGTGCGAACCGTTGCGGTGCGAACCAACAATCCGATCTGCGGCGCGTTCCGCGGCTTCGGCGCCAACCAGGCGCAGTTCGCCATGGAAGGCGTGATGGATCGCCTTGCCGACAAGGTCGGCATCGATGGCTGGGAGATGCGCAAGCGAAACGTCATCCACCCGGGCGAGGTATGGGGGCCTGGCCAGATCATGGACGAAGGCTGTCGCGGTGCCGAGGTGTGTCTCGATGCGATCAAGCCGCATTACGACGCGGCTCGCTCTGATGGCAAGGCGATCGGTCTCGGTCTCGGCCTCAAGAACTCAGGGCTGGGCAACGGGTTCCGCGAGCTGTGCCGCGCCGTGGTGCGGTTCCGCGGTGACGGCGTTGTCGAGGTGCGTCACGGATGGACCGAGATGGGCCAAGGCGTGCACACCGTGGCCCTGCAGGTCGCGGCGCAAGAGTTGGGCATCGACCCGAATCGCATCGAAGTGATCGTCGACACCACCCGCGACCTCGGTTTCGGCCAGACCACCGGATCGCGCGGCACGTTGATGGCCGCCGGTTCCGTTCGCGAAGCATGCGTCGCGGCCTTGGCCGGCGGGTGTCAACCCGATGTCGACTACGTGGGCGAGCACCTCGTCGACTGGACGCAGCATCTCGGTGATCCCGACAATCCGAATCCCACGATTCACGCCGCCTTCGGTTACGCGACGCAACTTGTCGTGATCGACCGCGAGTCCGGCGATGTCGAGCGTGTCGTGGCGATCCACGACGTCGGCAAGGCGGTGAACCCGGTGCTGTGCGAGGGGCAGATCGAAGGCAGCGTGCACATGGGCCTCGGTTACGCACTGACCGAAGACTTCCCGTCCGATCCGGCAACCGGGTTCCCGACCAACATGACGCTTCGATCACTCGGGATCCTGCGAGCCAAAGACGTGCCGCCGATCCACGTCGAACTCGTCGAGGTGCCACAGCCCAAATCGCCCTACGGGATCAAGGGCGTCGGCGAGATCGGCCTGGTGCCCACGGCGCCCGCGGTAGCCGAGGCACTGCGCGACTACGACGGTGTGTGGCGCACTTCGCTGCCCATGCGCCCGAAGTTCGCGGCCTCCGACGACTGAGCCGCTGAGGCTTGCCCAAGGCTGCAGCCGCAATTCGGTGACTACGGCATACGATCTTGCGTCGTGCGCCCCTCGTCGACCCTCAGGTTTTCAATTGTCACCGTCGTTGTGCTCGCCGCCTGCGGCGACGCGAACTCGACCGAGTCGACCGTGTTGTTGAAGCCGAAGATCACCATCAGTTCAACGACCGAGCCGGTCAGCGAGATGATGGCCGAGATCTACGGCCAGGCGCTCGAGAAGGCCGAGTTCCGCGTCGCCCGCAGGACTGCCTTCGGGACGCCCGCCGAGCTGCTCGAGGCCATGAGCAAGGGCGAGGTGCAGCTGACCGGAATCACGACGCAGGGATTGCTCGAGTTGCTGTCGGACGAAGCGGGCACATCTGCTGCGGTACCGAACACGACGTCGGCGCAGGGCGACGCCATCACCAGGGCATTGCCGGCGAACCTCAAGTTGGGGGTCCCGACGACAGCCGAAGACAAAGATGTCGTGTTCTGCTCGACGACCTTCACGGACGCCAATACGGTTGTCACCTTGACGGATCTTGGAACCAAGCCCGGAGTCGCCACACTTGCTGCCCCCGAGGGGTTCGACGCGGCGACACCGCTCGGTGCGGCGGCATTGAAGGACATCTACGAGGTCGAGTTCAAGTCGATCGTGCCGACGACCATCGACAAGGTCGTTGAAGCCGTCACTGCCGGCACCGCCGATTGCGGCCTCGGACGCTCCGCTGATCCGGCGCTGTCCGTCACCACCCTGACCGTGCTGCAAGACGACAAGACGCTGGTCCCGAACAATGTGTACCTGCCGTTGATGTCAGTCGATGCCGGTACATCCGACGTGTTGTCTGTGCTCGATGGCGTGAGCGCCCGCTTGACGACCGGAGCACTCCGGTCGCTGATGGCGCGACTCAACGTCGAAGGTGCCTCGCCCGAGATCGTCGCCCTCGAGTTCACGGGGAACGTCGGCACGTGATCTCGGTCTCCGACCTGTCGAAGCGTTTCGGGCGTACGACGGCGGTCGACCATCTCAGCTTCGACGTCAGGCCCGGCACCGTGACCGGGTTTCTCGGTCCCAACGGATCGGGGAAGAGCACGACCATGCGATGCATGCTCGGCCTCGACCGCCCCGACACGGGTGGCGCGTTGTTCGATGGCCGCGCCTACCGTCAGCTGTCGTCACCATTGCACGAGGTCGGCGCGCTGCTGGATGCCGGCTACGTGCATCCGGGTCGCAGCGGCCGCAACCATCTGCGCTGGCTGGCTGCATCGAACGGACTTGCACGTTCGCGGGTGGACGAGGTCCTGGATCTCGTCGGTCTGCGCACTGTCGGCGGCCGCCGGGTGAAGACGTACTCGCTGGGCATGCGTCAGCGACTGGGCCTGGCGGGTGTGTTGCTGGGTGACCCGCACACGGTGGTCCTCGACGAGCCGGCCAACGGTCTCGACCCAGAAGGCATCCGTTGGATCCGTGACGTGCTCGTGCATCTGGCCTCGCAAGGGCGCACCGTGCTGGTAAGCAGCCATCTGCTGTCGGAGATGGCCCAGATGGCGAACGACCTCGTGGTGATCGGTCAGGGTCGGCTGATCGAGCAGTGTTCGGTCGCCGAGTTCGTCGAGCGTCACGCTGAACGATGGGTGCGTGTCAAGAGCCCCGCCATCGAGGCCATCGTCAACGCGGCGAGCGCACAGGGCGCGCAGGCCGGCCTGGTTGACGCAACCACGGCCGAGTTTCGCGGCATCACCGCCGTCGAGGTCGGCGAGCTCGCCGCGCGGAACGGGTTCGTGCTGCACGAACTGTCACCACAGACCGGTTCGCTGGAAGACGCCTTCCTGCAAGCCACAGCGGCGGCACAGGAGTTCGCCGCTCAGCCCGTGGCGGGCACGCCATGATCAACGCGATCCGCAGTGAGTGGATCAAGTTGCGCACGGTGCGCATGAACCTCGTGCTGTTCATCATCGCCGTTGCATTCCCCGTCATCGTCTCGATCCTCGTTGCCGCGCTGGGCGATGTCGATGAGTTGAAGGTGTCGGATGTCGCCGGCTTGGTCACCGGCTCGTCGGTGGTCACGGCGTTGTTGCTAGGGGTTGTCGGCGCCGTGTCGATCAGCGCCGAGTTCGCCCACGGAACCATCCGCCCGACGTTCGCGGCCACACCAAAGCGTGGGCGGGTCTTGATCGCCAAGGGCGTGGTCATCGCCATCTTTGCCGCGGTTGCCGAGACGCTCGTGGTTGGCTTCTGCTTCGCCCTGTCGTCCGCGATCGCATCGTCACGCGGCGTCTCGGTGTCGCTCGATGGCCAGCCCGATGCTCGAGCGGCGCTGATCGGCATCGTCATCTTTGCCGTGATCGTCAGTTTGTTCGGCTTCGGGCTGGGCATGGTCATTCGCAACACTCCGGCGGCGGTCGCGGTGCTGATCCTGTGGCCATTGGTCGTCGAGAACATCATCATCGCTGTTCTGTCGGTAGCAGGCGTCGACAACGCGGTGAAGTACCTGCCGTACATCTCGGGAATACGGCTTGGCGACCCCGAGGCGTCAGCATCGTCGGACGGCCTCAGCCGCTTGGCCGGCGGGCTCTACTTCGCGGCCTTCGCCACTGCGGTGGCCGTGGTCGGCGGGATCATCACGGCTCGCCGCGACGCCTGAGGCCGCCTACCGGGCGCGTATGTCGAGACTGTCGCGCTTCAGGATCGTGTACTTGCGTTCGTGCTGATCGATCCAGCCGAGGCGGATGAAACTGGCGATGGCCTTGTTGACACGTTCGCGCGATGCCCCGACCATGCCGGCCAACTCTTCCTGGGTGACGGGCAGGATGAAGTCGTCGACACCTTCGGACAGTTCGAGCAGCCGTTTGGCTGTTCGGCCGGTGACGTCGAGGAACACGCTGTCGGCCAACGCCTCGTCGGCGACTCGTAACCGTTGGGCCAGCAAGCGGGTAACCCCCCACAGCAGTCGCGGATCGTCCCGGAACGCTTCCATGACGGGCTCGAACGGAATCGTCAGCACGGCAGACGGCTCGAGTGCCCTGGCCATCGCCGATCGCGGCCCGCCGTCGAGCATGGCCATCTCGCCCAGCAGGTCCCCCGGTTCCATCAGCGCAACCACAGTCTCACGATGATCGATCGGATTGGCGATGGCGATGGCGAGGCGACCGCGCAGCACCAGGTGAAGGGAATCAGCGATGTCGCCTTCGTGAAACAGCACATCGCCGCGGATCAGGTGCTGCTCGCGCCCGGCGGCGGCGATCGGCGCCAGCACCTCGTACGGCGCTTCGGCGAAGAATTCGGTCTGAGCAAGAAGGTCTTCGTGAGCCATGTCCGTCGAACGGTACTACCCTCGCCGGTCGTGCCGCTCCCCGCAGCAGAGAATGTCTGGACCATCGTGGTCGCTGCCGGCGCCGGGTCGCGGACTGGTCTCGCCAAGCAATACGAACTGGTCGGCTCGCGACGCGTCATCGATCGCGCCGCCGACGCGGCGCGGGCATCCAGCGACGGCGTGGTCGTGGTGGTTCCTCCACACGACGTTGCCACCGAAGGTGGCGTCGCCGGCGGCTCGACTCGCAGCGATTCGGTTCGCGCCGGTCTGGCAGCCGTCCCACCCGATGCGACGATCGTGTGCGTGCACGATGCAGCGCGCCCGTTCGCTTCCGCGCACCTCTTCGCGGCAGTCATCGAGGCGGTCCGAGATGGCGCCGACGCTGCTGTGCCGGGCGTTGCTGTGACCGACACGATCAAGCGGATCGATGCCGACAACGTCGTCGTCGAAACTCCGCCGCGGGCTGCGATGGTGGCCGTGCAGACACCGCAGGCCTTTCGGGCGTCGGTTCTGCGCTCCGCACACGCCAGTGGTCGAGATGCCACCGACGACGCCGGACTGGTCGAGATCTGCGGCGGGCGGGTCGTCGTGGTCGCCGGCGAGCAGACCAACCGCAAGATCACCCACCCGGAGGACCTCGCGTGGGCCCGCGAGTTGGCCGAGAAGGAAAGTCGATGAGCGAGGTGCGGGTCGGCCAGGGTTTCGACATCCACCGCGTCAGCGACGACCCCGCGCGTCGACTTGTGCTTGGCGGGGTGACGTTCGATGGCCCAGGCCTGCATGGCCACAGTGACGCCGATGTCGTGGCTCACGCCGTGGCCGACGCACTGCTGGGTGCCGCCGGGCTCGGTGACATCGGCGAGCACTTCCCCGACACAGACCCACAATGGAAGGGTGCTGACTCGTTGGTCTTGCTCGCACACGCAGGCACACTGGTGCGTGCCGATGGATGGACCATCGGGAATGTCGACTGCGCGGTGGTGTGCGACACGCCAAAGTTGGCGCCGCATCGCGCAGAGATGCAGGCCAGGCTGAGCCAGGCATGTGGAGCGCCGGTCACCGTCAAAGGACGGAGGCCGGAAGGTTTGGGTGCCCTCGGGCGCCACGAAGGCATTGCCTGCTGGGCGGTTGCCGTGATCACGAGGGAGTAGTACGGATGGCAGCACGACAGGCAAGCGGTGCCGGTGGCCGGCGTGGCGCACAGCCGCGTTCGGCCGCGCCGAAGGGCCGCGCGGCGGCTGTGCCGAAAGGCCGCGTTGCGGCAGGCACTGGCAAGAGTCGTTCGGCCTCGACCGGGAAGGGCCGCGCCACGTCGGCGGGGAAGGGTCGCGCATCCGCGGATCGTTCGCCATCGCGTCAATTCGCGTCGCGCGGAGCCGGCCGCACCGGGCGCATCACTCCGACGGGCGAAGAGCGTCGCAAGCCGGAGAAGACCCTCGGCGGCGAGCAGGTCGAAGGGCGCCAAGCGGTTCGCGAGCTGTTGATCGCCGGCAAGCGCAGGGTGCAGGAGGTGTGGGTGGCCACCGACCTGCTGGAGGGTGAATCGGCCAGCGACATCGTCACCGACATCGTCGAGATTGCTCGCAGCGTGCGCGCACCGGTGCAGGAGGTCAATCGCAAGCGTCTCGAAGCGAAGGCGCGCAGCGAAGCACCACAAGGCGTCATCGCGTTCGCTGCGCCGTTGATCGAGACCGAGCTGGCCGAGCTCATCAAGCGCCGTCCCGGTCGCGCTCCGTTCCTGGTTGCAGTCGATGGCGTCACCGACCCCGGCAACCTGGGCGCGATGTTGCGTTGCTGCGACGGTGCTGGTGTCGACGGCGTCGTCCTTCCACGTCACCGCGCCGTCCACATCACACCGACCGTCGCCAAGGCCGCCGCGGGCGCCGTCGAACACGTGCCCATGGCGTTGGTCGGCGGCCTGCCGGCAGCGCTGGCGCGGATCAAAGACGCCGGGATCTGGGTGATCGGCCTCGATGACGGCGCCGACCGCGACCTCTTCGACATCGGCGACCTGGCCGTCGAGGGTGTCTGCCTGGTGCTCGGCGCGGAGGGTGCTGGGCTGTCGCGTCTGACGCGCGAGCGATGCGATCTGATCGTCAGCATTCCCATGCTCGGCCGGCTCAGTTCGTTGAATGTCAGTGCCGCAGCCGCCCTGGCGACGTACGAGATCGCCCGCCAACGTCGCAAGCCGTAGCTGCCGGCGCGTCCTGCTCAGCCGGCGACGGTTTCGACCGGTACCGCTGTGCCCGGCACTTCGATCTCCGGTACCTGCTCGGCCGGGATCACGGCGGTGTCGATCGGAATGACGACCGGCAGCACGGTGGTCGACGTCGAACTGGTGGTGGTCGGGCTCTCCGGCTGTTCGAGACATGTGACTTTGACGATCTCTTGTTGCTCGAAGCTGAACGTCGACGTGCTGAGGCTGCCGCCGTACTGATCGACGAAGTCGTCGAGCCCGGCGGCGTCGCAGTTGCGCTCGACCACTTCGCTGCGCGGCACCTCCCAGCCATTGGCCAGCAGCACCCAGTTGTCCGTATGGATCTCGGTCACCCCCGGCAGCAGCAGGCTGGCGCGCTGTGGGTGTGGAATCAGTGAGAACCAGACCACGGCGTCACCCAGCAGGTCAGCGGCGACGACACATTGGTTGATTTCCGCCAGGCGGCTACACGTGATCTGCCCCGGCGTACCGGCTTTGACCACCATGGTTCGGGTGGCGTCGAGCGCCAGTTGCATGTCGCCGCTGGCCACGCCGTCGACCATGGCGAATCCGGGATCCGCCTGAATGGCGTAGACCGGCTGCACCAGATTGACGCGGTGCTCGGTGGTCGCCGCCTGCGCCGGTTGTCCGAGTACTGCAACCGTTTCGTCCTGGCGGACCAACACGTACCACAACCCGTAGGTGAGGCCGATCAAGGCTGCGATCGCCAGCCAGAAGCGGAACGAGACGAATTGCCGCATCGAGGCGAGGTTACGTCAGCTGAGTCGGCTGGCGGTGGCGCTCGCCGCGCGAGCGGTGGCCTCGCCGATCGCGTCGAGCACATCGTCGGTGTGGCCGAGGCCGACGAACAGGGTCTCGTAAGCCCCCGGTGCCAGGGCGATTCCTTCGTCCAACATGGCGTGGAAGAAGGTGCGGTAGACCTGCTCGTCAGTGGTCTTGGCCTCGACGAAGTTGGCCGGCGCCTCGCCGTCGCCGAAGTACATGCCCACGAGGGTGCCGACCACAGGGAACTTCGATGCAATCCCCGCCGCGTCGCACGCCTCGGCGAGTATCGATGCAAGGCGGCGAGCGCGCGCGCCCAGTTGCGCGTACACGTCGTCGGTCAGTTCGTGCAGCGCGGCGCGCCCGGCCGCGGTGGCCAACGGGTTGCCGGCCAACGTGCCGGCGTGGAACACAGGGCCCAATGGCGACAGGGTCTCCATGATCTCGCGGCGGCCTCCGACAGCGCCGATCGGCAGCCCGCCGCCGATGACCTTGCCGAATGTGGTCAGGTCGGGCACAACCGCGTACATCGCCTGCGCGCCACCGTGGCCGAGGCGAAAGCCGGTGATCACCTCGTCGAACACCAGCAACGCACCGACCCGGTCGCATTCGGCGCGGAGACCTTGCAGGAACCCTGGCGCCGGGGCGACCACTCCCATGTTGGCGGCCACCGGCTCGACGATGACCGCGGCGACCTGGTCGTCGAGTTGGGGGACGACGTTGTACGGCACGACCAGCGTGTTGGCGACCGCGCTTGCGGGCACACCGGCGGTGCCGGGCAGCCCAAGGGTGGCCACGCCGCTGCCGCCCGCGGCCAGCAGCGCATCGGTCGCACCGTGAAAGTTGCCGTGGAAGATCACCAGCCGGTCGCGGCCGGTGTAGCCGCGCGCCAACCGCACAGCCGTGCTGGTGGCCTCGGTGCCCGAGTTCATCAGACGAACCATGTCGCAGCTGGGCACACGGTCGGTCATGGCCTCGGCCAACAGCATCTCGCCCGGTGTGGGCGCGCCGTACGACGTGCCACCGGCCGCAGCGGCAACCAGGGCAGCCGTCACGGCTGGGTGGGCATGGCCCAGGATGATCGCCCCGTAGCTCTGCACGAGATCGATGTAGCGACTGCCCTCGACATCCCACACGTACGGCCCTTCGGCGCGATCGACGATGTACGGCGTGCCACCGACTGCCTTGAACGCCCGAATGCTGGAGTTGACCCCGCCAGGGATCACACGGCAACTGCGTTCGAAGAACTCGGCGTTGGTGCTCATTGGTGGGTCTCGGCGAACCAGCGCGCCAGGTAAGTGAGGATGACGTCGGCCCCGGCACGCTTGATCGCCGTGAGGTGCTCGACGGCCACCGTGTCGTGATCGATCCAGCCGTTCGCCGAGGCCGCCTTCAACATCGCGTACTCGCCGCTGACGTGGTACGCAGCAACCGGAACGTTGACGTGGGCTCGCACTGCGGCGATCACGTCGAGGTAGGACAGCGCCGGCTTGACCATCACCATGTCGGCACCTTGGGCCAGATCTTCGTCGACCTCGACCAGCGCCTCGCGGGCATTGCGGAAGTCTTGCTGGTACCCCTTGCGATTGCCGCCGCTGGCGATCTGCACATCAACCGCATCGCGGAACGGGCCGTACAGACCGCTGGCGTACTTGGCGGAATACGCCAGGATCGCGGTCGATGCGAAGCCGGCCGTGTCGAGGGCCGTGCGGATCGCCCCGACCTGGCCGTCCATCATCCCGCTGGGCGCCACGACGTGAGCGCCGGCCGTGGCCTGGGCGACCGCAATACGACCGTAGATCTCGAGTGTGGCGTCGTTGTCGACCGACGTGTTGGGATCGTCGGCGGGGCCGTCGAGCACGCCGCAATGGCCGTGGTCGGTGTACTCGTCGACACACAAATCGGCCATCAGCACGGTCTGATCACCGACATCAGCCGCCAGATCCGCCAAGCACAATTGCACAATTCCCTCAGGGTCGAAGGCCGAGGAGCCGATGGAATCTTTGGTGGATGGCACTCCGAACAGGATCACGGCTCCGATGCCGAGGCGGGCAAGCTCGCCGACCTCTGCGCGCAGGCTGTCGCGAGTGTGCTGCACCACGCCTGGTAGCGAGTCGATCGGCTGCGGTTCGTCGATGCCTTCGCGTACGAACAGTGGAGCCACCAGGTTGGCGACGTCGAGCCGGGTCTCGGCGACGAGGTTTCGCAATGCTGCCGATCTGCGCACCCGTCGGGGGCGTGAAACAGGGAAGTTGCCGGCCACGACCGGGCATCGTAGGCCATTCACGGAAGGATTCATCGGGTGAGCGAGCACAATGCAGCGCACGACCGATCCCCGAACGGCACTCACCTGCTGGCCGAGGTGATGTACGCCGTCGAGCAACTTCCGCACGAGGCTTCGGCATATCCGGCCATCTATGACCTGGCAGCCACCTGTGAACAGTCGGGCTTTTTCGAGTCGTCACTGATCCTCTACGACCGTTGCCTGCGCATCGCCGACACCGACGACGACCGCCAATCTGCGTACGCCAGTCTGACCGCCGCCTATCGCGCCCTTGCCGCGGCCGAGACCGATCCCACGCGTAGAGCCGGCTATCTGCGCGACGGGCTGTATACGGCGACAGCTGCACTCGACCCGGAGGGCGGCCAGCAGGTCGGCCCAACCTGCGTTGCGCTGGCGCATCGCGCTGTGTTGTTTGCCGACTTGGGCCATCATCAGTCGGCAATCGCCGACGCTGTGCGTGCCCGCGCCCTGGCGATCGAACACGGCATGGGCCGCGAACTGGTCGTTGCTGCGTTGGGTGAGGTCCTTGCTCGCTGGCACGAGTCGCTGGACACGACCGTGTTGACGTTGATCGACGAGGTCAAGGGGTTGGCGGACGATCTCGATGTCGAGGATTGCATCGGGCCGCTGACGAACGTAGAGGTCGACGTGTTGTGGAGCATGGGCCGCCATGACGAGGCGAGGGTAGTGCTGCAGAGCTATGCCGACCGGTTGCACGCCAAGTTGCACTGCCAGTCTGCCGATCGGTGGGACAACGTACGCGCCGGCGTCGACCGTCTGCGTCAGGCTTCTGCGGGTGAGTCCGACGCTCTCACCGGCCTGCCGAACCGCCAGTTCCTGGGCCGGTGGTTGCCCGAGGTGCTGTCGGACGATTCGCCTGTCTGCGTTGCCGCGCTGAACATCGACTGTTTCGATTCGGTCAACGAGCGCTTTGGCTACGCGGCCGGCGACAGCGTGCTGCAGGAGCTCGCAGCAGTGCTCGAACGGGTCTGCCGTCGCGGCGACTCGGTGGTGCGCACGGGAGGCGACGAGTTCGTGATGGTCCTGCGTGACGCCTCGCCAGGCGACGCCCGCGTCGTCTTCGAACGTGTTCGCCAGCTGGTCGCGGCCAGGGCCTGGACTGCACTCCCGGCTGATGTGCACCTCAGTGCCTCGGTCGGCGTGACCGTTGGCAGCGGTGCGGCGAACTCGACCAAGCTGCTGGCCACGGCCAACGACGCGCTGCGGCAGGCGAAGTCGGCCGGAAAAGACCGGATCACGTTTCGTTGACAGATTGCGTTGGGATTGACGCCCACAGCGAGACGACCGCCAGTAGCGTTGCGGCGATGGCTGCTCAGGCATGGTTCTCGCGAGGTGACATCGAGGTGGTTCCGGGCACCTCGGCTGTCTTCCAGCTCACGATCGTCAATCTGGGCGACACCACCGAGACCTTCTCGCTCGCGCCCGTTGGTCTCGCCGCCGGATGGACCACCATCCGACCCGGGTCGGTCACCCTGTTCGGCGGCTCGCAAGAGGTCGTCGACGTCGAGGTCCACCCTCCGCTGCTGCCGTCCACCACCGCCGGACCTACGGCGCTGACGGTTCGTATCGTGCCGCAGAGCGATCCCGATGACGTCGGATCGTCGGAGACGACGCTGCAGGTCGGCCCGACGTTCACCCGGCGCCTGCACATGTTGCAGCCCGCCCTGCGTGCCCGCCGCACTGCGGTGTACGAGATGATGCTCGAGAACCAGGGCAACACCCAGGCCTCGTGCCGGCTGCACCTTCTGGATCCCACCGGTCGTGTCGATGGCGATTTCGATCCGCCGGCGGCCGGCGTCGAGCCCGGTGCCAGCTCGCTGATTCGTCTGAAGGTGCACGCTAATCGACTGCAGTGGGAGCGCCGATCGCGCACGGTGCAGTTCACCATCGATGCCGACCAGCCCGGCTGTCCCACGGCCAGCGCGCCGGTCACCTTCGTGCAGGCCTCGATGATCCCCGAGCGACTGTTCGGCCGGCTGCTGATGCTGCTCGCCGCCGTCGTCGCGCTCGCCGGCGTGTGGTTCGGCATCGTCAAGCCGGCGGTGCGCGACGCTGCCGACGACGCGGTCGCCGAACAACTTCCCGCAGCCATCTCATCGACATCGGTGGTCAGCGATCCGGTGCTACCGAGTGATTCCGTGCCGGTCACCACCGTGCCTCTCGCGACACCGCAGGCCAACATCAACGAGGGTCTGCTGTTCAGCAAGCTGCTGGCTCCCGCCGCCCCGGCGGCCGAGACCAGGTCCGTCACCGTCGATGTTCCCGCCGGTTCGACGTTCCAGCTCACCGACTTCGCGCTGCAGAACCCCAACAAGGATGCCGGCGTGGCCACCTTGATGAACGGCACGACCGAGATCTACAATTTGTCGCTCAACGATGTCATCGGCGACAAGCGGGTCTCGTGGGTCTCGCCGATCGAGGTGCTCGGCGGCACATCACTGGTGTTCCAGGTGGCGTGCAGCGGCGGAGGCGACCTTTCCGGCAACTGCACCACCTCGATGCTGGTGTCCGGCCGCATGGTCGCTGTCGCCCCCGTGATCCCGGCCGGCTGACCGCTGGCTCCGTAGGCACCGAAATGGGCCGCATGGGCCCATCCTGGTGCCCGCGATGCGACATTGAGCACTGTCACACCCGCGGCGCACGATGCAGCGATGAACGACCGATTTCGCCAGATCGCGGCTACCGCCGCCAACCAGCACAGCGTCGTGTCCGCTGCTCAACTGCGTGATCGCGACATTGACCCGTCGATGCGCAGCAAGTGGGAACAACGTGGTCTCATTAGCCGCCTTGGGCCGCGCTCGTTCGCCATCGGGGGCTCGCAACCGACGTTCGAGCGCGCGCTGACGGCCGGCTTGGTCGATCTCGCCGGTTTCGGGGTGGTGGCTGGTCGGGCAGCTGCACAGCTGTATGGGCTCGACGGCTTCCTGAGTTGTTCACCGGAGTTCCTGGTACCGCGCGCCCACCGTCGCCATTCCACCGATGGACTGGTGTGCTCGACTCGCCGGCCGCTCAGCAACGCCGACATAGTCACCGTCCGAGGATTTCGTTGCCTCACCGCCGAGCGGTTGATCCTCGAGTCGCCGCAGTTCGGTTTCAGTCGCGCTGAGACCGAGAACGCCATCGACTCGGCGATCCGGCTTCGATTGGTCGCGGAACAGCGGCTTCGCACTCGTGCGTTGCGTGACCATCGCGGTGCGGTCAACGGAAGCCGTCTGCTGCTCGACGCGCTCGTAGACGCTGGCGGCGAGAGTCGGCTTGAGCGTTGGTTTCTTCGTTTGGTACGCGAGGCAGGCATTGCCCGTCCCATCCTGCAGAAGACCTTCCGCGACGGGACCCGGACAATCGCTCGAGTCGATGCCTACTTCCCCGGTGGGCTCGTTGTCGAGGTCTCTGGCCACGGGACTCATGCTTCACGTCGCCAGCGTCAAACCGACGCCCAGCGTCGCACAGAACTGACGCTACGAGGTCTGCATGTGGTGACGTTCACTTATGAAGACGTGCGCGACCGCCCGGCCTGGGTGATTAGTCGCCTCCGTGAAGCACTGGCGCTGGTCGCATAGCGACTGTGGGCACTGAAACGGGCGCATGCGGCCCAATTCGGTGCCCACACCTCAGGATCAGCGCAGTGGTTGGTGGGTCAGGCGCCGGGCCATTCGGGGGAGGCGGCGTCGATCTCTTCGATGGACTTGGCGATGACTCGCAGGACGGCCGAGGCGGGGTCGGTGCCGGTGCCGGGGGTCTGTGCCACCAGCAGGCGATCGCCGGGGCGCTCGTTGGCGGCCACCGGCATGGAAATCAGGAAGCTGCCGACCTCGTCGGTCTGCACAGTCGTGCGCTGCCCGGCGCCGTCGGCCCACAGCAGCGTCACCGTCGCGTCGGGAGCGAAACCGGTGCCACCCACGCCGACTTCCTCACCGGCGACGACGTCGATCGCTCCGGTCTGGATGGTCGGTGTGTAATGGGAGTCGCCGTCGACGAGCACGCTGGTGTACTGGCCGGTGTCGGTGGCAACGATCACCGTGGCCGAACGGTGACCGGCCTGTTTCGGTGCGAAGGCCACGTCGACCGTGCAGCCGGCGCTGATCTCGAGCACGGCGCCACGGCACTTGGTCTTGACGATCTTGAAGTCCTTGGGGTTGGCGCCCTGGATGGAAACACCGGTGACCCATGCCGGGACGAGGCTGACATTCGAGATGAGGAAGGTGTTCGAGTCGCTGGACTCGCCGACCGTCAGGGTTTCGAAGTGGTGATAGCTGCCCTGGTCGGCGCTGAGGGCCGGCAACCCGCCCGCGCCGGTGATCTTCGACTGCACGTTGAGTGCACCGAATCCGGCCTCGGTGATCTTGATGAAACCGTTCAGCGAACCCTCGACGCTGGGCGTGAGGATGATGGCGACGCCGCACGATCCGCCCGGCGGTACTGCGTAGCCCTCGATGCACTCACCGAACGTGATACCGAACTGCGGGTTGGTCGAAGACACCTTGTTGGGCACGAAAGAGCCTGGGCCGGCGTTGTACAACCGCACGAACCACTCCGAGCCCGGAAGGCCGACGATGCCCGTCCCGACGTTGATGTCGGCGATGGACAGTTGCGGCTGCTGAGTGATGCCGATGACTTGGCGGATGGAGTCGGGGACGCGTTCGGCAAGCGGGCTGAAGGCGGCGCCTGCGAGCGTGTCGAACACGATGACACGACCGGTGGCGGACAGCTTGGGATTGGCGTTGGCCGCCGGTGCTGGTGTGACACCGTCGGTCAGGACCGAGGCGCGGTAGATCTCGGCGACGTCGACGTTCGACACCATGATGTCGCCATCGGTGGCGGCGCCGCCCACGGCCGGACGCGTGGTCAACAGGTTGGTCGATCGGGTGACGAATGCGACCTGGCTGCCGTCGCTGCTGATGGCAGGTTGGGTGGCGCCGAGATCGCTGCCGATGATCTGCGTGCTGGTGCTTGCCGGCACACGGCTGACGAGCACGATGGTTCCGTCGAGACGGTTGTAGCGGTAGATCTGCGGCGGGCAACTATCGATGCACGGTGGCAACGAGGCACCCAGCACCAGGTTGACGGCGGTCGAGGCGAAGGCAACGTACATGCCGTCGGCCGAGATCGCCGGCGACGTTGCCTCGCCGTTGGGCGTGCTGTCGAGGGGAAGCGATGCGCGCTTCACGGCGCTGTTGGGGTCGGGATTCAGGCGGTCCCACACGTAGACCTGAGCACTGGCGTAGCCGCCCGGAATCGGTCCGGAGCCCCAATCCGGGGTGGCCTTCGACGAGTTGGCATCCGACGTGAACGCGACGAACTGGCCGTCGTCGGATACCGACGGCTCGCGCAGGCCCACATAGAGATAGGTGGTGTTCGGCGCCTCGGCCGGCGTGCCTGCCACCGGTAACGCGTGACCCGGCTGGCCGACCGGAATCGTGAGGTCGACGACGATGACGCCGACCAGATCTGGTTGTGCGGCATCGAACTGATGGGTGTAGGCGATCACGGATCCGGCGCCGGAGATGGCCGGTGGGAAGCGCGGGTCGACATTGTCGGCGGCAGCCGGATTGTCGCCACGGAAGGCAGTCGTGGAGACCAATTGCCAACTGTTGGGTGAACCGCCGCAGGTCGGCAGTTGCATGCGATACACGTCCCACCGCTTCTCGGAGTCGTCGTCGCGGAAGAGGTCGAACGGTGTCTCGGTGATGACTGCGGCATAGCAACCGTCGCCACTGATCACGGGGAACACGCTGTTGCCGGTACGAGCCCCGGGTTGCGGAAGCGTCAGTTCGATCTCGCCGCCATTCGAGCGATCACGCAGCCACACGGTGCTGGTTCGCTCGTCTTCCTCGGCGGCAGGAGGCCCAGCGAAGACGACAAATCGACCATCGCCGGAGACCGAAGGATTGGAACCGGCCTGCGATTCGACAGCGACCGTCGGTCCCTGGGCGAGGCTTCTGGGTAGGCCTACCTGGGCGGAGGCGTGCGTGATGCCGAACCCGGCCACGGACGCGCTGACAGCGGCCGCCAGCAGCCACCGTCGCCTCACCCGTGTGCCCATCATCGTGCTCCGTACCACTTCCGTCGACCCAGCCTGGTGTAGATGCTAGTTCCGCTCTGAGAAATACCTTCCTAACGCGACCAACATCCCGTACATCGAATGATCGGCAGCTATAGCAGAGACCTTGAGCCCGGCACGTTCTGCAGCGGCGGCAGTCTGCGAGCCGATGGCGATGGAGACTGCTGGGGAGCGCGGGCCAAAGACCTCCACCCATGCTCGAGCGGCTGAACCGCTGGCGAACAGCACCGCGTCGGCGGCGAGCGCAGCACGTTGTTCCTCGATCGACGGTGTGGCCGGCACGGCGCGATACGGGAAGATCGCGACGACGTCCCACCCATGTTCCTCGAGGCCGGCGACCATGATCGGCGCGGCGTCGACGGCCTGAACTACAACGACTCGACCAGGCCCGCGTGGAAAGACCTTCAACAGCCCGAGGGCGCTCTGGGTGTCGGCGACCAGGTCGCAGCGGGGCAACGTCGCCGCCGTCGTCGCGCCGACGGCGGCGAGTAGCGGAGACTTCGACGTACGAGACACCAACTGCGCAACGCGCTGCGCACCGTTCGGTGAGGTGACCACCAGCCAGTTGACGCCGGCGAGGTCCAGCACGGCCAGTTCGGCAATGCCTGTTGGTTCGTCGACGATCTCGATCAGCGGCACCACCACAGGTGTCGCGTCGAACGACTCCACCAGTTCGATCGTCGCTGTGACCTGATCGGCGGCGCGGGTGATCACGACAGATCGCCCGGCGAGCGAGTTCACTTCATCCATTGCTGCATCGCGCGGGCCAGTTCGACGCTTCGACCGACCGCTTCATGGTGATCGTCGGGAAGATCGATCGAGTCGATCAGGTGTCGAGAGTGATCCTCAGTACCGAGAAAGGCGGTGAGAGATGTGCCGAGCGCGTGCGCGCCGACAGGCAATGAGCATCCGCTGCCCAGTTCGGCCAGGAACGCCCGCTCGACTTCGACGGCT
>JANOCR010000182.1:0-3614 GCA_031412355.1 Ilumatobacteraceae bacterium | reverse complement strand
GACCGACGATCGACCTCACCAGGTCGGCGCGCTGGCCGCGCTCGGCGACCGTCAGCCACAGGTCGTAGTCCTCCCAGCCGTACAGTCCGTCGGCCGTCGAGTAGCCACCCAGCTCCATCCATGCGTCGCGGCGGAACATCGCCATCGCGTCGATGAACGCGCCGTGGACCAACAGGTCGGGGTCCCACGGCAGGTGGCTGGTGAGCCCCAGCGAGCCGGTGGTGTCGAATCGCTCGAGGATTCCGTACGCGGCGACGACATCGCGCGGTGCTGCGCGCAGATGGTCGAGCAGTCGGCGCAGCCCCGTGGGGTACAGCAGGTTGTCGGCGTCGAGGGCGAAGACATAGGGCGCCCTGGCCTTGTGGAACCCGGTGTTGCGGGCGATCGGCAACCCACCGTTCGCAGCCCGGCCGACCAACGCCGCGGGGAACCAGTCGATGTCGGCGAGCAATCGTTCGGCCATGATGCGCGACTGATCGGTGGAGTGGTCGTCGACGATGATCAGTTCTGTGCGTGGACCCGCTGCGCCGCTCGCGCCGATCACCGACTGCACGGCGTCGGCCAGGTAGTGCCCCTGGTTGAACAGCGGGATGACGACCGACACCTCGGGTTCGAACGTCTGCCACGTCGCGGTCTCGACGGTGTCGGCGTGGTTGGCGTCGCCGTGCTCGACCATGCTGATCGTGGCCTCGATGCTACGCGTCAGTTGTAGCTGGGCGATGTAGGCCGCCTTGAGCTCGCCGGCCGTCTTGCGCAGGCCGTCACCGAGCGCCGACGGCGGAGTGTCGCTCGACCTTCGTGATCGACGTGCAGACCGCGTGCGCACGCCATTACCAGTGTTCCGTCGGGCGATGGCCGCGTCGGTGAGCGCAGCCTGCAGCAGTTCATCCTGCGACAGAGTGGTACTGGTCAGCTTGTACGCAGCATCGGCCATCGCGGCGCGGCGTGGCTCGTCGAAGGCCAGGGCGATCGCCTGCTCGGCGAGGTGCTCGAGCGGCGCCACCACGAAGTGCACGCCCGGCACCAGCGGTTCGACGCCGACCGAGGTCTCGCTGACCACGACGCAGCCATTGGCGATGGCTTCGACAACTCGAGCCCACTCGAAGTACGGCTCGTCACCGCGGTGCACGTTCAGCAGGATCCTGGTGTCGGCCAGCGCGGCGAACTTCTCAACACCTGTGGCGAAGCCCGCGCCACCACCGAGGATCGGCCGGTGCCAGCTGAAGAATCGCAGGTCGGTCTGCCACTCCCACAGCATCCCGCCGGCGCCGGCGATGAACTGCTCGCGACGCGGCGTGCGGCCCGACAGGAAGCCGATGTCGACGCCGCGCTGTCGATCGTCGCCGTGCCACGCATCCATCGATGGCGTGCAGCCGAGCGGAAGGTGCACCGCCGCCAATCCCAGCCTGCGCACCGCGTCGAGTGAGTAGCGGTTGATGTCGAGCACGACCGGCCCACGCGCCGCATACGTCATCGCCAGGTCGAAGAACGGCGTGCCCGGTTGCTCGGTGTTGATGCAGACCGAGGCGGCCGCGGCGCGCAGTCGGTCGCCCTCCGACGACGGCGACAGCACGAAGAATTCGTGCGGCGCGACGACCAGGTTCTCCAACGGGTCATCGGCGCCGTCGGGCAGATCGTCGATCACGAGTTCGCCGGGTCGACCGCTGAGCACCAGCGCCTCGACCACATGCTCGGCAATCTCTCTCATGAAGACGTTGCCGCGCCCGCTCACGAACACTCGGCACATCGGCCGCCACAGTACCAGTGGTCGTTAGCATCGACGACCATCAGTCCTCGATTCTCCATCATCACCCCCGTCTACGATCCGCCGCTCGGGGCGTTTCTGGCGTGCGTCGAGGGCGTGCAATCGCAGACGTTCGGCGATTGGGAGTGGTGCGTCGTCGACGACTGCTCGACACGACCCGAGGTACGCGACGCACTCGAACGGCTCGCCGCCCAGGATCCTCGGATCCGTGTCATGCATCGATCGGCCAACGGTGGCATCGTGGCCGCGTCGAACGATGCGTTGTCGATGGCGCGCGGCGAGTTCATCGCCCTGTTGGATCACGACGATCGGCTGGTGCCAACGGCGCTCGAGCGCATGGCGGCCACCATCGACTCGACCGACGAGGTCGACTACGTGTACAGCGACGAGGCCCATGTGCTCGCCGACGGTCGCGAGTCCGCCCACTTCCTGAAGCCTGCATGGTCGCCCGAGCGATTCCGGTCGTCGATGTACACGTGCCACCTCTCCGCGCTGCGGCGTGACGTGGTGACCGAGGTCGGCGGTTTCCGTACCGACTTCGACGGTTCGCAGGACCACGACCTGATCCTGCGCGCGACCGAGCTGATCGCGGCGCGTGGCCGACGTGTGGTGCACCTTCCGAGCCTGTTGTACCACTGGCGCAACATCTCCAGTTCGGTGTCGCGGGCCACGACGTCACTCAACAACGCCGTCGCGCGCGGCCGCCAAGCGGTGCAGGAACAATGCGACCGGTTGAGCCTGGCTGCCACCGTCGTGCACGGCCCGGTGGAGGGCACGTACCGCCTGGTGCGCACGATTGCCCCGTCGACACCGATCACGGTGGTCGTGCCGACGCTGGCCGAAGGTGGCTCGGCTCGGCCGTATCGCCTGGCGGCCGCGGCCACGATCGACGCACTGCGCACGACCCATCCGACCACGCGGCTGGTCCTTGCCTACCCCGCGTCGCTGCCGGCCGAATTGGTCACCTTGCTCGACGACGCTGCCGGCGATCGTTGGGAGTTGCTGCCGGTTTCGGGCACTTGGTCGACCGCCGCGGCGCTCGATCGGGCGTTCAACGACTACCCGTGCGAGGTGCTGGTTTCGGTGGCGCCGGGCCTCGTGCCGCGATCCGACGTGACACCCGATTGGCTCGAGACCCTGGCGGGTTTGGCCCTGTCGCCGGGCACCGGGCTGGCCGGCGCGCTGATCGCCGACGACAACGATCTCGTCGTGCACGCCGGATGGGATGTGCCCAACTTCCGGTGGTACGAGTTGGAGGGTCTGCGCGTCGACACGCGCAGCACCGGCAACGACCTGTTGATCGAGCGGGAATGCAGCCAAGTCTCGCTGGCCGCGGCTGCAGTGTCGGCCGCGCACTGGCGTGAATGCCGCGACCGGGCTAATGGAGGATTCGACGCTGCCGGTCGCGCCCTGTCCGACGCCCTCACCGCCTCGGGTGCCCGAACCGTGTGGACCCCGTACGCCCGCTTCGACCAAGTCGTCCCGATCGACCGCTAGTCACCACCCACCCCGGCTCCCCAGCCAGCGTTTGTGAGCTGGCGCCCCGTAGCGGGGCCGGAGTCGTCAAACGCAGCGGTTCTGGGTGTCAGACGGCGGCGGGGGTGAAGGGGTCGTCGACGAGGTGGGTGAGCCAGCGTCGCTGGATCAATTCGATCTCCGCAGGGTTGATGCCGGCAATCCGCGATTGCGACTCGAAGTGGTACAACTCGGCTGCAGGCTCGTAGACGATCGACCAGCCTGCCATGCGCAACTTCATGCAGTAGTCGACGTCGTTGTAGTTGCCGGGCAACAGCTCGGTGAAGCCACCGACGGCGTCGAACACGGCAAACGGGGTCAGCATGCACGCCGC
>JANOCR010000181.1:0-3136 GCA_031412355.1 Ilumatobacteraceae bacterium | reverse complement strand
CTCGGTCGTGAACGACGAGCTGCGCGAACAACTCGGAAAGCTCGACCCGATGCACTCTGGTGTGCCCGTCGAATCGCCGACCACGACGTCGGCCCGAAACCGTTTGGAGCAAATCATGAACACCCCCCTCATCGAGCAAGGATCTTCGGATTCGCGGTCCGACCCCGGCCGCCAACCTTCACGCGCAGACGCCCCGCTCGTGAGAACCCGCGCCGGATGTGGCTGATCGTCGGTAGCGCCGTCGCATCTGCCGTCGTCGCCTTGGGTGTCGGCGCAGCCCTCATCACCGGCAACAGCGACGGAGGCAGCGAGATCGCTGCAGGCCCGCCGCTGGAGTTGTCCCTCGGCGACAGCAACATCACAGCGTCGTGCATGCAGTTCGACGTCGCCGTGCTAGCCGACATGTCGCCGGCGCTTGCAGGCACCGCCACCTCGGTCGATGGCGACACGGTGACGCTGACCGTCGACCACTGGTACACGGGCGGCGACGCCGCAACCGTGATCCTGCACGCGCCCACTGGCATGCAAGCCCTTATCGACGGGTTCGACTTCGAAACCGGCAAGCAGTACCTCATCACGGCTGCACAGGGCAACGTCAACTTCTGCGGGTACAGCGGTCTCGCCACGCCAGAGCTGACCGCCGCATTCCAGCAAGCCTTCGGGAGCTGACGCAGCGCGACAACACATGTGAGGTGTGCAACGATCTAGCCGTGATCGTCGATAGTGCCCTGTACGTCGACGGCGTTCGACGGCCTGGCCGATTCGACACGACCGACTGGCGTGCGATCTGCGGCGACGACGCGTTCAGTTGGACGGGTCTGTACGAGCCGACGAAGACCGAGTTCGAACAGATCCGGCTGCACATCGATCTCCACGACCTCGTCGTCGAAGACGCATTGAACGCCCACCAGCGCCCGAAGCTGGAGCAGTACGGTGATGCGTTGTTCCTGGTCCTGAAGACTGCGCAGTACCTCGACGACATCGAAGAGGTCGAGTTCGGCGAGATCCAAGTGTTTGTCACACCGCACGCCGTCCTGCACGTTCGTCACAGTTCGCCATCGCGTCTCACCGATGTGCGCGCAAACTTGGAGTCCAACCAGGATCTGTTGCAGCACGGCTCGGGCGCCGTGCTGCACGCGATTGTCGACCACGTCGTCGACGACTACGAGCCGGTGATCAGCGGGATCGAAAGCGACGTGCGCGAGGTCGAGCGAGAGGTCTTCGATCGTCACGCTGACCAGAACCCGGTCGAGCGCATCTATGGACTGATGCGCACGGTGCTTCTCGTCCAGGACGCACTGGTGCCGTTGCTCACTCCACTCGACCTCTTGGCCAACCGGCCCTACAACGTCGTGGCCACCGACCTGCGGCAGTACTTCCGCGACGCACACGACCACCTCGTAGCGGTAGCCCAACGTGTCGACACGTTGCACGATCTGTTGGGCAACATCCTGGCTGCCAACCTCACGCGCGTTTCGATCCGGCAGAACGAGGACATGCGCAAGATCTCCGCGTGGGTCGCCATCGCCGCGGTCCCGACAATGGTGGCGGGTATCTACGGAATGAACTTCGAACACATGCCCGAGTTGCGGTCGAGTTGGGGGTACCCAACGGTGCTGCTGATCATGTTCGGTGCGTGCTTCGGGCTGTATCGCAAGTTCAAGCACGCCGGCTGGCTCTAGCGAGGGGCGCGCCAATGGACAGCCGTCCCATGCCAATCGGTCGGGTTGCCTTCTTCTTCACCGACCTCGAAGGCTCGACGCGCCAGTGGGAAGCCGAGCCGGAACTGATGCACCTTGCCGTGTCGCGGCACGACGACCTCATGGTTGACTCGATCCGGCGACGGAACGGTGTGGTGTTCTCGACGGCGGGTGACAGCTTCGCCGCTGTGTTCCAGAACGTGCACGACGCGGTGACCGCGGCCAGCGAGATCCAGCGGGCGTTGGCCGCCGAGCCTTGGATCCGACCGATCGACATCAAGGCGCGCATGGCCATCCATGTCGGGGTTGCCAACCTGCGCGGAGGCAACTACTTCGGTTCAGCAGTCAACCGCGCTGCGCGGATCATGGCAACAGGACATGGCGGGCAACTACTTCTATCGGATGATGCCCGCGGCGAGTGCCCCGACGTCGGTGTGATCGACCTCGGGTTGCACTACCTGAAGGATCTCTCGGCACCCGAGCATGTGTGGCAGGTCACGATCGACGGCCTCGCCAGCGAGTTCCCACCACTGCGTTCGCTCGACCGCATGCGGGCGAACCTGCCGATTCAGCTCGGCAACTTCGTGGGGCGATCAACCGAGATTGCCGATGTGCTCGACCTCCTCGAGTCCAACCGACTCATCACCCTGCGGGGGCTCGGTGGCATCGGCAAGACTCGCCTGTCGCTACAGATCGCAGCCGAGGCCGTCGGACAATCCGTCGAGAGGGTCTGTTTCGTCGGGCTGTCGCCGCTGGCCGACAACGCCTCGCTGCCGTTCCACGTGCTCAAAGCCCTCGGTCTGGCTCAACCCTCCGGACAGAATGCGGTCGAGACAATTGCGACATCGGTCGGTTCGTCGTCGACCCTGATCGTGATGGACAACTGCGAACACCTCGATGGTGTGCCCGACCTGACGGCGGCGCTCCTCGCGGCCTGCCCCAATCTCCGCGTGCTCGCGACAAGCCGGGCCGCGCTCGGGCTCGCCGGCGAGCGCGTCTACGCGATCGAGTCGCTACCGTCCGGCGCCCACGACTCGCCAGCCGAGCAGATGTTCTTCGCCAGGGCGCTGGCAGCCAACGCCAGCATCGAGTTCGGCGGCGAGCGCGAAGCGGTGGTCTCTCGAATCTGCCGACGACTCGACGGCATCCCGTTGGCGATCGAGCTGGCGGCAGCACGGGTGCGGTCGATGCCACCGGAGGAGATCGAGAGGCATCTCGACGAGCGGTTCCGGCTGTTACGCAGCACCAAGGGATTCGACGAACGACATCGTGTGCTGTACGACACGTTGGAATGGTCGTACCAACACCTCGAACCCGAGCTCCAGATTCTGTTGCGCCGTCTGTCGGTCTTCGCCGGTCACTTCACGGCGGCGGATGCACTCGAAGTTGTGAGCGGCAGCGACGGTGACCTGCTCGAGATGTCGGACCAGCTCGAC
>JANOCR010000180.1:0-25890 GCA_031412355.1 Ilumatobacteraceae bacterium | reverse complement strand
TCCCGGCCGGATCTGGCATCCCGTCTCCGGCAAGGATCACTTTCCGTTGTGGGAGGCACTGTCGACCGAGTATCACGAGAGCGTCCCGGGCCACCACTTGCAGCTCGCCCAGATGATGTACCAGGCCGATTCGCTGACAAGGTTTCAGCGGCTCGGCGTATCGATCTCCGGGCACGGCGAAGGCTGGGCGCTGTATGCCGAACGGCTGATGCATGAGCTCGGGTATCTCGACGACCCGGTCTACGAGCTCGGCTGGTTGGCCGGCCAAGCGCTGCGTGCGGCGCGCGTGATAGTCGACATCGGGCTGCACTGCGAGATGCGCATTCCCAACAACCAACCGTTCCACCCCGGCGAGCGATGGAGGTCGGAGTTGGGGCTTCCATTCCTGCTCCAGCGCACCGGCTATCCCGCCGACTACCTCGCGTCAGAAGTCGACCGTTACCTGGGCATGCCCGGCCAGGCGATCTCCTACAAAGTCGGTGAACGAGTGTGGCTGCAAGGCAGGGAACGCGCCCAGAAGCGACTCGGTGCGAAGTTCGACCTCAAGCGCTTTCACCGGGTCGTGCTCGAGATGGGCGCTATGGGGCTCGACCAACTCAGCGCAGAACTCGATGTGATCGATCTGGCGGACGCGTCCGCGTAGTTCAGGAACCGGCGACCCGATCGAGAAACCAGTCGACGAGGTGTTCGGCCGCCGGCCGACTTTCGGCGACGTTGCGTCGTGACTCGTCGATCAGGTCGTCGGGTTTTTTGCCGTACTTCAGCAGCTCGGCGCTTCCGAGGTCGCTGTTGGCCCAGCGACGGATCATGGTCTCGGTGGCCTCCGGGTGAAACTGCGTGCAGAAGCTGCGACCCAGGCGCCATGCCTGCGGGCCGACAGGGCTGCGAGCCATCTCCGACGACCCCGGCGGAATGGTCACGACGTCGTAGTGCCATTGCATCCACGGACCCTCTGCGATCACTTCGGGCTCGTCGCTCACGACCTGATACCACCCGATCTCGGGCTCGCGCGCCCGCTCGACGGTGCCACCCAGCGCGTGAGCCATGATCTGGTTCCCGTAGCAGATCCCGTAGATCGGCACGTCCCCGAACTGTGCTGTTCGGATCAGCTCGGCCTCGGCGGCGACGGATTCGGCGACGTGCGGCCAGTACACGCTCCATTCGCTGCCCAGCGTGACGACCAATTCGTAGCCATCGAGTGCCGGCCAGTCGGCGAGGTTCTCACGATGACACTCGGTGAACGAGTACCCGCGGTGACGAAACCGTTCCGCGACGAAGCCGCCATCGGCGTCGGCAGCATTGGCGATCAACAGCGCACGCATGCGCACTACGGTACGCGCTGACATGCGGGCCCAGAAGATTTCCAGCGCGGCCATCGACCGTGCGGCACTGGCCGGCTACGGCGTTGTCACGCACACACCCGTCACCGGTTCAGCCGCATTGAGCGAACGATGTGGTGGCAACATCGTGTTGAAGGCCGAGAACCTGCAACGCACTGGCAGCTTCAAGATCCGCGGAGCCATGAGCAAGCTGGCGGCACTGGGCCCAGCGGCTGCCGGCGGTGTCACCGCGGGAAGTGCCGGCAACCACGCCCAGGCCATCGCCTTCGCCGCTCGTCACGCAGGCGTCCCGTGCGAGATCTTCGTACCGTCGGGCGCCCCGCTGTCGAAGATCGAGGCTTGTCGCGCCTATGGAGCAACGTTGATCGAAGGCGGCGACTCGCTCGACGACGCGGTGGTCGCGGCACGTGCTCACGCAGCGGAGGCCGGCATGGTGTTCTGCCATCCGTACGACGACATCGACGTCGTCGCCGGGCAGGCAACCCTTGGGCGCGAGTTGATCGGCGATGTGCCCGACCTGCGCCGCGTCATAGTTCCGTTGGGCGGGGGCGGGCTCTCGTGCGGTATCGCCATCGCCGTGAAGGGCAACGACCCGACGGTCGAGGTGATCGGTGTGCAGATCGCGTCGTGTGCTCCGTACGCACATCGGCCTGCACCAACGGGACCAGTCGTCACCTTGGCCGACGGCATCGCCGTAAAGCGACCTGGCGAGATCACCCGTCCTCTGGTCGAGCAGTGGCTCGACGATGTCGTGGTGGTCGAAGAGAACGCTGTTGCCGACGCGATGGTGTTGTTGATGGAGCGTGCCAAGTTGTTTGTCGAAGGTGCCGGTGCCGTGGGCGTCGCCGCGTTGCTGTCGCAGATCGTGGCTCCGGCACCATCCGGCACCACGTGTGTCGTGTTGAGTGGTGGCAACGTCGACCTCGGACTCGTTCCGGGTCTCATCCGCCGTCACGAAACGAAGGCGGGGCGGCGTCTGATCCTGTTCGCCCGAATCAGTGATCGTCCGGGTGGCCTGGCCCGTCTGCTGACGCTGTTCGCCGAGCACGGCGCCAACCTGGTCGAGGTCGAGCATGTCCGCGAGGGAGTCGACCTGCACGTCCGCGAGACCGGCGTACAGGTGGTGCTGGAAGTGCGCGGCAGCGGCCACGCCGACTCGGTGGTGCGCGCTGCCACAGACGCCGGTTACTCCGTCGAGGTCATCAACAAGTAGCCGCGTCGATCACGTCGCGCAAATGTGACGCGATGTGGCCCTTGTTCGGCGAGAACGATCCGTCGAAGATGGCCGAGCCGATTGTGAACGCGTCGGCGCCGGCAGCGCGCAAGTCATCGATCTGCGCGGCGCTCGAGATGCTTCCAGCGACGACGAGGTAACCCGACGTGCCGCGCCTGGCAGCGCGCACCAGATCCAGCGGATCAGCGTCAGTGGCGCGGTAGGCGAGCAGATCGACTCCGTGACATCCGCTCGCGGCAAAACTCCGGCATTGGGTCTCGACGAGCTTGGCATCGCCACCCAACCGCGTCGGATGACCAACCGGTCGTCCCGGAAACGGCAGATACTCGATTCCCGATCCGTCGATGATCCGCATCGTCTCGTCGATCAACGTGCCACCCATCAGCCGATCGACACCAATGGCTAATGCTGCATGCGCGCTGCGCAGGCATTCCTCGGGCGATGTGCTGACCACTTCGAGGTAGGTCGTCACTCCATTCGACTTCATGCGTTTGTTCAGTTCCACCAGTGTCGAGATCTCGACTCCGACATCTTTGAAGCCGGCGTGCCGCAGACCGACCCGCCCGATGGCGTCCCATGTCTCGAGGCAATCGCTGATGGTCTCATCGCGGCGCGTGAGCATGAAGATGAAATCCACGAGCTCCGACCCCCGATCTGCGACTGGAAGCTGGCGAACATCTTGACACCTACACTTGGCGTTGCCATGAGTCAACCGCCGCCGCTGATCGCAGTCTGCGCCCGGGTGCTGACCTTCAGCGACGAAGGCAAGCGCGATGCCTTCTCCAGCAGCCAGCCGTACAGCCGGGCGGTCGCCCGTGCCGGCGGCGTGCCCGTGTTGGTGCCGCCGATCCACGAGTTGTCGATCAACGCCCTCACGGTGTTGCAGCACTTCGACGGAGTGCTGCTGCCGGGTGGAGGCGACATCGATCCGCGCTGCTACGGACAAGAGGCCACCGAGGAGTCGCTCTACGGAATCGTTGCCGCCAACGATGAGCTCGACATGGCCATCGCCAGCGCGGCCCTGGAACTCGACCTGCCCATGCTTGCCCTCTGCCGAGGCATGCAGGTGTTGAACATCGTGCTGGGGGGCTCGTTGGTGCAAGACATCGGCAACGACGAACACTGGATGCGCGAGCACTCCGTGAAGCTCGTCGAGGGTTCGATCATCGCCGAACTGGTCGGCGACACCCACCTCGACCATTGCCACTCGGTGCACCACCAAGGCATCGACCGGCTGGGCGACGGCCTCGTGCCGATCGGGTACTCCGAGGATGGCCAGCTCGAGGCGGTGGAGCTGCCGTCGAAAGCATGGGTCGTCGGGCTGCAATGGCACCCAGAAGACACCGCAACCCGCCAGCCTCAGCAGCAGGCGATATACAACGAGCTCGTCCGACGAGCGGGCTTACACTGACTGCGTGAATCCTCTCGTCGTTATCGTCGGCCGCCGGTCCGACGAAGCGCAAGGCGTGCGCGGCAAGCCGTTCGCCGCAGGCCAGGCCTACTTTCGCAGCGTCGAACGAGGCGGCGGGATCCCCTTGATGTTGCCGCCGATCCCCGGTCTGGTCGACGACATCCCCTCCCTGCTGCGCCGGTGCGATGCAGTCGTGTTTCACGGCGGCGGCGATATCGATCCACGTCGGTACGGGCAGGAAGCCACCGAGGAGTCGCTGTACGGCATCGTCCCGGAACACGACGCGATGGAGCTGGCGATGGTCGCTGCGGCGATCGAGGCCGACAAGCCGGTCTTGGCGATCTGCCGAGGTCTACAGGTGCTGAACGTTGCCCTCGGCGGCACGCTCGTGCAAGACATCGGCAGCGAAGATCACTGGATGCAGTTCACCGCCAATGATCTCGACGCTGGGTCGCGCATCGCCAAAGCCATGGGCACCGAGACGCCGGGGCGATGCCATTGCGTGCATCACCAAGCGCTCGACACACTTGGTCAGGGCCTCGGTGTCGTCGGGCGACATGCCAGCGGCATCGTCCATGCTGTCGAGCTCGACGGAGCGCGATGGATCGTCGGCACCCAGTGGCATCCGGAGGACTCCGCTGCCGACGACCCGCAGCAACAGGGCCTCTTCGACGAGCTGATCCGCCAAGCCAGCTAACCCCAGCCGCCACCCCTCCGCCGATCACGGGTCGGGCGCGATATCACGCCACCGGCAGCACTGGTCGCGCCCTCACCGTCTTACGGGCGCGCCATCACGCCGTATACGGCAATTCTCGCGCCCAATGGCAGTGCGGTGAGGCAGGGCGACGCGAAGCCCATAGGGTGGCGATCGGCTTCCCCCGACACATCAGCACGAACGTGACGGAGGTGCCCCGTGGGTCGTGAATGGAAAGTCGCCGTCGATTCGTTCCTCAGCAGCCATTAAGGCGTGATCTCGACGAGCCGTCTGATCGAACTCGGTTGTCCCCCTCGAACGCTCGCGAATCTCGTCGGCGATGGCGCATTCATCACGATGCTGCCGGGCGTGTTTCGAAGTGCCCAGTGGCCCTGCAATCGCGAGCAGATCCTGGCAGCCGTGTGCGCACGAAATCCCGCGGCGATGATCGGCTTCACGACGGCAGGTCAGCTGTGGGGGCTGCGGCGGATGACCGACCCCAGGATTCACGTGCTTGTGCCGCACGGCAGTTCTCCGCAGATGGAAAACGTGGTGGTGCACCGCTGTCGGCGCATCGACCCCGTCGACATCGTGCAGCGCCCCGACGGCATCCGCCTGACGAGCCCTCCGCGCACAGTCTTCGACAGTGCCGACATGATCGGCAGTGAAGCAACAGCCTCGGTGCTCGAGCAGGTCTTGAACGAGAACAGGCTGACCTTCGGAACGCTGACCGACACCCTGCAACGGCTCTACCACCACAACCGGCCAGGCTCGAAGACCATGCTCAGCGTCGTCCGAGCACGTCCGGCGTGGAGGGCGGCGCTGCAGTCCAACCTCGAGGTCAAGGTGCTCGAGGAGATGGCCAGGCAGGGCCTCGCAGCGCCGTTCACACAGTTCCCGATGCGCCTTCCCGACCGCGACATCTCCATCGACTTCGCCTGGCCAGGTGTGATGCTGGCCGTCGAGGTCGATCACCCCGCCTGGCACGACGGCGCTGTCGAATCGCACGCCGACAAGGGTCGCGATCGGAAGCTGACGACCATGGGTTGGACCTCGGCACGCATCACCGAGATAGATGTCAACGGTGGTCTCAGCGACGCGGTGGCCGACATCGGCCAGATCCTCACCCGCCTCGCGGCGGCGGCATGACCCACCCGCCTCATTGGGAGCGACTTCACGCGGCGGGAGAGATGGCACGCCCCGCGCTCACCTACCTTTGTGGGCGCGGCAACACGCCACGGTTGGCAAATCTCGCGCCCACACACTTTTGTGGGCGCGGCAACACGCCACGGTTGGCAAATCTCGCGCCCGACGGGCGGGGACCGGGGGGCGGGCGAGTTATGGGGCGGGGACGGCTGTCACGGTGGCCTTGGCGGCGTCGATCAGCCACGATGGGTAGAAGCCCACGGCCAGAGTGAACCCGACCGACAGAGCCAGTGCCACGCCGGTCCACACGGGTACTCGCACGGGCTCGCGATCCGCGTCGCCGGACTCGGGCTCGGTGACCCACATCGAGATCATGATGCGGAGATACAGGAACGCGGCGATCACGGAGGCGACCATGGCCACGATGGCGATGGCGTAGCTGTGCTCTTCGACCGCCGCTTGAATCACGCCGAACTTGGCGACGAAGCCCGACGTCAGCGGCACCCCGGCTTGGGCGAGCAGCAGCACGGTCATGGCCAGGGCGATCATCGGATGCGACTTGCCCAGGCCACGGAACGAGATCAGTTCGGTGTCGGCGTCACCGGTGCGACCGACCATGGTGACGACCGAGAACGTGCCGATCACCAGCACCGAGTACAGCAGCAGATACAACAACGCCGACGGCACGCCGTTGCCGGCATCGGGCTGGCCGGCCCGATGCGCCGCCGCTTCGACACCGATGAGAATGAACCCGGCATGGCTGACCGACGAGAACGCCAGCATGCGCTTGACGTTGGTCTGCACGACCGCCATCACCGACCCGACCACGACCGTCAACACGGCGAGCGCCCACACGATTGGCCGATAGTCGTCGCGCCAATGTGGCAGCGCGTAGATCAGCACGCGCAACATCGCCCCGAACGCGGCAACCTTGCCTACCGAAGCCATGAACGACGTGACGGGTGTGGGCGCGCCTTGATAGACGTCGGGCGCCCAGAAGTGGAACGGCACGGCGGCGATCTTGAATCCCAGGCCGACCAGTAAAAGAGCCACACCGGCGAGGATGAACGCGTCGTGCCGTTCTGCGGGAACGCTGGCGTTGAACGAGGCGACGATCTTGGTGAAGTTGGTGCTTCCGGCAGTGCCATAGACCATGGCGATGCCATACAAGAAGAACGCCGACGAGAAGCCGCCGAGGATGAAGTACTTGATGCCGCTCTCTTGGCTTTCGATGCGCTTGCGGTGACTGGCGGCCATCACGTACATGGCGATCGACAAGATCTCGAGGCCCAGGAAGAGCACGACGAGATCGTTGGCCGACCCCATCACCACGCCACCGATCGCGGCAAGCAGGTACAGGGCGTAGACCTCGGGGCCGTCGAGCTCTTCGCGACGAAGGTAGTCGTCGGTGACGAAAGCCACCAGCACGATGGACACGGCGATGGTGATGGTGATGAACATCGAGAACACGTCGAAGCGCAGGGCGTCGCCAACCAGCGTGGAAGCACCATCGTCGGTGATGTCGTCCCACAAGAAGAAGCACAGGATCATCGAGGCCAGTCCCGCGGCAGCGGTGAACATGGCGTACAGATGGCGCGGCCACCGTGGGACGAGCGAGCCCACGACCAGCAACAACATGGCTGCACCCAACAGCACCAGAATCGGGCTGAGTGCGAACCAATCGACGGAGGGCCCCACCAGGATCGGGTCGGCGGCGGCGATCATGGCGCTTCCTCAGCGGGCTGCGGCTCGACGTACGACGTCTTATCGCTGACGTGTTCGATCAGCCTCTTGACGCTGGGTTCGATGCGATCGAGCATTGGCTTGGGATACACGCCCGTGAAAACGATCACGCCCACCAGTGGCAGCAGCACTGCCGCTTCACGAGCCTTCAACTCGCCGAAGCCCTTGTTGGCCTCGTCGGGCTCGCCGTGGAACACTCGCTGATAGGCCCACAGCAGGTACAGCGCCGCAAGAATCACGCCCGTTGCGGCGACTACGGTCCACCACCTGGCCGTGAGGAACGACCCGACCAACACCAGGTACTCGCCGACAAACCCGTTCAGGCCGGGCACGCCGATCGACGACAGCATTACCACCATGAAGACACCGGCGAAAATCGGGGCGACTTTCTGCAAGCCCTTCAGCTCGGAGATCTCACGTGTGTGCCGGCGCTCGTAGATCATCCCGACCAACAGGAACAACGCGCCGGTCGACACGCCGTGGTTGATGTTCTGCATCACGCTGCCGCTGATCGATTGCGTCGTCATCGCGAACGTGCCGAGCACGATGAAACCGAGGTGGGCCACCGACGAGTACGCGACCAATCGTTTGAGGTCCTTCTGCATCGTGGCCACGATCGCGCCGTAGATGATGCCGATGACGGCAAGGGTCAGCCACAGGCTGCGGCTCCACAGTGCGGCCTCGGGAAACAGGTACACCCCGAACCGCAGAAGACCGTACGTCCCCAGCTTCAACATCACGCCGGCGAGGATCACCGAACCACCGGTCGGTGCCTGCGTATGGGCGTCGGGCAGCCACGTGTGCAGCGGGAAGATGGGCACCTTCACCGCGAAGGCGACCGCGAACGCGAAGAACAACCAGCGGCCGGTGGTGGGTGCGAAATCGGCCTTGGCCAACTCGATGAGGTCGAAGGTCAGCGGCCCATTGCCCTTGGCAAGAAATGCCGTCGCAATGACGCCGACGAGCATGAACGCCGAGCCAACCATGGTGAACAAGAAGAACTTCATCGCTGCGTGGACGCGTCCCTCGTATCCCCATCCGGCGATCAGGAAGTACATGGGGACGAGCACGATCTCGAAGAAGACGAAGAAGAGGAACAGATCGAGGCTGATGAAGCTGCCCATCAGTCCGGCTTCGAGCAGCAGCATCCACGACAGGTAGCGCTTGTGGTCGTGGTGCGGATCGGTGCCGGCGATGACCAGCGGGAATAGCACCCCGGTCAGCACGACGAGAAACAGCGAGATGCCGTCGACTCCGAGATGCCACGAGATGCCCCAGGGCTTGATCCACGCGTGCTTGCTGACGAACTGGAAATCGGCGTTGGCCTCGTCGAAGGCGGCCAGCACCCAAATGCTGAGCGCGCCGGTGAGCACGCTCGTCAACAACGCAGTCAGCTTCACCCATTCCGGGCGCCGGTTCGAGAATGCCGCGACGACCAGTGACCCTGCGGTCGGCACCAGGACGAGCATCGTGAGGATGGGAAACGAGATCACAGGCTGCCCCGCACCACGACGAACCACGCGAGCAGCAACACGACACCGACCCCGACGGCAGCCGCGTAGTTGCGGACGTTGCCACTTTGCACCGTGCGAATTCGCTGGGCAGTGCCGCGGACGAGTCGACCGACGCCATTGACGCCGCCATCCACGACGGTCGCGTCATACCAGGCGGCCGCATCGAACGCCTTGCGACCGGGCCCACCCATGAACCTGCTGACCGTCCTGTCGTAATACCAACCCTCGGCCAGGACCTGTGGCTCGACCGGCTTCGCCTTGTGTTTGGCGTAGACCATCACCGACAACGCGATTCCGAGGAGCGCCACGACCGTGGCGATCACCGCCAACGGCACCTTGGCCGTCTCGCTCTCGTGTAGACCGATGACAGGTTCGAGCCACACGGCGAGTCGCTCGGTCGTGTGCGAGAAGGGAAGGTTGAGACCCCCGCCGACGATCGACAACCCGGCCAGCACGACGAGTGGCAACAGCATGATCGCCGGGCTCTCGTGGGGGTCGGCGTCGCCGTGCGCGCCGTGCTCTTCGTGCGCATCGTGCCAGCGAGCCTCGCCGTAGAACACCATGATCACCTGACGAGTCATGTAGTACGCGGTCAGCAGCGCGGTGACCAGGCCGAGAATCCACAACACGGGGCTCTTGTCGTAAGCCGCGAGCAGAATGTCGTCCTTGCTCCAGAAGCCGGCGAACGGTGGCACCCCCGCGATGGCCAGCCAACCGACGATGAACGTCGCTGCCGTGACGGGCATGACCTTGCGCAGCGCGCCCATGCGGCGCATGTCTTGCTCGTGGTGCATCCCGTGAATGACGGCGCCAGAGCCCAGGAAGAGGAGAGCCTTGAAGAACGCGTGGGTGACCATGTGGAAGATCGCCGCCGTATACGCGCCGGATCCAACGGCCAGGAACATGTATCCGAGTTGGCTGACCGTCGAGTAGGCCAACACCTTCTTGATGTCGTTCTGGGCGACCGCGATCGTGGCCGCGAACAACGCGGTGGCCACGCCGACGATCGCGATGATGGTCGGTGCGTACGACGACGCGGCGTCCAGAATCGGGCTCATGCGGCACATCAGGAACACGCCGGCGGTGACCATCGTCGCCGCATGGATCAGCGCCGACACCGGCGTTGGCCCTTCCATCGCGTCGGGCAACCACAGGTAGAGCGGAAGCTGGGCACTCTTGCCGACCGCGCCGATGAAGCAGAGCAAGGCGATTGCCGTCGCCGTCGATTGAGCCATGGTGCCCGCAGCCTCGTTGACACCGATGTAGCTCAGCGTGCCGGTGGCTTGGAACGCGAAGAACATCGCCAACATGAAGCCCCAGTCACCCACCCGGTTGGTGACGAACGCCTTCTTCCCCGCGGTAGCAGCGCTCTCCCGCTCGTGCCAGAACGAGATCAGCAGGTAGCTGCACGTGCCCACTCCTTCCCAGCCCAGGAACGTAACGAGCATGTTCTCGCCGAGCACCAGCAGCAACATGCTGACGGCGAACAGGTTGAGGTACAGGAAGAACTTCGAGAAGCGCGGATCGCCGTGCATGTAACCGACGGCGTAGAGATGGATCAGCGTGCCGATGCCCGTGACGAAGAGGCACATGGTGATGCTGAGCGGATCCGCGAGGAACGCCATGTCGACCTGCAACGAGCCGAGCGGCACCCACGAGAAGACGGTGTCGACGTGCTCGCGCTCTTCGGCCGAGTGCGACAACAGGTCGAAGAAGACGCCGGCGGTGACGACGAACGCTGCCCCGCACATCAAAGTTGCCAGGTACCCGGCCTTCGGATCGCCCAGCCGGCGACCGAACAACAGGATCAACGCGAAACCCGCGAGCGGGAACGCGGGGATCAGCCAGACGACATCGAGCATTGTCAGCCCTTCAGTTCGGCGAGGTCGTCGGACGTGGCGTTGGGCTTGCGGCGCAGGATGGCGACGATTATTCCGAGGCCGACCACGACCTCTGCTGCGGCAACGACCATCACGAAGAACACGGTGGTCTGCCCGCCGATGTCGCCGAGTTTTCGGCTGAGCGCGACGAAGCTGAGGTTGACGGCGTTGAGCATCAACTCGACGCACATCAGCATGATCAGCGGATTGCGGCGCACCAGCACGCCAACCGTGCCGATGCCGAACAGCACCGCGGCAAGCACGAGATACCAGGTCGTGGTGGGTTCGGCGACGGCGCTCACGTCGATGTCTCCGCGTTGGACTTTGGTGCACGACGTGCCAGCAACACCGTGCCGACGACGGCGATCACGAGCAAGACCGACGTGAGTTCGAACGCCAGCACGTGATCGCTGAACAGATCGCGCGCCAGCGAGCGGATGTTGCTGTCGTGCGGGTTGAGCACGGCGACCGCTGCCACGGCATCGCTCTGCGCAGGTGGCACCTGACCGATGTTGTCGCGCGATGAGATGGCCGCGAACACGATCAAACCGATGACGCCACCACCGACGAGAGCGGCAACCTTGCGCTGCAACCTGAACGGCTCGACGCGCAGGTCTTCGACCTTGTCGACACCGAGCAGCATGATGACGAACAAGAACAGCACCACGATCGCGCCTGCGTAGACGATGACCTGTACCGCAGCGAGAAACTCAGCCTCTTGCGCGACGTAGAGCACCGCGACTCCGAACAGGGTGAGGATCAGGCTGAGCGCGGCGTGCACGGGGTGCGAACGCGTGACGACCCCGACCGCCCCGGCCAGGATCATCAGTCCGGCGCAGATGAAGACGAACAACTGCATTACGGAGCGCTCTCCTCGGCATCGCGAACGCCGTAGCCGAGTTCGCTGCTCCAACCGACGTGACCAACGAAGTCGGCGTCGCCGCCGGGCGACGTGGCGCGCATCCATCCGCTGGTGTTTTCGTCCTCGCCCGGGCGCCAGTCTTCCCAGGGCAGGTGCTTGGGTTTGCCTTCGTCGTCGACCACAAGCTCGTCCTTGGTGTAGACCGCGTCACGCCGGTTGGTGAAGCTGAACTCGAACAGCTTCGATTCGGTGATCGCCTCGGTGGGACACGCCTCGACGCACAGGTCGCAATGGATGCACCGCAGATAGTTGATCTCGTACACGAACCCGAAGCGCTCGCCCGGCGAGGTGGGATTCTGGGGATCGTTGTCGGCACCGCGCACATGGATGCACTTCGCCGGACACACGCCGGCACAGAGCTCGCATCCGATGCATTTCTCCATGCCGTCCTCGTAGCGATTCAACACGTGACGACCATGCATGCGCTCGGGCTTGTCGATCTTCTCGTCGCGACCCTCGGTGTCGTTGCCCTTCTTGGAGACTCGGCCACCGGAGTACGACGTGGTGACGCGCTTGCCGCCGAACAGCCGGTGCTGTCGCGCTGTGATCAAGAACCCTTCGAGATATCCCATCAGAACATCGCCCCCTCTCGCTCACGGTTGCGCGCACTGACCTTTGTGGCCAGGTTCAACAGGGCGCCGGCGGCGGCCAACACGCCGAGTGCCGCGAAGCCGACCGCAGTCTTGTGCAGTCGCGTCCAGCCATGATCGCCACCGACGCGCAGGACTGCCAGCAGCATGAACCAGCCCAGCGCGACAGGAATCAAGACCTTCCAGCCGAGGTCCATCAACTGGTCGTAGCGCAGCCGGGGCAATGTCGCACGGAACCACACGTAGACGTAGAGGAACACCAGCAGCTTCAAGAAGAACCAAACCGTGCCGGAGAATGGTCCGAGGAACGACAAGACGTTCGGGTCACCTGCAATCCTCAACGGCTGCGGACCCCCGAAGAACAGCGTCACGATGACCCCGCTCATGGTGACCGTGTTCATGAACTCGGCCAGGAAGAAGAGCGCGAAGCGAATGCTGGAGTACTCGGTGTTGAATCCGCCGACGAGTTCTTGCTCGGCCTCGACGAGATCGAACGGGGGCCGATTCAACTCGGCCGTCGCGGCGATCAGAAAGATCACGAACGGGACGAAGGCTGTGCTGGCCACATGCCACTTGGAGATGCTCGACTGGGCAAAGACGATGCCGCTGGTGCTCAGGGTGCCGGCGATCAGGATCACCGCCGCCAGACTGAGGCCGAGCGCCGCTTCGTAGCTGACCATCTGCGCCGACGCCCGCACCGAGCCGAGCAATGGGTACTTCGAACCACTGGCCCACCCGGCCAGCATGATGCCGTAGACGGAGATCGAACTGAGTGCCAGCAGCAACAGCACGCCTATCGAAGGGTCGGCGAGTTGCAACTTGGTGACGTGGTCGAACAGGACGACGCTGCCGTCCTTGCCCCCGCTGAAGTCGCCGCCCAACGGGATCACACTCCACACCAGGAACGCCGGGACGAAGGCCAGGTACGGAGCCAACTTGAAGACGAAGCGGTCGCTCTTGTCGGGGATCAGATCCTCTTTGAAGAACAACTTGATGCCATCGGCCAGCGTCTGCAGGATGCCCCACGGGCCCGCCTTGTTCGGCCCGATGCGGTTCTGCATCCCGGCGATGGCTTTGCGCTCGAACCAGACCATCAGCATCGTCGCGACGAGACCGATCACGAAAACGATGACCACCTTCATCAACACGATGGCCACATCGCCGAGTGTGAGATCGACGAGGAGGAGGTCGAGCGCGAACATCAGAACGACTCCACTCGCACGTCGGTGATGACCTCAGCCGAGTCGATCAGCTCGCCGATGCTGGGACCCGGTTGGTTGAACGGAACCCATGCCGAGCCGCGGACCACACTGTCGTCGGCCACCACCTTGAACACCATCGACGCCCGTTTACTGGTGACCTTGACATCGGCGCCGTCGGTCGAGCCAACACGCTCGATGTCGAGTGGATGCATGTGCAACTCGGAAGCCACAGTCAGGTGGGCCAGCGACGGCGACTTGGCCGTGCCGACCGCGTTGTCGTACAGCTTGCGGCTGACGACGAGGCGATAGTCGTAGTTGTTGCGCTCGTCGATCGTGACAATTCGAGCGGTGGCCGGCGGCAGCGTGCCGTGGCACACAACGCCGTCGCGAGCCACGCGCAGTGCACTGACGGTCGCTTCACCGAAGCCATCGATGTTGGCGGCGATCGCCTCCGTGAGATCGTCGACCGACGACACACCCAAGTCGCCTCCCAGCAGTTCGGCGAGCTCGACTGCGATCATCCAATCGGGACGACTGGTGCCGCGGGGCGTGACCTTGGCGGCGAGCGTCGTGACCCGGCCTTCGATGTTGGTGGTGGTGCCGCTCTTTTCCCCGTAGGCCGCAGCAGCAAGCACCACATCCGCCGAAGCGTTCGACTTGGTCAGGAACGTGTCGATGGCGATGATGCGAGGCGAACCCGCCATCATCCGCCGAGCCAGATCAGTGTCGGGGAAGTCGGCCAGCGGGTCGCAGCCGAGCAGCACCAGGCACTCGACGTTGCCCGCCGCTGCCGCGTTGGCGATCGCCAGGACGGGCATGCCACCGTCGCCCGGCACCAACCCCATCTCGATTGCCCCGACGACGTTGCCGCGGCGCATCGCTGGCAGCACCTTTGCGCCCGGTGCGATCTGTAGCGCGGCGATGACACCATTGCCCACCTCGCGGGGATGCTCGGCAAGGTTGGCCCTACCGGCGACGATGACCACGCTTCCGGTGGCGAGTTGCCGGACGATGTCGGGATCATTGATGCACGCGGCAACGGCTTCGGTGATCCCGCCGGCGTGATACTCGATGGTCTTCCAGGCCTGCGCCGAAAGACCGCTGCGCTTCTGGGCGAACTCGATGATGCGGCTTCGTCGCTTCTGGGCCGCGTCGCGCAACCGCAGGTACAGCACCGGCAGCTCTTCTTTGAGATCCGGCGCCATCAGAATGACGGTCGCCGCGTTGGCTGCCTCGTCGATTGTGGCCCGGTCGAAGCCGAGCAGGTTGATCTGCGCGCCGTCGCCCATCTGCGGGTACACGTTGGGTGTGCCGATGACATCGTGCGCCAGCCGAGCCCAGGCATACGCATCTTCATTGCTGCCGCGTGCGCCACCGATCACAGCGATCGAGCCGGCACCACCGACGGCCTTGGCCTCGGTGATCAGTTCGGCTGCGCGAGCCAACGCCGCATTCCATGTTGTCGGCTGCAGCTCTTCGTCGACGCGCACCAGTGGAGCGCCGAGACGGTCGTCGCTGTTGACGGCTTCGAAGTTGAATCGGCCCCGGTCGCACAGCCAGCCCCAGTTGACCGGATCGCTGTCGACGCCCTGATACCGCAGCAACACGTCCTGGCTCGACTGCACGACCGTACGGCATCCGACGGCGCACGTGGTGCACGTGCTCTCGGACTGATCGAGATCCCACGGACGGGCCTTGAAACGGTACGGCTTGGCGGTCAGCGCGCCGACCGGGCAGATCTGCACGGTGTTGCCACTGAAGTAGCTGGCGAACGGCTCATCGGGAAAGGTCGTGATCTGCGTGTCGTTCCCACGACTGCTGAAGTGGATCAACGCGTCGCCGGCCACCTCGTCGGCGAACCGCGTGCAGCGATCGCACAGGATGCAGCGCTCGCGGTCGAGCAGCACGAGATCGCTGATGGCGATCGGCTTCTCGAAATGACGCTTCTCCTCCACGAATCGGCTCTCGCCGGGCCCGTGCGAGTACGCCTGGTCCTGCAGCGGGCATTCCCCGCCCTTGTCACAGACCGGGCAATCGAGCGGGTGGTTCACGAGCAGCATCTCGATGATGCTCTCTTGTGCCTTCAGCGCGGCCTGACTCTGCGTGTTGACGACCATGTCGGGCGCCACCGTCACCATGCACGAGGCCTGCAGCCCCGGACCTCGGCCGGTGTCGATGTCGACGAGACACATCCGGCACATGCCGACCGAGCTCATCCGCTCGTGGTAGCAGAAGCGGGGGATGTAGTCGCCAACTCGCTCCGCTGCCGCGATCACCAGATCGCCCTTGCGGGCCACGACCGGGCTGCCGTTGATCGTCAGCCGAACCTCGTTGGGATCTGGCGGCACCACCGGCGGGGAACCGGCGTCGGTGGCAGGGTCGGTCGTGTTCATTGGTTTGCTCCAACCGACACCGGGATGAAAGTGCGCTGGACGATCTTCGCCTCGAACTCGTCGCGGAACAATGTCAGCGCCGAGTCCACCGCGGTGTATGCCGATGGACCGACGAAGCAGATGGTTGTCATCCTGAACGGGAACGGCGTGGCCTCGAGGCCGAGACGCTCGCTGGAAGGATGCGGGAACTCACCCGGGCAGATCATCTGACCGATCTCGAACAGTTGGTCGAGGTCGCGCGTGGTGCCGTGACCGTCGACCAATCGCTTCATGATCCGCTCGAGCCACGGGGCTCCCTCGCGGCACGGTGTGCACTTGCCGCACGACTCGTGGGCGTAGAAACGAACGAGCGTGTATGCCGCAGCAACGACGTCGGTGGTGTCGTCCATCACGATCACCGCGCCGGACCCCAGCATCGAGCCTTCTGCGCTCACCAGTTTGGCCTCGAACGGCAAATCGAGTTGATCAGGAAGGAACCATGGCGCCGACCCGCCACCGGGTACGAAGGCCTTGAGCTGATTGTCGTCGCGGATCCCGCCGCAGAAGTCGTCGCCGTACAACAGCTCGCGAAATGTCGTCGTGCCGTTGACGATCTCGTACACCCCGGGCCGCTTCACGTGACCCGACACCGCAACCATGCGCGTGCCGGGCGACGTCGGTGTGCCGATGGCCGTGTAGGCCTCGACGCCGTGTTGCATGAGCCATGGGAGGTTGGCCAGGGTCTCGACGTTGTTGACGATGGTCGGCATGCCGTACAAGCCGATGGCGGCCGGGAAGAACGGCGGCTTCAGCCGGGGCATGCCGCGGTTGCCTTCGAGGCTCTCGATCAGCGCAGTCTCCTCGCCGACCACATATGCACCGGCACCCCAGTGCAGCACGATGTCGACACTGAAGTTGGAGCCGAGGATGTTCTTGCCGACGTACCCGGCCGCGTACGCCTCGTTGAGTGCGGTCGCAACCCGCTCCTGTGCGACGGCCATCTCGCCACGGATGTAGAGGAAGCACTGCGACAGGCCGGCGGCATAACAGGCGATCAAGCAGCCCTCGATCAACTGATGGGGATCGACTTCCATCAGCAGGCGATCTTTGTACGTTCCCGGCTCGCTCTCGTCGCCGTTGACAACGAGGTAGCGCGGCCACACGGCCTGCGGGGTGAGCCCCCACTTGACACCCGCTGGAAAGCCGGCGCCTCCGCGGCCCAGAACGGTCGCGCTCTTCACGTCGGCGTGCACGTCGACCGGCGACTTCGCCAACGCGGCCTGCAGTCCCTTGTAACCGTCGGTCGCCAGGTAGCGCTCGAGCGAATGGGCATCGTCGAACTCGAACCGCGATGTGACGATGCGCGGTCGGTCCCCGGCGACGAATCCCGCAGCGTGCGGATATGTGGCCCCGTTCACTTCTGTGCCTCCGCCGGTGCCGGCATCCACTCTGGCGCAATGTTGACCTCGTCGGGAGGAACCGCCCCGACAGCGCGCTCTGACGGGATGTGTTGCCGCACGCGAGCGACTGTGCCATGCGGTGGCACCTCGCCGTCGAGCCGACTGTTCTGAAGGTCGTCGAGCAACGCGTCGAGATCATTCGGGGTCACGCGGTAGCGGTGGCGGTAGTTGACCTGCAGGCACGGCGCTTCGGTGCACGCTGCCTGGCACTCAGCGTGCTCGAGGGTGAACAACCCGTCGGGTGTGGTGCTGCCGGCTTTGATTCCCAGCTTGTGCTCTGCGTGATGCATGAGCTCGTCAGCACCCATCAATGCACATGACATCGTGCTGCAGATGTTGATCAGGTACTTGCCGACCGGCTCGAATTTGAACATCTCGTAGAACGTGGCCGTGCCCAGGATCTCTGCCGACGTGGCGCCGACCAGTTCGCCGATGTGTTTGATGGCTTCGTTGGTGACATAGCCATCCTGTTGCTGTGCGAGATGCAACAAGATGATGGTGGCCGACCGCGCCTTCGGGTATCGCCCGATGATCTCCTTGGCGTACACCACGTTCGCCTCGTTCAACCGTGCCATCATCGATCCACTTCGCCGAGAACGGGATCGACGGACGAGATCACAGCGACGGCGTCGGCGATCAAACCGCCGCGAAGCATGTGGGGCATGCACTGGATGTTGACAAAACTCGGGGCACGAACGTGTATGCGATACGGCGTAGCCGAACCGTCGCTGGCGATGTAGCAACCGATCTCGCCGCGTGGGCTCTCGATGGCCTCGTAGACCTCGCCCTCGGGCACCTTGAACCCCTCGGTGAAGATCTTGAAATGGTGGATCAGCGCTTCCATCGACTCGTCGATGCGAGCTCGCGGCGGCGGCGTGACCTTCTTGTCTTGAATGCGGTAGTCGCCGCCGGGCATGCGGTCGAGGATCTGACGGACGATCTTCATGCTCTCGCGCACCTCGTTGAGCCTGATCGCATAGCGATCGAACGCATCGCCGTACGAACCGACGATGACATCGAATTCCAGCTCGGAGTAGTGCAGATACGGCATGTCGCGGCGCAGGTCCCAGGCAGTGCCCGTGCTGCGCAGGATGGGCCCTGTCGCGCCGAGTGCGATTGCTTCTTGGGCCGTGATCACCCCGACGCCCTGCAGCCGTTCGCGCCAAATCGGCTGCCCGGTCATCAGCGTGTCGTACTCGACGAGGCGAGGGGGGATCAGATCGAGCAATCGCAACACATCGTCACGCCACCCGGCGGGAAGGTCGGCGGCAACACCACCGGGGCGAATGAAGTTGTGGTTCATCCGCAACCCGGTCACCTTCTGGAAGAAGCGCAGCACCTCCTCACGTTCACGCCAGCCGTAGATCATCATCGACACCGCGCCGATGTCCATGCCGTTGGTCGCGAGGAACAGCAGGTGGCTGCTCATGCGGTTGAGCTCGCTGAGCAGCATGCGCATCCATGTGGCGCGTTCGGGGATGTCGCCGTCGATCCCCAACAACTTCTCGGTGGCCATCGAGAACACCAGCTCGTTGTTGAAGGGGCTGACGTAATCCAGGCGCGTGACGTTGGTGCCGCCCTGCATGTACGTGAGGTTCTCGCCCGTCTTCTCCATGCCGGTGTGCAGGTAGCCGATGATCGGCTTGCATCGCAGCACCTCTTCGCCACGCAACTCCAGCATCAGTCGCAACACACCGTGGGTACTGGGGTGTTGCGGCCCCATGTTGATGATCATCGTCTGATCCTCTGTGGGATCGACGGGGACATCGCCGAGCTTGGCCGCGTCGGCCTCGCTCATGCGCAACACCGAGCCCACATCGCGAAGCAGTTCCCGGGCAGTCAGTTCGCTGCGCGGCTTCAGGCCCTGCTCGGCTTCGTTGCCGGCGCGGATGGTGTCGACGATGCTCATGCGCGTGCCCCGAAGTCGGCGGAGAACTGCACCGGAATCGCGCCGGTGTCGTAGTCCTTGCGAAGCGGATGACCTTCCCAATCCTCTGGCATCAAGATGCGGGTGAGATCGGGATGATTGGTGAACGTAATACCGAACATGTCGAACACCTCACGCTCCATGGCCTCGGTGCCTGGGTGGAGGTCGAACAACGAGTCGATCGACGGATCGTCGGCCGGGACCTGTACGCGCAATCGAACTCGCTGACGCGCGGTCAGGGACAGCATGTTGACAACGACCTCGAATCGTTCGGCGACAACACCATCGGGCAGCGCACGTTGCGGCATCAGCAGGTAGTCGGTGGCCGTGAGATCGACGCACATCTCGTATCCCTCGTCGAGCAACGCCCGGACCACCCCGACGTACTGCTGGCGGGTGGGGTGCAGCACCGTCTGACCGCGGCTGTCGCTGACAGGACAACCGTGCATCGACGGGGGCTCAGGAGTCGGGACGGCCTCGTCGGGCGGTGCGGCGGATGCATCGCTCATGTATCACCGCGTTCCGAGCAGGACAGGGATCGACTCTGCCCCGGAGGGGATCTCTTGGACGTGGACATTGGCACCGGCACCGGTCTCGCTGCGGCGCTTCATCAGATGGCCGTCCTCGATCAGCTGATGCAGCGTTTCGATGGCGTGAATCAGCGTCTCGGGCGTCGGCGGGCAACCCGGTGCGTAGACGTCGACCGGCACGACCTGATCGACACCTTGCACGATTGCGTAGTTGTTGAACATGCCGCCGCTGGAGGCGCACACGCCCATCGAGATGACCCACTTGGGTTCCATCATCTGGTCGTACACCTGGCGCAGCACGGGGGCCCTCTTCTGGCTGACCCGACCGGCGACGATCATGATGTCGGCCTGGCGGGGCGAGGCCCGGAACACCTCCATGCCGAAACGGCTGAGGTCGTAATGCGCAGCGCCGGTTGCCATCATCTCGATGGCACAGCAGGCCAGGCCGAACGACGCCGGCCAACTGCTCCTGCTGCGCGACCACTTGACCAGATCCTCGATCCGGGCCGTGATGGCGTTGTGTTGAATTCCGCCGAGGCCGTCGTCTTGGATGTTGCGGATCAGGCTCATGCTGCGTTCGTTTCGTCGAAACGACCCTCGGTGCCGACGCGTCGGATCGTGGTGCCGAGTGTGCGATCGGCCGACACTGCCCCGTCGACTCGGGAATGCTTCTGCACCGGGCCCCAATCGAGTGCACCGCGTGCGACGACGTAGACGAACGCGCCGAAGAACACAACGCTGAACGCCAGCATCTCCCAGAACCCGTACGTACCCAGGAATCGGCGGTCGATGGCATACGGGTAGATGAAGATCAGTTCGATGTCGAACATCACGAACAACATGGCCACCACGTAGAACGTGACCGGAAAGCGCTCGGGGGGGTCGCGGCTGGGCACAATGCCACATTCGTAGGGAGCTTGCTTGGCTGACGACGGACGACGTGGAGCCAACAGACGCGACGCAAAGAAACTGAGCGCGCCGAACAAGGTAGCCAGCACCAGCAGGCAAACGATCGGCAGGTACTGACCCATCAAGTGGCCTGCACTGGCGAGGGCTGAGGCGGCGAGGTCTGAACGGGCAGGGCTTTCGCCGATCGGTTCGACAGCACACGGCGATCCCGCGTGTGCAACAGGTAGCACAGCATGAGAAACACGGCGAGCGACCCGACGGTGATGAAGCCGGCAGGCTTGCGCTTAGCCCCGAGATCTCGAATCATGTACACGTACTGATGTGATCGGTTGGTGTCGATCTCCGGCCTCGCCGGAGCACGCCCCGGCTCAGCGCGTTGTGGCACCAGCGGCGCGATCTCGACCACCGCGTAGTGGGGCTTGTGGAAGAACGCCAGGAAGTCGAGCTTGCCGTCGAGCAGTTGCGGCGACCGCTGGCCGCCCTTGTCGAACACGTTGACCACCTGGAACTCGCCGTTGGCCATGGCGCCCGATTCTTCGAGCAGCACGCCGGCTGCGGCGCCGGCCTGCTGGAACGACGGCACGGAAGACTCGAGCTTGTTCCAGCCTTCATTGACGAACTGTTCATCGACCGCGAGGGCAGTTGCCGTCGGGTCGGCATCAGCCTCGACGACGACCGGTGCATCGAGCGCGCCTGAATCGTTGACCGCGTTGGTGGTCTGCAGCACCGTGCGACCGCTGATCGGGGCCCAGGACGCGTCGGGGCCGAGGAGACCCTTTCCGTACGACCACCACGTGACACCCATCAGGAACATCCACCCGGCCAGTGCAGCGAACGAGACAAGGAAGCCGAGCCGAGCGCCGAGGTTGGTGCTGAGGACGAAGTAACAGCTTCCACAGAACGTCACGACTGCGATGATCGTGATCAGGATGCCGCGCAGCTCGGGCTGCCAACCAATGGCCAGAACTGCGGTCATCACAGGCTCCGAACGTATTCGACGATGGCTTTGATCTGTTCGTCGGTCAACATGCTTCCGAACCCCGGCATGCGCCCGCTGCCCTGCGCCTGCTTGCCATAGCGCTGGCCGAGCTCGGAACCGCCCTTGATGAAGTTGATCATGTCCTGCTCGCTGGGGAAGTGCGCGGCGGTCGCTCCACTGGTGAGGTTCCAGCCGAAAGCGCCCTGACCGGGCACACCGGGACTGGCGTAGCTCCACCCCTCGGTGTGGCAGCGGGCGCAGCTGTACGCGCCGCTGTTGATGTCGAGGTTGAACAACGCCTCGCCCATCGCCTCGTCGACGGTGGCGTACTTGCCGGCGTCGACCAACCGCTGTGCGGCGAGCGTTGCCGCCCTGTCGATCTTCGCCTTCTCGTCGTCGGGCAGGGTGCCCTGGTCACAAATCCTCAACGCACGCAGGTCAGTGAGGCCGGACACCGGTGCGAAGGCGGTGTCGGTCAAGCAACTGGCCGGCGGCAGCTGAATGCTGCGGATGTAGGCGATGATCGTCTCGATCTGTTGCGTGTTCATCGGCCCGCCACCGACGGTGCCCCACGCCGACATCGGCGAGAACGTGCGGCCGTAGTCGAGGATGAACTTCACCTCGTCGCCGGTGAACCGGTAGAGCACCGTGTTCAACGCCGGGGCGTACCAGTTGACGGCACGAACTTCGCCCGTCTTCGGGTCGGTGACCGCGGTGGGCGCCTGGCCCCCGCCGGCCTTCATGCCCCCGTGGCAGCCCGCACAGTTGAAACCTCCGTTGGCGGTTGTCTCGAACAGCTCGCCACCCCATCCGACGAAGATGTCTTCCTTGGCGCTGACGGCGCCGGCTTGGCGGTCAGGCTCGAGCACCCAGTACAGCGGCAGACCGATCACCATCGAAAACAGCAGCACTGCGCCGATGACCTGCACGCGCTCGAGCCGCGGGCCTTCCAACGTCTCGTCGTCGTAGTAGGGACGGCGGTTGGGAGCAAGTTCGACTTCGGAGCCCAGTTCTGGCCTCGCCGCGTTGCGGTTGGCGACGTAGTAGCCCACCCAGCCCAACAGGCTGATGACGAGGATGACCCAACCGATAGCAGTGGTCGCCAAGGCGATCATCCGTGACCGCCCGTGCCGCCGATGCAGTGCGGACCTTCAGCTTCTTGGCCGGTGGTGTTGGTGCCGATGGGGGGCCCGGGATACACGGTGCCGGTGTCGATGACGACATCGCCCGTGTTGGACACGTCGAGGACGAACCGGTCCATGCCTCGGGGTGCGGGGCCACCCTTCTTCTCGCCGACGCGGTTGTACTGCGAACCGTGACACGGGCATTCGAACCACTGGCTGCTGACACACTGCGGTACACGGCATCCGAGGTGCGGGCACTTCTGGTAGAGCGCAACGAGCCCGTTCTCCATACCAGCGAGCACGGGCTTGTACGTCGGCACGCTCTTGGCCTTCGGCACGGCGTCGATCGGGTACTGCGTGACCCAGGAGCGCGCCGTCGCGTTGTAGAAGAACCCGCCGCTGGCGCGGATGCTGGATACGACATCGTCGATCTTGCCGACGTTGATCTTGCCACCGAACCCGCCGGATGCGATCGGCCACAGAAAGCCGACGAAACCCGCTGCGGCAAAGGTGGTGAGCCCGGCGCCCATCAGCGACACGTTGGCCCGATTGAGGAACTGACGACGACTGACACCAACCGCGTCACGGTCCGGCGGCACCCACACGACGGGGGTCGAAGGGACTGCAGCAACCAAGCCGGTGCTGCGCGCGTCGCTGACGGCTCGCTCGACGGCGCGCCCTGTAGGGGCAACGGGCAAGTCGATCTCGGCGTCCTTGTCGCGGCGTCGCGTCTCTCGGCTCAGTGCACCGGCACCGCGCACGTCGGCGCGCTTGGCGGCGGTGACCAGCACGATCGCGGCCAGGACGACGATGGCTACGACAGCGACGGAGATTATGGCTGCGGGACTCATGGTGTGTACCTCACAGATCGAAGAACAAGCCGTCGCGCCACGGCAGGGTGAAGTTGAAGCCTGGACCTCGGAAGAACGAGCCGATGATGACCAACACGGACCAGAACATGATGTGCACGGTCATGAGCGAGATCGCGAACTTGCGATCCTCTGGTTTGTTGGACGGGTTCTTGTCGATGAAGGGAGCGAAGATCATGACGATCAACCCGACACCAGGAAGCGTGACTCCAGCGATCATCGGGTGGAACATTGTCAACAGTTCTTGCAACCCGAGGAAGTACCAGGGCGCCTTCGACGGGTTGGGGGTTTGGTTGGGGTTGGCCTGCTCGAGCAGTGGGGCGTTGACCCAGATCGAGAAGAAGAACGTGAATGCGGTGCAAGCCAGCGCGGCAACGAACTCGGCGGCGAGCAAGTGCGGCCAGGTGTGCACCTTGTCGATTGGTGACGCCTTGACGTCTTGGATCGAGCCGCTCTTGACGACTGTGAGCAGTCGCTGAGTGTGACCACCGGGGCCGGCGCCCAACGGCAGGTTGCCGACGCTTGGACCACCGGCGACGACACTGGCGACCCGCTCCTGCACGGCAACCGCGCCGCCACCTTCGCTGCCCTCTGATCCACCGGACTGGGCCTTGGCTGCCCTGCTGCGCTCGAGCAGGTGCGCCGGGATTCGCGGATCGGCCGCCGGCTCGGCTGACGACCCCTCCGCGGCGGACGAGTCCGCTGCACCGGCTGCAGGCGCAGCGTCGGCCTCGACTTTTTCGCGCGCTTGTTGGGCACGCTTCAAGAGATGCTCAGGGATCTCGGTCACGGCTCACCTCCATTCACAACGGACCCGAGATTCCGCCGTCTTTGCGGACACGCCAGAAGTGGATGGCCATGAAGATGACGATGACGAACGGCAACATCAACACATGCAGCACGTACCAGCGCAACAGTGTCTCCGAACCGATTTCCTTACCACCGAGCAACACGAAGCGGACCTGAGTACCCAGCACGGGTGTGTAGCCCATCATGTTGGTACCGACCGTCACTGCCCACAGCGCCAGCTGATCCCACGGCAGCAGGTATCCGGTGAAGCTGAGCAGCAGCGTGAGCATGAGCAGCACGACACCGATCACCCAGTTGAACTCGCGCGGCGCCTTGTACGCACCGTGATAGAAGACGCGGGCCATGTGCAAGAACACACTGAGCACCATTAGGTGCGCGCCCCATCTGTGCATGTTTCGCACCAATAATCCGAATGCCACCGAGGTCTGCAGGTTGGAGATGTCGTTCCACGCGGCGACGTCGGTGGGGCGGTAGAAGAACATCAAAAAGATTCCGGTGACGGTCAACAAGATGAAGAGGAAGAAGCTCAGCCCTCCGAGGCAGAGCGTGTAGCTGACCTTCACCGCATGACGCTTCACCTTGACGGGGTGCAGGTGGTACAACACGGAGTTCATCACCACATAACTGCGGTTGCGGGGCGAGTCGGTGTAGCCCTTGCGGAAGATCGAGCCCGGCCTGAATATCGAGTTCCACGCCTGACTGCCCTGCGTGCCGCCCCACACCTTGGTGAGTCGGTCCTTTAGGGTCAGCTTCGGTCGTTCGTCGAGAATGTTTGCCATTGGTCGATACCCCTAGAACCTCATGCCGTAGGCGTAGCCGTGGCTGTTGGTGCGGACGTGCGGATCGCCACTCTTGTCGGGAGCACCTGCTCTGCCCAAAATGATCACACCGGTCGGGCACCGATCGACACACAGTGCGCAGCGAGTGCAGATGTCGTCGTCGATGATGAACAGGACCTTGTCGCTGGGATCGAGCCCCGGCAGTTCCGTACCAGTGGCCTCGACGATCGCGTCGGGAGTGACCATGTGGATGCACTTCCACGGACAGATGTCGACGCAGCCTTCGCACATGATGCATTCGGTCTGATCGATGTGGATGAACTGCTTCGGCTTGACGGCCTTGGACAGATAGTCCGCGTCGACCTCGACCAACGTGTACGCGTCGGTATAGGGCATCATCGGAGGGTTCGCATCAGTGCGAGCCATGGATCACGCCTTCTTCACCAGCGGACGAC
>JANOCR010000179.1:0-23231 GCA_031412355.1 Ilumatobacteraceae bacterium | reverse complement strand
CCTTCGCGGTGCAGACCTCGCCATCGAGAGCGGCGAGTTCGTCGCCGTGATGGGGCCGTCGGGTTGTGGCAAGTCCACGCTTCTCAACATCGTGGCCGGGCTCGACGTGCCCGACGAAGGCCAAGTTGCCGTCGCAGGTATGGAGCTCGTGGGCAAGACAGAGAGCGAGCTGGCCATCATGCGCCGCCAGCACATCGGGATCGTGTTCCAGTTCTTCAACCTGCTCGAGGGAATGACCGCTTTGGAGAACGTGTTGATGCCCGCCCTGATCGCCGGCCGCAAGCGAAAGATGGCCGAGACGCGGGCACGAGATCTGCTGGATCTCCTCGGGATCGGTGACAAGGCGAAGCAGTCACCTGCCGCCCTGTCCGGCGGCCCGCGTCAGCGCCTGGCCATCGCCAGAGCACTGGCCAACGAGCCTACCCTCCTACTGGCCGACGAACCGACCGGCGCGCTCGACTCGGAAGGCGGTGAGGAGGTACTCGAGTTGTTCACTCGGCTGCACTCGGGCGGGCAGACGATCCTCCTCGTCACGCACGATCAGCCTGTGGCCGACGCGGCAACCCGCCTGGTTCGGATGAAAGACGGCCGGGTCGTCGACGACAGCCGTCAGTCCGTCGACTGAGGGTGCGATGGCGGCCGCACTGCTCTGGGCGCGCAGCAGTCTTCGATCGCGCTGGCGCTCCGCCGCGATCGTTGCTCTGATTGCCGGGCTGTGCGGCGCGGTCGGAATGGCATCCATCGCCGGTGCAAGGAGGACGTCGACATCGTTCTCGCGTTTCGTACGCGACTCGAAGGAGCCGCAGGTGTACGTCGCCGCGCCCGACCAGGAGACAGGTCACCTTGCAGCTGACGTCATGCGACGCATCGTCGATCCTGACCTCGTCGCGGAGGCCGTGTACTTCGCGGCAGCACCGTCGAAGACGGCGACGAGCAAGCAAACCGATCTCTCGGTCGTGGGGATTCTGACCGACACGGTGGATCGGACGTTGATGTTCCCCAAGATCATCGATGGTGCTGTGCCGACCGGCAACGACGAGATTGCCATCAACGATGCCGCCGCAACGGAGTTTGGTGTTGGCTCAGGCGACCAGCTCCACATGCGTGGCTACTCGCCACCGATGCAGGAGGCCTGCTTCAGTGGAGCCGGCGAGTGCGTCGCCGACGTGGACCTCGGCGCCGTCACGGTCTCGGGAATTCTCCGCCGACCCGAGGACGTGTCACCAGAATCGTTCGGTGCTTTGAACATGCAGCTGTCAGTGCCACTCACCATGTCGTGGCTCCCGCTGGTCGGCACTCAGGTCTGGATCGCGGCCGCCCGCGTCGATTCAGCCGAGATGCGGGCAGCGCTCGACACAACGCTGACCGAAGCGATCGGCGCGACTCGGCTGACCGGCGGAGAGGCCGACGTGTTCCTAGAGACCAATGGAGAGGCCGACCCCGACCGCGTGGACAGCGCACTCGATGTCGAGCGCAACGGGTTGTTGATCCTCGCCCTGTTGGCGATCCTGGCGGGCGTCATCGCCGTACCGCAAGCGCTCGCCCGCGATCGAGAATGGTCTTCGATGGAGCATTCCCGACTTCGGGAATTGGGCTGGACGCGACGCGATCAACTGCGCGCCGGCGCGATCTGGAGTGCCGCCCAAGGGGTGGCAGCTGGGGCGATCGCCACGATCGGCGCCATCGCCCTGTCGCCGCTGTTCCCGATCGGCCTGGCTCGCAGCGCTGAGCCTTCGGTGGGCATCGACGCCGATTGGGTCGTGCTGACGATCGGGGCCACGCTGACCGTGCTTGCCGTGCTCGGCGCTGCCCTCTTGGTGAGCTTCGGCCGTGCCCGGACGGCATCTCGGACCCCGAGTCGACTGGCGCGCATGATCGCTGCGTCACGACCCGTCCCCTCGACAGCCGGACGGTTTCTGCTGGACGGCGATCGGGTGTCGACCGCGACGCGCACGGCGCTGTCTGCTGCTGTCGTGGGCATCGCGATAATCGCGTGCGCAGCGACGGTGGTTCGCAGCCAAGACTTCTTGATCGCCCGCCCCGAACTGTACGGCGCACCGTGGGATCTCCAAGGAGTGGTGGGGGGCCAACCAGACGCCGCGTCACTGGCCGCTCTCAACGCCGATCCAGGGGTTGCAGCGTCCGCTGTGCTCACCGGCGGCAGAGTCGAAGCCGATGGTGACGCGATATCGGCTGTCGGCGTCGAGCAATTGAAAGGGTCGATCGAACCCACGATCCTGTCGGGTCGGATGATCCAACGCGACGGAGAGGTTCTATTGAGCCGGCAACTCATGGAAGGCCACGGACTCGCCGTGGGTGACTCGGTGTCGATGGGATCGCCACCCTCTGGTTCGCTGACCATCGTCGGTCTGGCTGTGCCCATCACGGTCGGCACGTACGGCAGCGACGTCGGAGCTGTGATGACCCAGCACGACTACGACGCCTATGCCAACCCGGTTGCGATCGAAGGCGAAGGAGGAGTCGAGGTGGCCGTGCGTCTCGAGCCGGGGGCCGACGGCACCTCGGTTCGAAACCTGTTGGCACAGATCACAGGCGGCTTCGATCGAGTGATCAGCGAGTCCTACCGGCCTGCCCACATCACGAACTTCGCGCGGGTGCGAAGTGTTCCTCAGATCATCACCGGTTTCGCCGCGCTGCTCACGCTGCTCGTCCTGATCCATAGCCTGGCGATGGTCGCAGGCCGCAAGCGGCACGACCTCGGCGTGCTGCGTGCACTCGGCATGCAACGCCGACAAGCCCATCTCGTGATGTGGTGCCATGGCGCCATGTTGGCGCTGCTCGCCATCGTCCTCGGCCTCCCTCTCGGCATCGTCGGAGGCCGGTTGTTGTGGAAGGTCATCGCTCGTTCCATCGAATCCGTGAACGTTCCGCAGGTCCCGTGGACAGCGCTTGCATCATTCGGCTGTGGATTGACAGCTTTGTCGATCGCGGCTGGCGCAGTCGTTGCCCGACGGGCTGTACCCCGCTCGCTCGCAGCACTGTTGAGGTCTGAATGAACATTGACGCACTCACCGTCCGCTCGATCAAGAGCGACGTCACCGAGCGTCGGCCGCTTGGCGCGTACCTTGGTCTGGCCGCAAGCGGCGTCGCCGCGTTGGCGGCCGCTGTTGCACTGCTCGTCGCCGGAGGTGACGCCACCGTGAACCTCGTCGTGCTGTGCTGCTTGGCCCTTGTATGGGCTGTGGCCGGCCTCGTCATCGGTGTCCGGCAGCATTGTCCGGCCGCGTTCATCGTGCAGGGATTCGCTGCGGCCACCGCTGTCGGGGCGTTGTCATGGAGCCTCGACATTGCCAAGAACCTGGATGGCGGGAGTGCGCTCCTGGCCGATGCAGGCCAACGGCTCGCGATCACGCTCACGCCGGCGTTGGTCTTCCATCTCCTCATGACGCTCCCCGACGGCCTCTCGGCCAAAGGCGGACGGCGAACACTCGTCTGGATCGGCTACGCGACGGGGGCTCTCGTCGGGCTGGCACTGCTCGCAGATCGCGACAACATCCTGGGCTGGCCGGTGGTGATCCTCTGGGCTGCGGCGCTGATGGCTCTGCCGATCGCTAACGCCGACTACCGCTCGGCCACCTACGTCGACCGTCGGCGTATGCAGTGGATCGGCTGGGCGATGGTGGTGGCAGCCGAGGTGTCGGTCGTCAGCGTCGCCCTGTCGCTTGTCACCGACTGGCCGCACCATGACGGCGCGATCGCGCTGGCAGCATCCGGGCTCGTGCCGCTAGCGCTCGCGGCCGGCACCATTCCCCGATTGCTGGCACGTGTCGACCGGCTGCTCACGTACACCGTCTCCCTTGCGGGGCTGACAGTGTTGATCGTGACCGCCTACCTGCTGGCGCTCGCCGCATTCGGGCGGAAACCTGATGGCAGCGAGCGATCGCTGCTGCTGCTCTCGATGCTTGCGGCCGCCGGAGCCGCTCTTGCTTACCAGCCAGCCCGTGCGTGGTTGACAGATCGGGCAAACCGCATCGTCTACGGCGAGCGCGTTTCCCCGGATGAGGCGTTGCGTACCTGGGGAATGCGCCTCACGCGTGCCATTCCACTCGACGAACTGCTGCTACAGCTTGCCGAGACCCTCAGGAAGTCGATGCAGCTTCGCAGCGCCCAGATCTGGACGGGTGCCGACGGCCATTACGACGTGGCGGCGATGGTCCCGCACCGACCGATGAAGCCATACGCGATCGGGGACAAGGAGCGGGCGGTTGTGGGTCGTGCCGGTGTGTCCGGGGGGACCTGGCTCGACATCTGGTTGCCCGGTTTTGTCGAACCGGGAACGACGGCCACGACTCGCGTCGCCCCGATCGCGCACAGCGGCGAACTGCTCGGGCTCATCACCTGCGAGCGGGCCGCCGACGCGGCATCGTTCACGGACGACGACGACCGGGTCCTCACCGAACTGGCACGACAGGTAGGTCTCGCCCTGCACAACGTCCAACTCGACACCGCGCTGCAGGCCTCGTTGGACGAGTTGCGCGAGGCCAACGAGGAACTGCGCGCTTCGCGGGTTCGGATCGTCGCTGCCGGCGATGCCGAGCGGCGCAAGCTGGAACGCAACCTGCACGACGGAGCCCAACAGCACCTGGTAGCGCTGGCCGTGAAGTTGCGTCTGGCCAAGGACGCCGTCGCTGACGACCCGGCCGACGCCGAATCGATGATCGACGAGATCCGTGCCGATCTCCAGGAGTCGATCGCCGAGCTACGAGGTCTCGCTCATGGCATCTTCCCCCCGCTGTTGATGTCGGGCGGGCTTGGCGAGGCGCTACCCGCAGCAGCGACCCGTGCCGCACTGCCGACCGGTACCGAGATCGCCGTTGGTCGGTACTCCGCGGAGGTCGAGGCCGCGGTCTACTTCTGCTGCATGGAAGCACTGCAGAACGCAGGGAAGCACGCTGGCGAGAACGCCTCGGCGCTGGTCAAGGTGTGGGACGACAACAACGCCCTGCATTGGGAAGTCACCGACGACGGGATTGGATTCGAGTTGGCATCGACCGCAGACACGGGGCATGGCTTCTTGAACATGCGGGATCGGATGGGTTCGTTCGGCGGGACGATCGAGGTGATCAGCGCCGTCGGTGCAGGCACCTCGATTCGAGGCCACCTCTCCCTCGACTGACGCCTTCAGGCCAGGCGACCTAGCCAGGCCGGGTCGCCACCGGCATCCCAGAGGCGCCGCACGACGCGCGGCGACAGCTCCTCCTTGTTGACGTACGCCCGTGCACCGCACGTACGGGCAGCGAGCGGCATGTCGGCCTCGGTGTAGGTCGACACCAGGATCACGAAGGTCTCGGGGTGGGCGGTCGTGATGATCTTCGTGGCCTCCAATCCATCCATCGCACCCATGTTGATGTCCATCAGGACGACACGCGGGTGGATCTGTTCGACCAGCTCGACTGCTTCCTCGCCCGACATCGCCTCGGCGACGACCTCGAAACCCTTCACCCTGGCGAACACAGCACGAGCGGCAGCGCGAAAAGGCGGCTGGTCGTCGACTACCACGACCCGCACCAGGTCGTGGTCAATGCCCGCTGGATCGTACGCGTGTTCCATCAAAAGGACCTCATGACCTCGTCATGCTCGCGTCTCAGCCCGTTCCTGGGAACCGTGCTGATACGTCTGCGGGGGTGTGGCCTGTATCACCCTCGGTGAGGTACAGCAGAACTGCTGCCACTCGTCGGTTCACGTCGCGCTCCTCGGTGAGGTGCAACTTCGAGAAGATCGAGTTGATGTGCTTCTCGACTGCACGCTCCGACAGGACCAGCGCAGCCGCGACCGCTGCGTTCGACTTCCCCTGCGCCATCTTGCCCAGCACCTCTCGTTCACGCGGTGTGAGGAAGTCGAGCGGACCTTTCAGCCGACTTGTCGACGACGTGACGAGTTGCTCGACGACCTTGGGATCGATGACCGCGCCGCCGCCGTGAACCGTTCGAATGGCATCCACCAGATCGTCGACGTCGGCGACACGATCCTTCAACAGGTAACCGCGGCGTTCGGACCCTTGGGCAAGCAGCGCCAAGGCATACGCCGGCGACACGTACTGGCTGAGCACGATCACGCCGACCTGCGGATGGCTGGTTCGCAGGGCAGCAGCTGCTCGAATGCCTTCGTCGGTCCCCGTCGGTGGCATGCGAATGTCGGTCACCACGACGTCGGGCCTCGACTCGTCGACGAGTGCGAGGAGCTCGTCGTAACTCGCGGCAGTGCCGGCAAGCTCGAAGTCGGAGGTGGACTTGACGAGACGCGCCAGACCATCGCGCAACAGGGCGTTGTCCTCTGCGATGGCCACACGAATCGACACGAAGCGATCTTATGCGGGTTGCTGATCAGCGGCACGGACTCCGCTCCGCATCGGGAGTCGAGCATGTACGGTTGGGAGCAGCCTCGATCACAACCCCAAGAAGTGTGGAGATATCGATGGGATTGTTCAGCAAGAAACCGAAGTCGATCGTCGTGCAACAACCGGCCCACAAGGCTGCCGAGGCGGAGGCGATGGACCAGGCTCGAACAGTTGCTGCCGAAGTTCGAAGCTTATGAGCCCGACGAGCTACCGAACTGCTCCACCCCGCGTCGGAGTGATGCGAGACCCGCCAGCGCGTTTGAAATTGGCCGCGGCCGGGCATGCCGTCACCAATGGCGACAACATCACATGCGATTGCCCATAACTCGCCGATCGAGAACTTCTTCGGCCAGCCAGTCACGTGGCGGGCCGAGGCAGCCAGAGCCTTGGGCATCCGTGACGCCGAACTGCCGGCCGCGATCAGTCCGGGGGCCGCGTTTCCCTTCGTCCTGCGCTCGATGGTGGAGGCGATGCGCTCGCCGATGCGAACGATCGTCGATCTCGGCTCCGGTGCTGGCGGAGCAAGCGAGTACCTCCGCCGCGCGACGGGGGCGTCCATCTTTGCGGTCGAACCCGCTGAACTGGCTCGGGAGGCCGCGCAGGAATGCTTCCCGAACCTGCACCATGTGGCTGGTGAGCCGACGCTAACGGGGTTGCCGGGCGGGTGCGCCGACGCTGTGGTGGTGTGCGGAGTGCTGTCCCTCCTCGACGAACCCCACGGCGTGTTCAACGAAGCGAGCCGCCTGCTCGCACCCGGTGGTCACCTGGGGATCGCCGACCTCTACGCCGCCGGCGACTCGGACCTGGCCAGCGAGCCGAACCTGTTCCGCACGCCGCAGAACGTCATTGACCTCTGCATAGCGCACGGAATGGAGCTGGTGGAGGTGGGTTGCGGTGATCCGACACCATCCCCAGCATGGTCCCGTGTCGCGGTACGGGTCGACGAATGGATCGAAGAAAATTGCTGCGAACGCGACGGCTACGGCGCATGGGCGGCGGACCGCCGACACTTGCAGGATCACATCACGCGCGGCGATGTGATCGGTTGTTGCATCGTCGCGGCTACACCCGGTATCTGATCGATGTAGTTCAACGAAGTTGGGATCACTCCGTCAGAGATGCCTCAAGGGTGATCTCGGGCACGCTGGCCAAGGCTCGGCTCACGATGCACCCTTCCTTGGCCGCTGTGGCCTGCTCGATGAACGCAGCCTCGTCAAGCCCGGGTACACGCCCAACGGTGACCAGATCGATCTTTGCAATTGTCGGCTTGCCGTCGATCTGCCTCAGCGACACCGTCGCGTCGGTGCGAATCGAATCCGGTGGGTTGCCAGCTTGAGCAAGCGCGTTGGAGAGGGCCATCGAGAAGCACGCCGCGTGCGCGGCGGCGATCAGCTGCTCCGGGTTGGAGCCGGCTCCGTCTTCGAAGCGGGACTTGAACGTGAAGCCCCCGCTGATGCTGTCGCCAGCCATGAACGTCCCGGTGCCTGTTTGCAGGTCACCTTTCCACTCAGCATTTCCCTTTGCTGCCATGACCAGCTCCTTGCAGTCGTTCGCGTGTAGTTGTCGGCGAGACCCACAGCGCCACATTGGGGACGGCAGGTTTCGTGTGCGATTGAATCACACTCGGTCGGGTCGAGCCTATGGGGGCTGCTGATCAGCGCCATGGACTCCACTGCGCGTCGGAGTAGAACATGTACCGTAGCGAACAGCCATTTGGACACAACCCCAAGAAGTGTGGAGATACCGATGGGATTGTTCAGCAAGAAACCGAAGTCGATCATCGTGCAACAGCCGGCTCAGAAGGCCGAGGCCGAGGCGGAGGCGATGGACCGGCTCGAACAGTTGCTGCCCAAGATCGAGCCGGCTGTGCCCCATCTCGCCCCGCCCAGGCTCGATCCGCCGACGGCGCCACCCCGACCGCCCAAGCCCGCCAAGCGCAACAAGAAGGCCACGGTTGCGCCTGCCGACTTTCTGGCGTTGCGTGCCGAATTGATGGATGTCAAGGCACGGCTCGACGAGAGTGAGCAGGCGCGAGCCATTGTCGAGGCACGGTTGGGTTCCCTCGACGCCGCCGCGGCAGCGTTCTCGACCGAGCGCAACGAAATCAGCGAGGTGGCCAACATGGTCATCCAACTGCAGCAGCAGATTGCCGAGCATTCGAACGGAGGTGGCAATGGCGGCGGGTCGGCCGGAGATGACTGGCACGACGAGTTGTCGGCCAAGGTCGACGCCATCCAGAACCGCCTGTTCGGGTTACCCGACCACCTTCCGAAGATCAACGAGTTCGAGACCCAGTTGGCACAGCTCCGAGCCGAGCTCGAGGCCGCGACAGTGGCGGCTACCGAAGCTGCCGCCATGGCCCCCGTTTCTACAAGCGGGCCCGACCCCGAAACGCTCGAACGAATTGCCGCGGTGCAGCAGCGAGTCAACGATCTCGATCAGATCCGCCACCGGCTGGGCGAGATCGACCACTTCAAACAGCGCATGGGGGAGATCGACGCGTTGCACCAGCGCGTCGCGGGAGTCGAGCAACTGAACCAGCGCGTCGGCGAACTCGACAGCGTCGAGCAACGCCTGGCGATGGTTGATGGGCTGGCGATGCAACTGCAGCAACTCAACGCCCGCGTCGCTGCACAGGCAGAGTTGGGTGGCCAGTTGTCGACGTTGCGCGATCGTGTTTCGCAACTCGCCGATCAGCCGCGCGACACCGTCGACGACGACGTTCGGCTGCAGCTTCAAGAGATCGGCGAACGGCTGCGCAGCAACGAAGAGTTGCAGGCGCAGGTCAACCAACTGCTGGCGCAGGCGGGCGCCAACGACACCGAAGCGCGGGCCGTGCGCGAGCACATGGCCGTTCTCGACCAGCGCCTGACCAACGTCAGCACCGAGCTCGCCAACCAGCTCAGCGAGCTGGGCCGCGACATTGACGGCCTCGGGCAACGGGTGCCCGAAGTGGCCGATGGTGTCGTCAGCGACGAGGTTGTCGATTCCCTGCGCGGCGGACAGGTGAAGCTGGCCAACGAACAGGCCCGCTACGAGATCGCCTTCCGCGAAGACCTGGCTGCGCTGGCCGAGCAACTACGCCGCGACCGTCCGGCCGACTAACCCTGGTCGAGCGCCTCGCAGCGAGCGGTCATCCGCCGAGGCGTTGTGTGGTGAAGACTTCTACGCCGTCAACAGTCGCGGTGAAATCTCCATCGAGCGACACGACCGATGCGCCGGGGATCTCGTTGGTCGAGCCGGTCAGCACGGCGGCACCGCCATCCTGGGTCGTACCGGTGCAGTCGATCTTGATGTTGGCGGCGTCGTCCTGCACCGTGGCCTCGCAGGTCAATGGCCCGTCGAGCTGATGGCCGGCGTTCGTGAACTGCTCCTCGCCCTGCTGCGTGGCGATAGTTCGAGCGAGCGCCTCGGCGACATCGTCGGTGGCCTCGTCCGCAGCGTTGCCAATATCGGTGGCGACACTCTGCAGGTCCGTGGCGATGGATGCTCTGTCCTCGGAGCTGCAGCCTCCGATTGCCACGACGGCTACGAGCATGATTCCTCGGGCGTATCGAATGTTCATGCAGCGACTGTTCCCCTCCGCTCTCACGACGAAACGCCCGACGGCCAGGTCAACCCGTCAGCCGACGACTAACCCTGGTCAAGAGCCTCGAACGCCTGCTGCACCAGGGCTCGCGCCTGCTCGACTCGGGCCTGGTAGGTCGCCAGATCGTGGTCTTCCAGCGCCTGATCGGCCTGGGCGAACAACGTTTCCGCTTCGTCGAGCAGATCGGCGGGTGTCTGGTCGGTCGGCGGTGGTGTCGTGGTGTCGTCGTCATCGTCGTCGACCGGCGCGTTGCTGATCACGTCGCCGATGTTGCCCTGGAATCCGGGGAACAACTTCGCCAGCGCATTGCTGAGTGAGCTGCCGAACGCGGCTTCATTGTTCTGCGACACGAGCACCAGTTCGATCGTCGGCTGAGACTCCCTGATGTCGGCAACTGAGGGCTGAACGTACACCGGCCGCACCCACAACAGCCCACCGGCGACAGGCACCATCTGCAGATCGCCGTAGACCACATCGGTGCCTTCGATGTTGAGCAGGCTGATCTGCTGCGACACGCTGGCCTCGGTGTTCATCGTGTTCGACACGGTGAACGGCCCATCGTTCGGAGATGTGACCTCGTAGGCGATCAGCGTTCCGTAGTCTTGCGGGTCACTGCTGGCTGTCATGAAGGCCTGCAGGTTTCGTTTGCTGTCGTCGGTCGAGAACGGAACGAACGGCCGTAAGAGTTTGAACGACGCTTCGGTCTCGCCCGGCGAACGCAACATCGAGTAGTACGGCACGAATCGTTCGGTTCCGGATTCGGTCGCCAGGTCGGCCTGCGCCGCTGCGGATTCCTCTTGGGCGGTGTCATCGGCGACCACCGGTGCCGCCACTCGTGGCCGGGCGATCGGCGCCTGCGCCACCGACCAAGCGCCAGTGCGACCGAAGAAGGCCTCGGGGGTCAGTCGATACTTCGAGTACGCCGCCGTCTGCACGCGGAAAAGCTCTTCTGGGTAGCGGAGATGCGCATCGAGGCCAGCGGGCATCTGATCACTGTTCTTGAACAACCCCGGGAACGCCGACTGCCACACCTTCACAATCGGATCTGTGTCGTCGACGATGTAGAAGTCGACGTTGCCGTTGTAGGCGTCGACGACGCCCTTCACACTGTTGCGCACGTAGTTGAACGGGTGGTCGAGACCGCTGCCCGGGCTCAGTTGATTGCGGTCACCACTCTCGCCGTAGGGGTAGCGATTCGACGTCGTATACGCATCGATGACCCACAGCACGCGGCCGTTGATCGCAACCGGATACGGGTCGCGGTCGAACGACAGGAATGGCGCCAGTTTCCTGACTCGATCTTCCACTCGCCGGATCGACACCAATCGCGAGTCGCTGTCGATCGCCCCAGAGCCGATCATGTTGTAGTCCAGATAGCTGAGCGCGAACGCCAACCGCTTGACGACCGAGTCGAGCTTGATACCACCGCTGCCCGTGTACGGCCCGGGATCTGGGTATCCCGGGCAGACCTCTTCGCTGACCCCGGTGTTGACGATCGCGTATCCGGAGATGACCGCGCTGAAGTACATCTCGGGCCGCTCGAGCGTGACCTCGCGGTAATCGGGGCGACGGTCCTTGATCTGTCCGGAGGGGGCGGTGACAACGCCGCAACCGTGGGTGTTGATGAGATGCTGGCCCTGCCATGACTTGTTGGCGATGGCCGATAGATCGAGTTCGCGCGCCGCAACCGAGACCTGCTGCAGACTCCCGTCGAGCTCGTAGCGGTCCGGGTCGAGGTCGTTGATCGTGAGTCCCGCCTTCTGGCTCTGATCGGTACGGAAGCGACCGACCATCGCCTCGGGACGCAGCAGCCGAACGTTCTTCAACGGGCTGATGTCGTCGCTGAGGCCACGTTGGGTGATATCGGCAAAGCTGACCTGCTGCACCTCTATGTCGTCGATGCCTAGCGCGTGGCGAGTGGCATCGATGTTGCGCACGATGTACGGCGCTTCCTTGTCGCGCTGGTTGGGGTTGACCACGAGCGCCTGGATGGCGGCCGGGTAGATGATGCCACCGATCAGAGCAATGACGGCCCACAGCGCCGAGGCAACCACCGGGACGCGCCAGGAGTTGGTTCGCAACGTCGAGAGAAACAGCCCGGCGACGAGCAGGGCGATCAACGTCAACAGCACCACTGCCGGGAGCTGCGCCTTGGCCGCGGAGTACAGCAACCCGCGCACGAAGCCGCGCGAGTCGGTGGTCAACTCGTATCTGGTCAGCCAGTAGTCACCCGCCTTCAGAACCGCCAACACGGCCAGCAGCACGGCCACGTGCGCCTTGGTCGCCCGGCGAACCTTTGGTCGCGGCGGTTGGATGATGATGCCGCCGCTGAGCACATGGGTGGCGATGACCAGCAACGTGATGAACACCAACGCGGCGAACAGCCAGTCGAGCACGAAAGCGATGAACGGCAGCCGGAACATGTAGAAGCCGACGTCGTGGCCGAACTGCGCGTCGGCGATACCGAACTGCTGCGAGTTGCGGAACATCAGCCAGTCCTGCCAGTGACCGACAGCCGGCGCCGCGAACAACAGCCCGGCCACGGCGGCGACGGCGATGCGAAATGAACGCAGTCGATGACCGAAGAACTCGTGGAACCGTTCGACCATCGGGTGGGTGTTGGCCGAGAACGCGGAAGGCGCCAACCGGTCGGCGATCACCAGGTTCAGCACCGCCAAGGCGACGAACACCCCGCCGAACAGCCCGAAGAGCAACAGCTTCGACCGCAACACCGTCGAGAACACGCCGGCACGCCCAACCGAGTCGAACCACAGGTAGTCGGTGTAGAAGCCGGCGAAGAACCGGCCGAAGAGCAACACGCCGACGATCAACACAGCCAGGGCGATCAGGGCGATGCGACCCTTGTCGGAGAATCGGCCGGGCTTCAGGACCGGAGCGCCACGAGGCGGTAGATCGGACGGGTTCCGCACGCTGGCGAGACTAGCGGGGAGCTAACGCAAGCATGCAGCGGCAACCCTCATGGGCCGGTGCGCACGTGTGCCCCGTGGGGAACGGTTGACCTGCACCGACTTCGCCGGCCAGGGCGTTGTCTTCGGCGTCGGGACACGCCGGGCCGTTGGGGTCGACCATCCAGCACACTCTGGTACCCGGCACCACCGCAGCGAGCGCGCCACGACCGAAGGCGGCACGGGCGACATCGTCGAGATGCTCGTCGATGCGTTGCGTCTTCCACTCGCGATACACGCCGCGCACCATCGTCGCCAGTTCGGTGTTGTCGCCCTCGGCATCGACCACTGCACGTTCGAGTCGCTCGCGCAACGGAACAACGATGGTTGCTGTCAATGCCTCGATTGCGGCCTTAGTGGCGCCCGCCCGGCTGATGTCGGCTTTGTGCTCTTTGGCCGTGCCCTTGTCGATGCTGGCCGCGCCAATGAGCGCAGCCTTGTCGAGGTCGGCGGTGATGGCGGCGGCGTATCGTGCGGCCTGCTCGGTCTGCCACGGCAGCATCGTGTCGATCGTGCGCACCGGCTCGTTGCGACGCAGAGTGTGCAGAATCTCGTTCTGTTCGTCGGCGAGCACGCGCTTCAGCTTGCGAGCGCACGCAACGATGATTGGCGTCAACGACGCGTCGCGCTGACCGAACAACGAGTCGTCCAGCGCTTCTTCGACCACCGGCGCCTCGGGTGAGGCCTGAAAGACCGCGAGGTCCTCGACGATCGTCAAGAAGACGGTCGCATCCTTCTCGGCCTCGGCCTCGGAGTCCGGCTCCTGGCCGTCGGCGGCCTGTTGAGCGCGCTCGACGACGGACTCGGCCCGGGCGGCGCGCAGGCGGGCGAACAGGTCGTCGACCGTCGCATTCGGAACTTCGTCGTGCGATTCGTTCTCGTCGTCGTCGCCACCGAACAGGGCCACGACGGGCGCCGCCTTGCGGGCGTCGTCGCGTTCGTCGTGATCGTGCACCTCGTGGATGTCGCGCATCAGCAACACGGTGTTGTCGTCGTCGGAGACAGGTTCAGCAGGTGGAGGCTCGTTGTCGACCGGCGCATCGGCTAGCGGCTCGTCGGCGGCGATCTCCTCGTCGGGCTCGACCACGGTGACGGCGATGGGCAGTTCGATCGGATCCTGTGCCGGCTCGTCCGGCGCCTGGCGGTTGGGAACCATCAACGGCACGGGTCCGGTGGTCGGGGCGAGGTTGACGTACTCCGCGGGTTCGCCCAGGGGGGTCAGCTCGGCCATCACGTCGACGGCGACCAGTCGAGAACGCTCGAACGCCTGCAGCAGACGATCGCGGCCGTGCATCAACTGTTCGATCTGCTGGCGCGCCAACTCGCGGCGACGGGCCAACTCACTGAGCACACGCTCGCGATAGGCGCGCGCCTCGTTGACCATCTCGCGACCCTGCTGTTTGGCCATCACCAACTCGGACTCGGCATCAGCCGATGCGTCCTGCCGGCGACGGGCCGCTTCGACCTCGGCTTCCTCACGAAGACGCTGGGCCTCGTCGGTGGCCTCGCGCAGCATCCGCGACGCGCCGTCCTCCGACCGAATCTTGATCTGCGATGCCGCTTCGCGCGCGGTCTGCAAGATGCGCGCTGCCTCTTCACCCAGCATGCGAGTGACGACTTCTTCGTCGAGCGCTACGACTGAATTGGTCGAACCGCGCTGTGCTGTGCGCAGTTCGCGCTCCAGGAACTTCTCACGCTCTTGCAGGCGCGCCATCTCTGCCGCAACCATCCGCAGCAGGTCGCGCACCTCGGTCTGGTCGTAGCCGCGCCGCGACGTCGAGAACGATGCCGATGCAATCGCGTCGGGCGACGACGGATCAGGACGGGAAAACGAAAGTGCCATTGAGCGCAATCGTAGGTCGGCAGGGCCCGGAAATAGTGGCAATCCCTTGACGCGGCGCGGTGGCCCGGCTACGGAGTGAAATCAGGGCGCAGCGAGTGCGGCTTACGGCAACGCGTCGCCGCCCAGTCGCTGCAGCACAGTCAGTGCCTCGTCGAGCGTCGCGACCGGGATGATCTCGACCTTGTCACCGACCACGCTGCGCGCCTTGGCGATGTCCTGCTCGCCCTGCGCGGTGGGCACCAGGAAGTACTCGGCACCCGACTGCAGCACCGCCGAAGCCTTCGATGCCAGCCCACCGATGGGCCCCACCTCGGCGCGGATGTTGATCGTGCCGGTCACGGCGACGCGGTTGCCACCCAGCAGATCCCCTTCCGACAATTGGTCAAGCATCGTCAGTGTGAATGCCACCCCGGCCGACGGGCCACCGATCGACTCGGTGTCGATGTTGATCGACACGTCATCGGGAAGGCTGACTTTGGCGGTGTCGCTGGGGATGAATCCGACGATCGTGCGCTCTGGTTCTTGTGGCGAGGCAATCAACCGAACGCTGCCGGTGCCGGGATCGCCATCGCGTTCGTATTCGATCTCGATCATGTCGCCGGGCTTGTGCTTGGCGAGGATCGGTGCCAGATCATCGACCACCGAAACCGCGACGCCGTCGAGTTTCATCAACTTGTCGCCCGGGTCGAGCAGTTCATCCGACGGCGCAAACTCGGCGCACGTTCGCCCATCCTCGCTCGCCTCGAGGCACACCAGTTCGTCGATGATCACCTCGCCCGGGGTCAACGTGGCGTCGAACCCGAGGCGATGAAGCGCCACGTACTCCGCTGTCTCTTTCGCCGTGCGCATGTCGCGTTGACCGCGCGACGTCTGTTGCTGCGGCGTCTCGGTGGCATACAGATCTGCATAGCTCTTCTCGTCGACCGCCGGGTTGTCGCGCCCGACCCACCATTGCAACAGGCTCAATTCGGGTGTGCGCACGGTCACGAACAACACGTCGCCTTCGCTGTCGTAGGTGGGCGGACCGTCGATCGTCAAACGCGGTCGCACCGCCTGGGCATCGGCGGGAACCACGGCGAACTGCACGTCCTCCGATGGTCCTGCCTTCGTGCACGCGTTTGCCTCGTCGCGTGCCTCGCAGTCGCGCTTCGTTGCAACGATCCTGCTGGGCAGGATCGCGGCGACGGCGACCGCGCCAACCGCGGCAAAGCCGATGACGGCCAACGGGATGGCCCACCACAGATGGCGGCGACCGAGCGACCGTACCTCGGCCCGTGGCTCTATTACGATTGATTCTTGCGTGTCGACCAGGGAAATCACCATCGCTACTGCTTGGATCGCCGTCCTTGCCATTGTGGCACTGGTTGCGGCGGGATGGCGTAAGCCTGCCAGAGCCACGGCCAATCCGGCACGCGCCCTCCGGCCGCGACGGGCCCGGATCGGGCTGCCGGTCACCGAGCTCGAAGCACCGCTGCACCGGCGCCCGCAGTGGTGGCGCAAGGTCTGGGCAATGGCAGCAGGCAGCACCATGGCGGTCGTCACCGGGGTGATCGTCGCGACGCTGATCGGTTTCGGCGCCTCGTGGCTCGTGATCACCCTGTCGCACATGCTCAAGAAATGACCAACTCGCGATGGAGAGAGATTGCCGTCGCCGGACACTCCGGCGACGCCGCCGCCGCCCGACAAGCCACCACCGACGCGGATCCGGTGGCTCGCGAGCTCGGCCTCGGCGCGCTGCTCCGCCTCGGAGTGCTGACCGACGACGATCTGCGCACCTCGATGGCAGACCCTGTGCCGGCCGTACGCCGGCGAGCGGCGATGATCGCCGGACAGCGTCGCGCTGTGTCACTTCGCGCTCTGCTCGATGATCCCGACGTGACGGTCGTCGAAGCTGCGGCATGGGCCTGTGGCGAGCAGGAGCACGTCGACGACGACGTCCTCTCGAGATTGATCGACCTTGGCGTCGCGGCCGGTGACGCTCTCGTCCGCGAGGCGTGCGTCGCGGCACTCGGTGCGATCGGTGATCAGCGCGGCCTGGCGACCATCTTGCACGGCTGCACCGACAAGCCGGCCGTTCGCCGCCGCGCGGTGCTGGCCCTCGCGCCGTTCGAGGGCGATCTGGTCGACGCGGCGTTGCAATTGGCGCTCGCGGATCGCGACTGGCAAGTTCGACAGGCGGCCGAGGACGTCGCGCGGGCCGGCAACGACTGAACTCGACGATTGGGCCAGATTAGAAGTCGTAGCGATATACGTTGGTGTCGCGGACGGAGAAACCGATTCGTTGGTAGAGACGGTTGGCCGCAGTGCGAGTCGGCCTGCTCGTCAGGCTCACTGCCTTGGCGCCGAGTCGTCGGGCCTCGTCGAGCGCGGCCAGGTTCAGTGCCTCACCAACACCGTGGCCGCGCGCGGCCTCATCGACCACCACATCCTCGATCCACGCCTTCAAGCCGGTAGCAATGCGGTACAGCACCAACATCAGGCTGCCCACGATCACGCCGTCGACGCGGGCGACGAACACAGTGGCGCCCCCTTCCATGATCGTGGCCAGTTCTGTCGCATCGGGCGGCGTCGCCGATGACAGTTGCGGCAGCAGTCGGGCGAGCGCCTCGACGACTTCCTGGGTCGGATGCTCGACGATCTCGATGGTCGCGGTCACAGAGCCGCAACCCTACGACAGAGGTTTCGCGGCGCAGGAAAACGTAGGGTCGGCCGCCCTCATGACCTGGCGCGCGACGACCACACCTGGTAGCGCTGTAGCGTAGGGGTACGAGTGTCAGTCGTTTGCTCGAACCTGCGTCGCTCTGATCCCTGGTTGCGCTCCTAACCTCCGGAGGGAGGCCCACTGTGAGTGCACCGAATGATGGTGCAGCGCAAGGGCCTCAGCCCGCGGCTCCAAGCGACCCGCTGATGACCGAACGTGCACCACGCGAGGTCGTGTTGCACCTTCCCGCGGTCGAACCAGACCCGAGACGCAATCACGTGTGGGTGGCGATCGTGCTGGCCAGTCTGTTGCTGGTGTGCGGCGTTGTCGGCTCCGTCGCCGCCGCCCGTTCCGTCGCAAATCGCAACGCGGAGCGGTCGCAAGACACACTGGAACTGTCGTCGATCGAGGTTGCCGCGACGCTGCGACTGGCGATCCAGCGCCAACAGGACCTGGCGGTCAGCGCAACGGGATTTTTCCTCGGAACTCCGTACCCCACGAACGATCAGTTCCTGGCTTGGGCGGAAACGGTGCAGGCGTTGGAGCGCTACCCCGAACTGTTGGGGTGGGGTGAAGTCATCATGGTCACCGCAGCGCAGTTGGAGGCGTACATGGCGTTGGCAGCCGCCGATCCCGCCGGGGTCGTCCTCGGAGACTTCGAGCTGACCCCTCCCGGCGAGCGGCCGTTCTACTGCCTCTTCATCGTCGGGCAGAGCAGGGACACCCTCACCGGCGCACCGCCCGGCTTCGACTACTGCGCCGGGACCGCCGGAGAACCGATACTGGCGTCACGCGACTCGGGACAAAGCAGCTACCAGTCGATCGACGCAGGCAGCGGAGCGACACTGGCGGTTCAGGTGCCCTTCTACCTCGGCGGCGTGGTGCCGGCAACGGTCGAGGAGCGTCGCGCAGCTTTCGCCGGCTGGGTGGGTTTGGGCTTCGATCCGGAGGTTCTGCTGGACGATGCGATCCAGAGTCGTCCGGGCACAGCGGTTGCGCTGCGATTTCACGATGAGTTCTCGAACGCTGAGTTCATCAGTGGACAACCTCCCGAAGGCGCCTCGAGCATGGCAAGAGACCTGGAGAACGGGTGGACGGTCGAGACCTTCGCTGTCGTCGCGAATACCGGGATCATCGACGATCAGGACGCTCGCACGGTGCTGTTGATCGGCATTGCGGCGAGCCTGATTCTCGCTGCGTTGGTGCTGGCGCTCGGCACCGGCCGGGCTTCAGCACTTCGGCTCGTCGGCGAACGCACCGGAGAGCTGCGCCACCAGGCGTTGCACGATGCCTTGACCGGATTGCCCAACCGCACGCTGATCATCGACCGCATCGAGCAACTCCTCACGCGTAACCGACGCAACAACACGGCCGGCGCGGCGTTGTTCATCGACCTCGACGACTTCAAGAACGTCAATGACACATTGGGCCACGAGGCCGGGGACCGGCTGTTGGTGGCAGTGTCGGCCCGGCTGACGAACACCTTGCGCGACGCGGACACGATCGGCCGGATGGGTGGCGACGAGTTCGTCGTGCTGATCGACGGAGCGCCCTTGAAGGTCGCGCCGGAGCTGATAGCCGAGCGGCTGTTGGATGTCATGCGTCAACCGTTCGACCTCGACGACACGTCGATGCCGCTGTCGATCAACACCAGCATCGGCATCGCCATCGGTGATCGCGACACCGGCGGCGATCTGCTGCGCGACGCCGACGTTGCGCTGTATCAGGCGAAGGCAGGCGGCAAGAACCGGTACGAGATCTTCTACCCGGAGATGCAAACCGAGATCAGCCGGCGCATCGAGCTGGAATCCGATCTCCGCAGGGCGATCGCGAGAAACCAGTTCCGACTGGTGTACCAGCCGATCTACAACCTCGATGATCTGGCTCTGGTCGGTGTCGAAGCGCTGCTGCGATGGGACCATCCGACTGTGGGCAACATCGAGCCCGACGAGTTCATCCCGATCCTCGAACAAACCGGCCAGATCCAAGAAGTGGGTCGATGGGTGCTGCTGCACGCCACCGCCCAGATGGCCGCTTGGCACGCCAAGGGCAACACCCTCGACATATCGGTCAACGTCTCCGGCCGTCAGCTCGACCACGACAACGTGGTCGAACACATCCGTGAGGCGCTCGCCGCCAGCGGGCTCGATCCCAGCTTCCTGATCATCGAGGTCACCGAGACCGCTCTCATGCGCAACGCCGCCGACACGGCGGTGCGGCTGAAGGCCATCAAGGATCTCGGCGTCAGGATTGCGGTCGACGACTTCGGCACGGGCTACTCGTCACTTGCCTACCTTCAACAGTTCCCGGTGGATTGCCTCAAGATCGACCGGGCGTTCACAAACGCCATCACCACCTCGCCCGAATCGAAAGCCTTGATTCGTACCCTCGTGCAACTCGGTCGGGACCTCGGTTTGAAGACGCTTGCCGAAGGCGTCGAGACCACGGGCGAGATGGATCATCTCCGCGACGAACGCGTCGACGAAGCGCAGGGCTTCCTGCTGTCGAGGCCGCTCGAAGCGGACACACTCGAATCCCAGATCCTGGCGCCCTCGCGGCGGACTTCAGGGGCCACCAAGCAAGCATGACGTACCCATCCGGCGAGATGACCGGCCTCGCCGAGATGCTCGACGCGCTGCCCGAACAGGTGGTGCGCTACCAACTGCCCGACCTCACCATCGTGTACTGCAACTCGTCGTGGGCGGCCTGGTTCCACTGCACGCCGTCCGAAGTAATCGGGCGCAGGCTCGATGAATTCCTCTCACCGGACGGACACGAAGGTCTCGATGCTCAGCTCTCGCGTCTGGGACCGCACAACCTGGTCGCCGTTGATGTCGTCATGCGCGAAGCTCCGAACGCGCCAGGCCAATGGGTCGAGTGGGTCGATCGGTACCTGCCAGGACCCGATGGCGCGCAGGTGCTGGCGGTCGGTCGCGACGTGACCGCCCGCTACCTCGCCGAGTCGCGATTGGCCGACAGTGAAGCCCGGTTCCGCGATCTCGCTGACAAGTCGACCGATGTCATGTGGCGGTTCGTGCTCGAGCCGTATCCCCACTTCGACTACATGAGCCCATCGGTCGAGAAAATCCTCGGCTACCCCCCGTCGTTCTTCCTCGAAGACTTCACCCGATTCCTCGACATCTTGTCCGTTGACGACAAGGCGGCGGTCGATCGCGCCTTCCTGGGCGAGCCGCTGCCAGAGCGATCCGACTTCCACTTCCGTCACGCCAAAGGGTCGATCGTCGTCGGCGAGATGGACGTGCGCGTGCTGCACAACGGGCTTCAAGGAGTCGGGCGCGACGTCACCGAGCTGCGCCGCCTGCAAGAGGATCTGGCCGCCCTTGCGCTGCGCGATCCCCTGACCGGATTGGCCAACCGGAGACTGTTGACGGAACTGTTCGACGCGGACCTCGCTCGCACGCACCGCAGCGGTGTGCCATTGGCTGTCGCCTATCTCGACCTCGACGACTTCAAGGTCGTCAACGACACTCACGGGCACGAGGCCGGTGACCTCGTGCTGTGCGAGACGGCCCGCCGCTTGTTGGCGATTGTTCGCGGCGCCGACATCGTTGCCCGCATCGGCGGCGACGAGTTCGTGATCGTCTACGAGCCCAACGATCCCAATTCCGACAATCTCATCGAGCGACTCGACGAAGCCCTCTCGGAACCGATCTCCGTCGTGATCGGGGTTCAGGTGGGCTGCCGGGCGAGCATCGGCGTCGCGGACACACGCACAACTGGGTACGACGCCGGCGCGCTGTTTGCTGCAGCCGACGCGGCGATGTACCGGGTCAAGCGATCTCACCATCGCGATTCGCGGCGCATGGCAACCCACCGGCCCGTCGGCGGCCAGTAGGCCGCCCAGCCGTACCTCGGTAGTGTGGTTGGCGATGGACCACGTTCGCTGGTTGGCCCAACCAACACTTCAACGGCCGACGATCATCGCCGCGTTCACCGGGTGGAACGATGCCGGCGATGCAGCCAGCAACAGTGTGCGCCACCTGATCGAGGTGTGGAACGCACAACCGCTGGCCGAGATCGATCCGGAGGAGTTCACCGACTTCGCCACGGTGCGGCCGCACGTGCGTCTCAGCGCAGGGATGACCCGCTCGATCGTCTGGCCGACCGTCGGACTGTGGAGTGCTTCGACGCCGGGTGGTGATGTGGTCCTGTTGCTGGGTCCTGAACCGGCGCTGCGCTGGCGAATGTTCAGCGAGCAGGTCGTCGCCGTCGCCAACCGATTCGAAGCGTCGATGCTGTTGACTCTTGGCGCACTGTTGGCCGACGTTCCGCATTCTCGCCCGGTGCAGTTGATGGGTACCGCCACCGACCAGGCCATGATCGACCGCTTCGACCTGCAGCGCTCGCGTTACGAGGGCCCGACGGGCATCGTCGGCGTATTGCACGACGCCGTAGCGCAGACCGATCTCGCCTCGGCGTCGTTGTGGGCCGCGGTTCCCGCCTACGCATCGCAGGTGCCATCGCCGAAGGCCGCGCTTGCCTTGGTCGAGCGGGCCTGCGAGATGCTGGGATGCCCGGCCTCGACCGCCCGACTTCTTGCCGAAGCCGGCGAGTACGACGCTCGGGTCTCGGCGTTCGTCGGCGACGACGACGACCTCATCGGCTACGTGTCGCGACTCGAGTCGCTTGCCGACAGCGGCCAGCTCGACGAGGACGACGACGAGGATGACGAGGAGGACAAACCATCGGCGGCCGGCGCAATCGACGACACCCGGCTGAACAGCGACGAACTGATGGCCGAGGTCGAGCGCTTCTTGCGCGATCACGGCGACAGCGCCTCCTAGCGAACTACCCCGACTTGCCTCGCCAAATCGGCGAACGCGGCGCTTCGAAAGAAGCGGTGACCGGGTGACCGTCGATCGCCGCGAACGCCATCGGACCCCACCAACTCGCGCCGGCAACGGGCCACGGCAATTCGTCGCGCTTGAACCACCCGACGCCGGATGTCTCGAGGGGATGCCCAACGAGCTCACCGCCAGTGGCTGTGCAATGGAACAGCAACAGGTACATGGCGAAACGTGTGAAGCCCATGCGTTGACCGTCGATCACGGCCAACAGTTGCACCGGGTCGCAGTGGATCCCCGTCTCTTCGAACACCTCTTTCACCACGACCTCCGACGGCGAGTAGCCGACGTCGGCCCAGCCGGTCGGATACAGCCAGATGCCGCTGTCGGCTCGCTGCACCAACAGGATCTCGCCGGCCTCGTTGCCGACCACGGCACCGACCGCGACCTTCGGTGTCACGTAGCCGGGGACGCCCTCGCCAACCGACTCCATCCATTCCTGCACGAAGTGATCGCGTTCACGGCGCACCTCCAACGCCTCGTCGGCGGCCGCCTTGATGTCGGCAGCAACGTGCAGCACCTCTTCGAATCGCTCGCGCTCGTACAGGCTCTCCGTGAAGCCGAGACCGGTGCGGGCGATCGCCGCCAACGATTCGCTCCAGCGCACCAGGTCACGAGTGAAATCGTTGGGCGCTGCATCGCTCACGACGGCGACCCTACGGCATGCAGCAGGGCACGTTCGATCTCGGCGCGGTGGAAGCTGTCGGTCACTTTCGCGCCCTCTGCTGTGCGTACGTAGAAGCTGTCGACAACGCTCGGACCGATGGTCTGCACCGTCGCGTGGCGGATATCGAGCCCCATCTCGGCGAGCGCCCTGGCGACGCGATGGAGCAGCCCGATCGAATCGGGAGCGCGAACCTCGATGACGGTCGCGTTGCTGCTGGCCGCGTCGTCGAAGATCACCGACGG
>JANOCR010000178.1:0-2198 GCA_031412355.1 Ilumatobacteraceae bacterium | reverse complement strand
TACGGCCCGCCTCCCGAATATCCCCACACGCCGAACCGATCGATGTGCATCGCATCTGCGAACGCGGCGACCATGGCGGGGTAGTCGCGCACGAGCCACGACGCGCGACGGCTCGAGCGACCAACACCTGGTCGATCCGGGGCGATCACCCGAAGGCCGCGCGCACGCGCCGGCGCGTCTGCAAAGGCGAAGCCCGCCCCGCACGCGGGTGTGCCATGAAACGCCAGCACAGGCTTGCCGTCGGGGTCGCCGAACTCGTAGTAGCCAACCGTTGAACCCTTGGCGTCGACAACGGTGACGTCGGTGATCTGAGTGTCCCTCATCCCCACATGTTCGCGCCGATTCGCGGGGCCGGATGACACGCCTGGTGACGTGCCGGTAGCGACCCTCAGGGCGTAAGCTGGCTGACCCTTTGGTGAGAGATGCCCACCAGCTCGGCGACGTCCCGGGTGCTCAACCCGTTCCTGCGAAGGGCTTGCACGGCCTCAGCCGTTGAAACGGCAGCCTCGGCCGCGGCACGCTCGGCGGCCGCCCTGGCTGCCTTCGCCTTTTCGGCAAGCTCAGAGCCGGCGACCCTGACTTGTAGCACGATGTCGTCCGTGGCGATCGAACGACCCGTCATGAGTTCGACGACCTCCTTCACGCGATCCGTGAGTTGGTCGAGTCGCTTGGCGAACGTGGCTCCGCCACATTCCGGAATCGCCACCCAGTTGTGGCCGTCGTGTTGCACTGTTGCGATCATTTCTGTAGCTCCTTCTCCAACCACTTCGGTCCGAACTCTGCCTCGAACACGCTCTGAATGTTGCGTAGCAGGCCCGGGCTCTGAGCGACTTCGCCGCCTACGATGGTGTTTGACAGACCTCCGGGCGTCGTCCACTTCTCGTGCGAGCCCTTCGCGTCGGTCTTCACGCATCCCTTGGCCTTGAGGATCTTGCGTACCTTCTTCGTGTCGACCGGCTTCAAGCCGCAAGTCTACACGCTTGACGTCCCGAGTCTAGTGGCTAGACACTACTGGCCGAAACGCGAAGTGCCAGCGATCCGCAAAGCGCGACGGCGCACACGTGCAACTACGTGTGGTAGCCGCTGAGGTCGACCACCAGGTGAGTCTCCCGTTGGGTGTAGATGCACACCCGGCCGTTGGTGGTGGTCGAGGCAACGGCGAGGTTGGCCACCGTGGTGCCCAGCCCGTAGTTCAGGGTCGAGGCGACCGGCCGCGTTGCGCCGCACGGATACACGGTGACGAAACCTGGGGCCTTGGCCTCGGTGACCGTGATGTTGAGGACAGCGGCGCGAATGGCGGTCGGTGTTCCGAGGCGTCCGCCGATCTGCACTTCCAGGATCGAGTCGGTTGGCCGCGGGACCTGCGTTTGGAACTGGCCGTCGAACGTCGTGAGCCCTGGTCGCGTTTCGACGATGCGGGTCGGCTCGAAGAACCGTGCCACCGCGGTGGCGGCGTCATAGCCGTTCACATCGAGCACGAAGTCGGTTTCGACGTTGGAGAACACACAGATCGCCCCGCCGGCACCGACTTTCACCATGGCCGCGTTGGGCACGATCGATCCCGCGTCGAAGTTCAGGGTCGAGGCCAGCGGCAGCGGTTCACCACATGGGAACACGGTGGCGAAGCCCTGTAGCGAGGGATTGATCGCCGTGACGTTGACCGCCACGCTGTTGGCGCTGGCCGGCACGCCACCGCGGCCGGCGACCTTGACTTCGGTGATCAAGCCACCGGCGCGCCGGCCGAGCCCGGCCTGCTGCCCGTCGACGGTGGGGAACTCGGGACCGACCCGCGTCTCCATAAGACGAGCAGGCTGCACGGCGTTGAAGCTGGCGCCGAACGCGTAGTAGCCCGTGAGATCGACGACGACGTGGGTCGGTGTCTGCGTGTAGACGCACACCGCGCCGAGGGCGCCGATCTGGGCGACAACAGCGACGGCTCGCGTCGTGCCCGCCACGTAGTTGAGGTTCGACGACGTGGGCCGCGGTTCGCCGCAGGGATACACGGTCAGGAATCCGGCTCCGAGCGCACCGGTCACGGTGACGTTGAGCACGACCGAGCGCGCCCATTCCGGCATCTCGGCGCGACCGACGACACCCAGTTCCAGCACCGAGTCGGCCGGCAGGACCCCGATGCCGTTGAACCCTCCGTCGACGGTTCCCAAGCCTGTCCCGGTACGTGTCTCGAGCAATCGCACGGG
>JANOCR010000177.1:0-3291 GCA_031412355.1 Ilumatobacteraceae bacterium | reverse complement strand
AACTCGCGCCCACACAGTTCTACGGGCGCGGCATCACGCCACCCATGGCAAAACTCGCGCCCACACAGTTCTACGGGCGCGGCATCACGCCACCCATGGCCAAATTCGCGCCCAATGGGGTTGTGACGGCGATGGGGTGAGGGGCAACGCAGTTCAGTGGGCGCGGTGGGCGGCGGCGAGATCGGCGATATCGGCCATGATCTTTGCGAGCTGGAAGTTCTTCGGGGTGTAGATGGCAGCGACTCCGGCAGCGACCAGCATTTCCTGATCGTTTTCGGGGATGATCCCGCCGACGATCACCGGTGCATCGACGCCCACCTCGCGCAGCGATCTCACGATGGCCGGCACCAGTTCGAGATGCGACCCACTGAGGATCGACAGGCCGATCACGTCGGGATCCTCGTCTCGGGCCGAAGCGACGATCTGTGCAGCGGTCAAGCGAATGCCGGAGTACACCACTTCCATCCCGGCGTCGCGGGCCGCCACGGCGATCTGTTCGGCGCCGTTGCTGTGACCGTCGAGGCCAGGTTTGGCCACCAGGAACCTCGGCGGCCCACCAGGCATCGCCTTCACACGCTCGGCCACGGCGGCGAGATCGCCACCCGGTCGCCCGATGGCTGCGGCGACACCCGTTGGCGCCCGGTACTCGCCGAACACGCTGCGCAAGGCAGCGGCCCACTCACCCGTCGTGCCGCCCGCTCGGGCAAGGTCGATCGACGGGCCCATGATGTTGGTGCCGTCGACTGCGGCCGCGGTCAGTGCCGCCAGTGCTGCGTCGACCACCTCCGAGTCGCGCGCCGCGCGCCACTCCTGCACATCGGCGATCGTCTCCGCCTCGAGGGCGCGATCCACGGTCAAGATGTTGCCGCTGGTTCCGAGAGGCGACTCAGCAGTCTCGGTGAACATATTGACGCCGACGACCGGCTGTTGACCGGATTCGATCCGCCGAGTGCGCCCGACCATCGAGCTCACCAGCCTGCCCTTCAGCTCGTCGATCGCTTCGAAGGCACCGCCCAGGCTCAGCACGTCGTCGAGCTCGGCCCACGCTGCATCACGCAACTCGGTCGTGCGTGCCTCGACGACGACCGAGCCGTCGAAGATGTCGTCGTACTCCAACAGATCGCTCTCGAAGGCCAGCACCTGTTGCATCCGCAACGACCACTGTTGATCCCACGGCCGCGGCAACCCCAACGCCTCGTTCCACCCCGGTTGTTGCTTCCAACGCGCCCGGGCGCGCATCGACAACGTGACCGCGAGCATCTCGAGCACGATTCGCTGCACGTTGTTCTCCGGTTGCGCCTCGGTGAGGCCCAGCGAGTTGACCTGCACCCCGTAGCGGAACCGGCGGGCACGCTCGTCGGTCACGCCGTACCGCTCGAGGCCGATGCGGTCCCACAGTTCGGCAAGGGCGCGCAGCTTGCACACCTCTTCGACGAATCGGATCCCGGCGTTGACGAAGAACGAAATCGACCCGTACACCTGGGGAAACTGTTCTGGTGCGACCTGCCCTGAATCGCGGACCGCATCGAGCACACCGATCGCCGTCGCCAGCGCGTACGCGATCTCCTGCACCGGCGTGGCCCCAGCCTCTTGCAGGTGGTAACTGCAGACGTTTATCGGGTTCCACTTCGGCGAGTGTTCGGCGCACCAGGCAACCATGTCGACGATCAGCCGGCGCGACGCGGCCGGAGGAAAGATGTACGTGCCCCGCGAGAGGTATTCCTTGACGATGTCGTTCTGTGTGGTTCCGCGCAGCGCGCCACGGGCGACACCTTGCGACTCGGCATTGGCCACGTAGAGCGCCAGCATCCACGCTGCGGTGGCATTGATGGTCATCGACGTGTTCATCTCCGCCGGAGGGATGCCATCGAGCAGCGTGCGCATGTGCCCGAGGTGGGCGACGGGTACCCCAACTTTGCCAACCTCGCCGCGAGCCAAGGGGTCGTCGGGGTCGTAGCCGGTCTGGGTTGGTAGATCGAAGGCGATCGACAGCCCCGTCTGGCCCTTTGCCAGGTTTGCCCGGTACAGATCGTTCGATGCCTTGGCGGTCGAGTGCCCCGAGTACGTCCTCATCAGCCACGGTTGATCGCGGCTCGGTTCGTCGGCGCGTTCCGGCATGACCAAAGTGTTGCTGGTCCGTCGGCGATTCCCGTCAACGGTCGAAACATTCTTCAAGAAGCGCTCAAGTTTGCCACGCAGCGTTCCGATAAAAATCCAGCACGGTGCGAAGGTTCGGCGGAACTTCTAGCGGGCGGAGTCAATCGGTGGTGTTAGGCGGCGGCAACCGGCACAGCGATTGGGCGCCGGTGCCCGTGGGGTGACCCACCGGCACCGCAGCACCGCACCTCACTGATCCCCCACCGCGTCAGCAAGCAGTTCCAGGTACTGCCAGCGCGGCACGTCGATGGCGCCGATCGAAGCGAGATGCGGCGTGGTCCATTGCACGTCGAGCAACGTCGCACCCGATTCGACCAACCGCTCCACCAAGTGCACAAGTGCCACCTTCGATGCGTCGGTGGCGTCGCTGAACATCGACTCGCCCGCGAACAGCCTGGCGATGCTCACGCCGTACAACCCGCCGACGAGGTGTCCATCGAAGTACGTCTCGACACTGTGCGCCCAGCCGAGCAGATGGAGTTCCTCATACGCGTCCACGAACTGCGGTGTGATCCAGCCGTGGGGCCGACTGGGATCGCCACACCGTTCCATCACGTCACGGAATCGGGTGTTGACACGCACCTCGTAGCGACGGCAACTGCGGCGAAGCGACCGCGACACGACCAAGCCGTCGAGTGGAATCACGCCGCGCGGATCCGGCGACCACCAGCCGAGCGTCTTCTTGCGATGCGGCATGGGGAAGATGCCGCCGCGATACGCGGCGAGCAATGTTCCGGGCGCCAGATCGGCACCGATTCCGCACAGCCCCTTGTCGTCGGCCAGTTCTGGTGCGGGCAATCGCCAACGGTTGGCGGGCGGCTCGATCGGTCGACGGCCCGTATCCATCACCACAGTTTGCAGCACCCGCTGCGCTCTCATCGCTCACTCCCGCGGGTCCCGTGACAGGTGAACTTCGTCGCTGGCAAGTCGATGGACGACTCGAGAGCGACAAAGTTCGACGGCGACACCGATGGCCAAGATTGGGCACGCTCAGTAGGAGTAGAAGCCCTGCTTGGTCTTTCGGCCGAGGTGGTCCGCGGCGATCATGTCGAGCAGCGTCTGTGCTGGAGCGTCGGCGGCGCTGCCGAAGGCGCCGTGAATGGTCTCGAGAATCGCCACCGACGTGTCGAGGCC
>JANOCR010000176.1:0-2609 GCA_031412355.1 Ilumatobacteraceae bacterium | reverse complement strand
ACTCGGAGCCGTAGATGGGACCGATCTCGGTCACGTCGGGGCACTCGGTGACGATGCCCTCAGCTGCCGGTGCCGGTGCCGGCGCGGCGCTCGCCGCCGGAGCCGATGTGGCGTTTACTGCGGGGGAGTCGGTCGCTGTCGCCGGCTCCGCCGCGTCCGTCTCCGCTGCTGGTTGGCTGGCAGTCGACTCATCGGAGTCACCGCCACAGGCAGCGATCAGCAGGCCGGCGGCCAGCAACCCGGTGGTGAGGATCTTCGTGGTGCGCATGCTGGTGACGGTACAACGCGTGAGCCTCGAGCGCGCACCGGAGCGGTCGCCGGTGGCCCCTGTTGGTCAGGTGTGGTCGTGGTCGCCGCGAGCCGTGGGTAGGCCGGCGAGAATCCAGCCCTCCTTGCCCTCGACGTACTCACGGACATCGCGGAAGCCGAGCCGGCGCAGCTCGGCGGCGGCCGCCTGCCGATGACGGTCGTGCCGGTGCGCGCCGTGCACCACGATCGGCACCGCCGCATCCGGAAGCACGACCCTGGCCTGCCGGTCGATGTCGGCAGCAGGTAGGTTGACGGCGCCCGGCAGGTGCTCGTGCTCGTAGAACGCCTCGCTCGACGCACCGAGCGGCGCGCTGCATGGCGTGAGCCACTCTCGCATCACTGCTGTGCTCTTGTGCACCAATGGGACGTGGAAGATCACGAACTTCCACAACACTCTCGTCCAACCGGCGAAACCCCCGCAGTGACTCCTGCGCTGGTCGAGCGCGCGGGGTGACGGCGCACACCAACCGGACACCGTCAGGGGCCGCGCACGAACGACACAGCGCCTGTCGACACAGCGTCTGGGGCGAGACTGTCGTGTGACAAAATCTGGTCGTGGTAGCCGGTTCGATGGGAGGGCGCGATGACAATCAAGGTGATCGTGGAGCTCAAGGCGTTCCCGGGCAGGCGGGACGAGCTCCGGGCCGTATTCGAGAGAATGCTTGCCGCGCACGGTTCCGACCTGCCCGGGTTTCTGGGCAGCAGCCGGTATGAGAAGCACGATGATCCCGATGTGCTCGTCGAAATCGCTGACTGGGTTTCCGCCGAAGCGCGCGAGGCACACATGAAGGACGCGGCTGCGGCGGGTACCTAGGCTCCTCTCCTCGTGTTGGTCGCCGAGCCGTTCCGGGTCGCCGTCCTCAGCGCATTGTCTTGAACGGTCGTCGACCGCGTCGCGCTGTGTCAGGCGACGCGGCCGCCGTCCACTCGCTGAATCGCCACTGTGGCCGAGCGTGGCCGCCCGGCAAAGTCGGGCCAGTTCGATTGCGCCGCCGGCGCTCCGAACGTGGCCAGCTCGCCGGGGTGCTGGATGTTGACGAAGAGAGTTCGGCCGTCGTCGGCGACGGTCCATCCGGTGACCTCGCAACCCTTCGGTCCGGTGAGGAAGCGGCGGACATCGCCGGTCGCCGGTTCGGATACGAGCATTTGATTGTTGCACGAGATTGGTTGGCCACCATCGGTCTGGATCCAGACCCAGCCCTTTTGGTCGACTGCGAGGCCGTCGGGTGAACCAAAGGCATCGCCGGGGGCAATGGTCGAACCGTCACCACTGCCGAGGCCGGCCCCGGCGAGTGCGTAGACCGACCACACGAACGCTTCTGCGCCGTGGTCGCTTGCGTTGTTGTGCCAGCGAAGGATGTGGCCGTGAGGGTTCGGGAAGCGCGGGTTGGCGGGATCAGCAGCGGTTCGCGCAGTGTTGTTCGTGAACGTTCCGTAGGCGAGGCCGGGTACATGCGGGTGTACTGCGACCCATTCGGGCCGGTCCATCGCCGTGCCTCCGGCTGCGACAGCCGCGCCTCGAGTATCGATCAAGATGCTGGCGAGATCGGTGTAGCCGGGAACTGATCCGGGTACCAGCGGAACCCACGCTCCGGTCCCGTCCCCGTCGAAGCGGGCCACGTGCAGTGTGCCCTCGTCGAGGGGACTCTGGCCAGCGCGGAGCATCTTCTTCCACGGGCGGGCAGAAACGTACTTGTACAACCGTTGGAACCGCTCGTCGTCGCTGGAGTAGATGACGGCCCGGCCGTCGGCGGCCTCGGCGAACGCGGCGACCTCGTGCTTCACGCGCCCGAGTGCGGTGCGCTTCTTCGGCGTCGACGATGGATCCATCGGGTCGATCTCGACCACCCAACCGAAACGATTGGATTCGTTCGGGTCCACGGCGATGTCGAATCGGGGATCGACGCGGTACCACACCGCGGCGAACGGGGTCCTGACGATTCCGTAGGCGTTCATCAACGGCGTGGGAGTGAATGCAGCGTTGTCGGTGCCGAAGTAGCCATTGAAGTTCTCTTCGCAGGTCAGGTATGTGCCCCAAGGCGTCGACCCGTGGGCGCAGTTGTTGACCGTTCCGAGAACGCTGACGCCGGAAGGATCATCCAACGTTTGCAGTAGCGGGTGTCCCGCGGCGGGACCGGTGAGAACCATCGGGGTGTTCGGGGTGATGCGGCGCGCGTTGGGACTCGACACGCGGTAATACTGCACCGCCGACTTGATGCCGCCCGTTTGACTTAGAAAAATATTGTTCGCGCACCACACCGTCGTGCCGCGGCCGACGCAGCTTTGCATGCGCGCGTCCC
>JANOCR010000175.1:0-20732 GCA_031412355.1 Ilumatobacteraceae bacterium | reverse complement strand
CTGCAACACCCTTGAGACGGCTCAGTGAAATGCTGAGCTTGGCCTCGGTCTCGCCGTCTTCTTCTTCGACCTTGACCTTGATGGTGAGGGTTCGCGACTGATCACTGGCGGGGTCGGTGAAGTTGATCGACACCTTCGCCGACTGCTCGGACTCGTCGTCGTCATCGTCGGACGAATACTTGACCGCACCGATGGCAGCGGTTGCATCGCTGCTGGTGACCCCAGTGATGTCGGGACCGCCATTGATCGTACCGATGATGAAGTTGACGATCGTGGCAGTGCCGGTGCCGAACAGGTCACCGCTCCAGGAGCCGGCACCGGAGATGTCGGCCAACGAGCCGGCGCGAGCCGAAACGCTCTGGCCGCCCTTCTTCGACTTGACGACGACCTTGGCCGTCGAGGTGGGATCGCCCACCTTGGCGCTCTCGAAGACGACCTTTCGCGGGCTGAGCTTGTCAGCCACCGTGTTGGTAGCCGGGTCGACCGATACGTCGGTCAACGCTCCGCCCGGGCCCGTGGTGATTGTGATCTCCAGCGGTGACCCGAACAGCGGCAGCGTCACTATTGTCGGCACAGGATCCGCGGCGGAGGCCGTTTGCACGACAATTCCGCCCATCAGCGTGCTGCCCAGAATCGCTGCAGCCACCCCTATCAATCGTCGCTTCATTTTCGATCTACCTCCGAAATAGTTCGCCGCGCCCGCGTCGGACCTCTCTTTATTATCCGGTCCAGACACGTCCTGCTCAAGGGGAAGGTTTTGGACTTAAGACATCTTGACGAATCAACTCCAGAGAGTGACGTACACCGGTGGCCGGAACTTGGCCGCCGGCACGCCACCGTCGGGCCGATACATCGCCTGCATGGCGTCGGGTGTGCGCACGAACCGGCGTAGCTTGTCGGCGGCGCTGGACCGGCGCTGGGCGGTCAGCGAACTCACGTATAGCAGCAGGTCGATCGGCATGTCAGGTGCTCGCACCCTGGCCAGGGCGCCGCGGTCGATCTCGGCAGTGACCATGTGGTCGATGGCCGGCGCCACGCCATCGCCTGCAGCGGCCGCTGACCAGGCGGCCTTTTCGTTGGCGAACACCCTGATATGCGATTCCGGAACCCGATACTTCGCTAAGAGTGAGCCGACATCACTGCGCGGGTCCGTGCCGGTTGGATCGACCAGCCAGCGCAGCCCCGTGAGGCCACCGCCGTTGACACGCAGGTCAGGATGCCCGACCAACGTCAGCCGGTACCGCATGACCGCCTCGGCCTCGATCCCGGGCAACCGTGGCCCGAGAGCAACATCGGCCAGTCGCTCCTCGATCAAGGCTGCCATTTCATCGGTGGTCGCGACTCCCAGGCTGACCTCGATGCCTCCGGCACGCGCTGTGAACGCTTGCAGCAGAGCCGGCACGATCGACTGCGACAGCGTGCTGGTCGTCACCACCCGCAACAGTTCGGCGGCGCCGTTCGACTGTCGCACGGCAACCTCGGCATCGACGGCCAGATTGACCATTTGTGATGCGATCGACACGACGCGGCGGCCCGCGGGCGTCAGTTCCATGCCGGTTCCGCTGCGGCTGATCAGGGGATCGTCGAGGTGCTGGCGCAATGCAGCCAGGGCCTGCGACACGGCCGGCTCACTGACACCGAGAGCGGCCGCAGCAGCGCGGACCGACCCGAGTCGTGAGACCAACACGAACACTTTCAGCTGGGCGAGAGTCACCGCCGCGGAACTGTAGGCCCGCCGCCCGGCCGCCGTCGGGTCGAGATAACCCTTCGGTTAGGACGCCGTTGACGCCAGGCTGCCCGGCGCGCATGATCTCGGCCTGGGGCCAGCCAATTGGCATGTCCCTGCACAGAGTTTTGGGGCCAGTGAGGATCGGGGGATCTCATGCAAATTCCACCGCCGTTCGAGTACGAACGAGCGACCAGCATCGAACATGCAATCGCACTGCTGGATCGGCTCGGGCCCGAGGCCCGATTGGTGGCAGGCGGGCACAGCTTGCTTCCGATGATGAAACTTCGACTCGCCAGACCTGAACACCTCATCGACATCAACGATCTCGACCTGGCATACGTGCGTGTCGAAGGCGACGAGATCTGCATCGGAGCCATGACCCGGCATCGCGAGCTGCTGGAATCCGCTGTGGCCAACGAGCACTACGCGATCTTCGGTGAAGCCGAGCGGGTGATCGCCGATCCGATCGTGCGCAACCGTGGAACCGTCGGCGGGTCGTTGTGCCAGGCCGACCCGTCGGAGGACCTGTCGGCGGTGATGTCGGCACTGTCGGCAACCGTCGTGCTGCACAGCAAGGATGGTCAGCGCACGGTCCCTGCACGAGAGTTTCATCTCGGTCCATATGAGACCGCAGCACGACCGGGCGAGATCGTGACCGAGATCCGGGTCCCGATCCGCCACCGGACGGGTAGCGCCTACGAAAAGGTCGAGCGGCGAGCGGGTGACTGGGCGGTGGCCGCGTCCGGTGTGTTCGTCAGCATCGACGGCGACGTCGTCGGCGATTGTGGAATCGGTCTGACCGCTGTGGGCGTCGAGCACTTCTGCGCACCAGCGGCGGAGGCGGCGCTACGCGGCCAAACGCCCAGCGAAGCCAACATCGCCGCGGCGGCACAACTCGCCGCCGACGCCAGCAACCCGTCCAGCGATCAACGCGGACCCGCTGACTACAAACGGCATCTCGCCAAGGAACTCACGGCGCGTGCACTGCGCCGTGCCGTCGCTCGCGCACATGGAGGTTCATGATGGAAGTCACCATCAATGTCAATGGTCAAGACGTCACTCGCGACGTCGAGCCGCGGCTGCTCCTGATCCACTTCCTTCGTGATCACCTGCAATTGACCGGCAGTCACTGGGGCTGCGACACGAGCAACTGTGGTGTTTGCGTGGTGTGGATGGACGGCGAGCCGGTCAAGGCGTGCACCGTGCTGACCGCGATGGCCGATGGCCGTTCGATCCGAACGGTGGAAGATCTCGAGCAGGGCGGAGTCCTGAGCCCGCTCCAACAGGGGTTCATGAACCAGCACGGACTGCAGTGTGGTTTCTGCACACCGGCGATGTTGATGACCGGTCAGGCTCTGCTCGACCGCAATCCAGACCCGAGCAACGAACAGATCCGTGAGGCCATATGCGGCACGATTTGCCGCTGCACCGGATACGAGAACATCGTGCGCGCCATTCGCTGGGCCGCCGAGAACGCAACACAGGAGGTACCGGCATGACCGTCACAGAGGTACCGACCAGTGAGGGCGGAAACCCGATCGGCTTCGGCCGCATGTTGCGTAAGGAAGACGCCCGCTTCCTGCGCGGCCAGGGCCACTACATCGACGACCTCGACATGCCCGGCATGCTCTATGGCGCGATCCTGCGCAGCCCCGTCGCGCATGCGTTGATCAAGTCGATCGACACGTCTGCGGCCGAGGCTCACCCCAAGGTGAAGGCCGTCATCACCGGCGCCGTGCTCGAGACGCTCGGTCTGGCATGGGTGCCGACGTTGTCGTACGACACCGCCGCTGTACTCGCAACCGACAAGGTCCGCTTCCAAGGCCAAGAGGTTGCTTTTGTGGTCGCCGAAGACAAGTACTCCGCTCGCGACGCGTTGGAATTGATCGAGGTCGAGTACGAGATCCTCGAGGCGGTCATCGATGCCAAGAAGGCACTCGATCCCGGCGCCCCGGTGATCCGAACCGACAAGGAAGGCAAGACCGACAATCACATCTTCGACTGGGAGGCCGGCGACGAGGCCAAGTGCGACGCCGCGTTCGCCAAGGCCGACGTGATCGTGAAACAGGACATGTTGTACCCGCGCACACATCCATCCCCGATGGAGACATGCGGTTCCGTGGCGTACATGGACAAGGTCACCGGGCAGTTGACGGTGTGGTGCACATCGCAGGCTCCGCATGCCCACCGCACGGTCTACGCGCTGGTGGCAGGCCTTCCGGAGCACAAGATCCGCATCATCACCCAAGACATCGGCGGCGGCTTCGGCAACAAGGTCGGCATCTATTCCGGCTACGTGCTGTCGATCGTCGGATCCATCGTCACCGGCAAGCCGGTGAAGTGGATGGAGGACCGCAGCGAGCACCTGATGAGCACGGCGTTCGCCCGCGACTATCACATGCACGGCGAGATCGCAGCCACCAACGACGGCAAGATCCTCGGCGTACGCGTCAACGTGCTGGCCGATCACGGCTGCTTCAACGGCACCGCCCAACCAACGAAGTTCCCCGCCGGGTTCTTCCACATCTTCACCGGCAGTTACGACTTCGAAGCTGCGCATTGCAAGGTGACCGGCGTGTACACCAACAAGGCGCCGGGCGGCGTGGCCTACGCCTGCTCGTTCCGAATCACCGAGGCTGTCTATCTGGTCGAACGACTTGTCGACTGCCTCGCCAACGAGATCAACATCGACCCTGCCCAACTGCGCCTGAAGAACCTGTTGCGCTCCGAGCAGTTCCCCTACACCACGCCAACGGGTTGGGAGTACGACAGCGGCAACTACGGACCCGCGTTGCTCGAAGCGATGCGAATCGCCGGCTACGACGAGCTTCGTGCCGAGCAAGCGGGCCGCCGCCAACGCCGCGCCGCCGGTGACACCAGCGAGCCGATGATGGGCATCGGCATCGCCTTCTTCACCGAAGGCGTCGGCGCAGGGCCCCGCAAGCACATGGACATCCTCGGTCTGGGCATGGCCGACGGCGCCGAGTTGAGAGTGCACCCGACCGGCAAGGCCCAGCTCCGGCTGAGCTGCATCTCGCAAGGCCAAGGGCATCAGACCACCTTTGCGCAGATAGTCGCCCAGGAGTTGGGCATCCCGCCGGAGGATGTGGAGGTCATCCAGGGCGATACCGACAACACCCCGTTCGGTCTCGGCACGTACGGCTCGCGTTCCACGCCGGTCAGCGGCGGTGCGGCCGCAATCGTCGCTCGGCGGGTGCGCGACAAGGCACGCATCGTTGCAGCCGCGTCGCTCGAATGCTCGCCCGATGATCTCGAGTGGGAGCTCGGACGCTGGCAGGTCAAGGGTGACCCCGAGAAAGGCAAGACGATCCAGGAGATCGCCATGCTGTCGCACAGTTCGCTGGAACTGCCCGACGGCGTCGAAGGACACCTCGACGGCCAGTGCGTGTACAACCCGCCGAACCTGACCTATCCGTTCGGTGCCTACATCTGCGTCACCGATGTCGATCCCGGAACCGGCGAGGTCAAGGTTCGCCGGTTCATCGCCGTCGACGACTGCGGTCCGCGTATCAACCCGATGATCGTCGAGGGCCAGGTGCACGGTGGCCTCGCGGACGGTGTCGGTATGGCGCTGATGCAGGTGATCGCCTTCGACGAGGACGGCAACAACCTCGGCGGGTCGTTCATGGACTACCTGCTGCCGACATCGATGGAATGCCCGTCGTGGGAGCTCGGCGAGACCATCACGCCATCGCCGCATCACCCGCTGGGGGTGAAAGGTGTCGGAGAATCGGCAACCGTTGGGTCACCTCCCGCGGTTGTCAATTCGGTGCTCGATGCCATCCAGGTCCGTCACGCCGACATGCCGCTGACCCCGGCGCAGGTGTGGCGTGCCCTCCAAGGCAACCCCTTCCGCACCGACATGGCGATCACGTAATAGATGGTTCGGCAGTTAGCGTTTTCTCGATGACACACGATCTGTCTGCTCGTGGGTTGGAGCTGCGTCATGCTCGCGCAGCGTACGTCCATGCGCGTGTCGTCGCAGCAGAGAAACCGACCAGTGCAAAGCCCGGCGCCGAGGCAATCGTGCTCGCCGACGGGACCATCGAAGGTTTCGTCGGTGGCGCATGTGCCGAGTCGACGGTACGGGCCCAGGCGCTGGCGCTGCTCGACAGCGGTGAGACACTGCTGCTGCGCATCACCCCCGAGCCCGAAGCACCACGGCCAGGCTCGCTGACCGTGCACAACCCGTGCCTGTCCGGCGGCACCCTGGAGATATTCCTCGAGCCGGTGATCCCTGCACCGTTGGTTGTGGTCGCGGGCGAGACGCCGATCGCACGCGCGTTGCTGGACCTGGTGGGCCCACTCGGCCACGCCGGCACTGCATACGCCGGGATGCTGCCTGGCGACACGGCGGCCGTCGTCATCGCCTCGCACGGACGCGATGAGGAACAACTGCTCGTCGACGCGCTGCAGGCAAACATCCCCTATGTCGGTCTCGTGGCAAGCCGAAAGCGGGGCGAGGCGGTACTCGGCTCGATCGACGTCTGCTCGTCGATGAAAGCACGGGTCCATACGCCGGCTGGGCTCGACATCGGTGCCAGAACACCGGAGGAAGTTGCCCTGTCGATCCTCGCCGAGATCATCTCGACCAGGCCTCGTCAATCGGGGCGGCCCGTCAGCGAGGGTCCGCCGGCCGCGGCCGACTCAGCGCTCGATCCTGTGTGCGGGATGAGCGTTGTGATGGTCGACGCGTCGTTGCACCTCGACCACGACGGTCGTCGCTTCTGGTTCTGCGGCACGGGCTGCCTGCGAGCCTTCGCCGCCGACCCGCACGCCTATCTCTCGTGAGCATCGACCTCGACACGGTCGACGAGCTGTGCCGCAAGCTCGACGAGGTCGACTACCTCGCCGATCAAGGTCTGGCGACAGCACTGTTCTGCGCGGCGCGACTGCCGCAACCGTTGTTGCTCGAGGGTGAGGCCGGAGTCGGCAAGACAGAGGCCGCCAAGGCCCTGGCGGCGGCAATCGGGACGCCGCTGGTCCGGCTGCAGTGCTACGAAGGGATCGACGCTGCCGAGGCCCTATACGAGTGGAACTATTCGCGCCAGCTGTTGGGAATCCGAGCCGCCGAGGCCGCCGGCAAGCCGCTTGACAGCGACGACCTGTTCACACCCGAGTATCTCGTCGCCCGCCCGCTGCTGAAGGCAATCGAACACCAGGGACCGCGGCCGGTGGTGTTGCTGATCGACGAGGTCGACCGATCCGACGACGAGTTCGAGGCGTTCCTGTTCGAGTTGCTGGCAGAGTCAGCTGTCACGATCCCCGAGCTCGGCACGATCACCGCAGCGTTCCCACCGATCGTCGTCCTCACCTCGAATCGAACACGCGACCTGCACGACGCGCTGAAGCGCCGGTGCCTGTATCACTGGATCGACTATCCCGACGTCAATCGGGCAACCGCGATCGTGCGACGACGCGTGCCGGCCGCCAGCGCCGATCTCGCCGAGAATGTCGCCGCAGCGGTTGCCAGGTTGCGAACGCTCGATGTGCAGAAGCCGCCGGGAATCGCCGAGGCGATCAACTGGGTCGCCGCCATCGAACTGCTCGGCATCGACCTGCTCGACGACGCGGCCGTCGGGCGCACACTCGGCTCGGTGATGAAGTACCGCGAGGATCTCGATCTGGTCAGACAGCGGGGTTACCGCTGGGTGGCGACCGGCTCCGACTAGATGATCGACCTGGCGACGGTTGCAGCCACCTTCGGAGATCGCCTGCACTCGGCAGGCATCCCTGTGACTCCGCAGCGGTCCGGCAGATTCGCCGCGGCGATCTCCCTGACCGCCCCCGCGACATACAACGACGTCTACTGGGCGGCACGGATCACACTCGTCAGCGCACACGACCAGATCGAACAGTTCGACAGGGTGTTCGGTCATGTGTTCGGCGAACTTGCTGACCCAGCCGACACGCGCGGCGATCCAGACTCTCCGCAGGCTGAAAGCGAGCCACGGCAACGACCCGAACGGAGCAGCGACGACAGGCGCGGGCATGCCGGCACCGGGCGGGCGGGCCAGGACAGCCAGCACGGCGACGAGGAAGTCGAAGCCCAGACATTGGCCATGACAGCGAGCAGCGCCGAATACCTGCACCAGGCGGACTACGCCGCGTTGACGCCAACGGAGTTGGCGACGCTTCGGGTGCTGATGACGCAGATGCGACTTGCCCCGCCGCAGCGCACGCGTCGCCGAACGCAGCGATCATCCAGAGGTCGACGGCTTGACATGCGTGCCACAATCCGACGCAGCCGTCGAACCGCAGGTGATCCCGTCGAGCGAATCTGGCGACGCACGACCGCGAGGCCGCGACGCCTGGTGATGATCGCCGACGTCTCCGGTTCGATGGAGCCCTACGCCCGCGCCTACCTGCAGTTACTGCACTGTGCCGCGGGTGGAACCAACGCCGAGACCTTCGTGTTCGCCACTCGGTTGACCCGGCTGACGCGCCTCTTGCGGATCCGCAACCCGAACGTGGCGTTGCAACGGGCTGCGGCCAGCGCTCCCGACTGGGCCGGCGGTACCCGCCTCGGCGACGCCTTGAAGGCGTTCAACGACGGCTGGGGACGCCGCGGCTTGGCTCGGGGCGCTGTACTGCTGATCGTGTCGGATGGGTGGGATGCCGGCGATCCGGCCGTTGTCGGCGAACAGATGGCGCGACTGTCGCGTCTGGCGCACCGCGTGGTGTGGGTCAATCCGCGCAAGCAGAGCGAGAGCTTTCAACCGTTGGTCGGTGCGATGGTGGCAGCGCTCCCCCACGTCGATGCCTTTGTCAGCGGCCACTCGCTGACGGCCATGAGCGAGGTGCTCGATGCGATCCACGATCCCCCGCTGGTCAGCTGAACTGGGGACCTAGGTCCCGATATACGATGCCCACAAGCCCTACTTGCCTCACCATCTCATCGTCACGATGGCTGACATGGCACAGCAAGACAGGTCGGTCCTTGGTTGGTTCGCGTTCATCGTCTCGGTGATGGCGCTCGCGCTAGCGATGTTCGGGTTACGCAGCGAGTCGGCGTCGGGGGCGGAAGCGGTTGCGGCGCCCGCCAGCACCGAGGTGATCCTCAGTGAGTTCAAGATCAGCCCACTGATGATCAGCCTGCCGCTGGAAGGGGGCACGCTGCGAATCACCAACACCGGTGCCGCTGTCCACAACATCTCGGTACCGGAGCTTGGCCTGAAGTCCGCAGACATCAACCCCGGTGCGACGGCCGAGCTGGAAGTCGGCAATGTCGGCGAAGGCATGTACAAGGTGCTGTGCGAGATCGCCGGACACGCGGCGAACGGGATGAAGGCCGATCTGACGATCGGTGGCGAGCACACCGCTGCTGCGCCGCAGGCCGAAGCCACGATGACATGGCAGGAGATGGACGCGGCAATGGCCGAGGTCGCGGCGGCATATCCGGCGAAAACCGAGGGCCGTGGCGGCGACTTGTTGGAGCCGACGGTCCTGGCCGACGGCACCAAGGAATACAACCTCGAGGCCAAGATCGTTCAATGGGAGGTGTCGCCCGGAAACCTGGTCGAAGCTTGGACGTACAACGGTGTGGTCCCCGCGCCGGAGATGCACGTCAACGACGGCGACAAGGTGCGGATCGTGTTGAAGAACAGCCTGCCCGAATCGACATCCATGCACCTTCACGGGATCCGTGTGCCCAACGTCATGGACGGTGTCGACCCGTACACCCAGCCACCGATCCCACCTGGTGAAAGCTTCACCTACGAGTTCGTTGCGAAGGGCCCCGCGGTCGGCATCTACCACTCACATCACAACGCCCAACTGCAGGTGCCCAACGGATTGTTCGGCGCCTTCACGATCGACGAGATGCCGATCCCGCAGATGCTGATCGACAAGGGCTATACCAAGGTTGACAAGTCGGTCAACATGGTGTTGAACGATGCAGGGACCATCGGGCTCAGCCTCAACGGCAAGAGCTTCCCCGCTACGGAACCGACAACGATCCGTATCGGCCAGGTCCTGCAGGTCAACTACCTCAACGAGGGGCTCATGGCGCACCCGATGCATATGCACCAACCAGTCGGTTGGATCATCGCCAAAGACGGTGTCCCGCTCGACGTACCGATGCCCGGCGACACCATCAACATCTCTCCGGGCGAGCGCTTCACAGTGCTCTACAAGGCAGAGGACCCCGGTGTCTGGGCCTGGCACTGCCACATCCTCAACCATGCCGAAGGCCCCACCGGAATGTTCGGAATGGTCACTGCCCTGATCGTCGAGCAGTAGCCATGAGCGATGCCCATCGCGCCGACTTGCCGACGTGGGAGTGCTACGAACTGGTCGAGGCCCGCTCGGTCGGTCGGCTGTGCTTCCTCGATGGTGACACGCCGATCGCCTTCCCGGTCAGCTACAGGCTGCACCGTGCTGACGGAATGGTGTGGATCGTCGTACGCACCGGTCCCGCTTCGCTTATGGCCAAGTGTGAAGGGCCCGCGTCGTTCGAGGTCGATGAGATCGACGTTGCGTCGCGCACGGCATGGAGCGTGCTGCTTCGCGGCAGAGTACGGCGCAGCCACGAGACGGCCGATTTGCCGAAGCCCGATCCGTGGATCGCCGACGGCCGCCATGCATGGCTTCTGATGGAGGTAGCCACGGTCAGTGGCCGCAGGTTCGTGGCGCGTGCCACCGGCGACGGCTTCTCAGTCGAATGGGACCTCGCGACCGAGGGACAAAAGTCCTGAGGTCTGAGGACCTCGGCAACTGTTGTGAGGAGCCATCTCGGGCCACGCTCAACATATGACGAAGAACGTCGATGCCAAAGAGATCGTTGCCAAAAAAATTGTTGCCAAAAAAATTGTTGTGGGCGTGGATGGATCCGATCCGTCCATCGCCGCGGTGGGGTGGGCTGCGTACGAGGCACGCCGCCGCAACGCCGCGGTTCTCGTCGTGTCGTGCTACAGCGTCCCGGTCTACGGCGGCCCGGAGGGCGCGACCTATCCGCGACACGAAGACCTCGAGATGTACAAGGCCGGTGCTGACGCTGTCATCAGTCGGGCGATCGAAGAGGTCGCCGAGATCAGTCCGGAGGTGGTCGTCGACGGAATATCGGCGATGTCGCCGGCCGCCATCGAGATCGCCGAGTGCGCTCAAGCGGGCGACGAGATCGTGGTCGGAGCCACGGGCTACACCGGGTTCATGGATGGAATGCTCGGCTCGGTGGCTCTCAGCGTGGTGCACCGATCGCACGTGCCGGTCATTGTCGTGCCGGCAAAGCCTGCAGTCGAGATCGGGTCCACGATGCACAAGATCGTCGTCGGTGTCGACGGCTCGGCTGGCTCGTTGCAGGCACTCGAGTGGGCATACGGCCAGGCAGTCTTGACGGGTGCCGAGCTCACGGCTGTCCACGGTTGGATCTACCCGTACACCGGGTCGCGTACGTCGGTCAGCGAACCTCGAACCGACATGCAGCTCGATGCGATGGAGGAGCTGAAGACGAGTCTCGAGTCGCTGGAACCACGTCTGTCCGGCGGATCGGTGCATGTACACGCCAAGCTGGTTGAGCTGTCTCCCGCCGAAGCCTTGCTCGCCGAAGCGGGCGACGCCGACCTGCTCGTGGTCGGCTCGCGAGGCCGCGGCGCATTACGGTCGGCGCTGCTCGGCTCGGTGAGCCGCACGGTCGTGCATCACGCGACGTGCCCCGTCGCGATCATCCGTCAGCCGGACATCTAGTACGCGGGAATTTGAGCGCACCGGCACGATCACTCGCGTTGCCAGACCACCATCGAGCGAGGCGCCACCATCGGTGCTTCGGACGCCGATGTGCACAGCGCCTCCCGCCACGAACCCTCCTCCTGGATCTCAAATCGAACGGGCTCCCACCAGAAGTTGGCCATGACATAAAGGCCACCCGACGACCAGGCCAGTGAGTGCGATTCCAGTGAGGTGTCGGGCATCGACTCGGCGCCGTAGAAACGGAAGTCGCTTGGCGGATGCAAACGCCGCAGCCGCAGCAGCTCCCGCACGTATCCGTGCAGTTCGCCCCACTCATCGAGCCGGCTCCAGTCGACCCACGTCACCTCACTGTCGATGTCGTAGGGGTTGTCGAGGCCATTCTGCGTCCGCCCGAACTCGTCGCCCATGACGAACATCGGCGTGCCGGCCGACAGCAGCAGCACGGTGAAGTAGTTCTTCAGTTGCTGCAGCCGCAACTCGTCGCCGCAATCCCACGAGTGATGGTGGTCGCTCGTCAACGCCGTGAGATCGTGCATCGTCAGACCATCGTGCGCGGTCAGGAAGTTGACGCTGCCCCTGGGTCCCGCTGCGAAGAGATCAGGGCTGCCCTGCACGCGCTGGATCGCCGCGGCGACCAAGCCCGGCTCGCCGCGCACAAAGCCGCGCATCTGGTCGCGATATCGATCGTTCCACTGCAACCAAGGCGGACGCCACTCTCCTACCTGGTACGAGGCCAGATCCCACGGCTCGGCGATCAATCGCACCACGCGATGCGCTCCCCACTCGGTGATTCGATCCACAAGGCCTCCGCCGTCGCGGGTCAGCAACGAAGCGAGGTCGAAGCGGAAGCCGTCGATGCCGAGATCGGCGAAACGTTCGAGCGCGGTGAGAATCAATTGCTGGATGTTGGGGTCCTGCGGGTTCGCGACGTTCCCGGTTCCACTGTCGTCGTTGTACGTGCCATCGGGTCGATGCAGGTACGCGTTCGCCTCGTCGAGACCGCGCAACGAAAGCGTCGGCTTGGTCGGATCGCCTTCGGCCGTGTGGTTGAACACGACATCGAGCCATACCTCGATGCCATGAGAGTGCGCAGCTTGCGTCAACGACGCCAGTTCTGCCGGTGCGTCGTCGCCGTTGGCATACGGCCGGTGAACGGCTCCCCACACCAGCGGCATGTAGCCCCAGTAGTTGTCGCTGATGTCGAACGGGTGGACGGGCATGAGCTCGATCACGTTGATCCCGAGATCGGCGAGATACGGGAGCCGTTCGATGCACCCGGCAAACGTCGTGGCGAAGCCGCGCACGTGCAACTCGTACACGATCGGATCGTCGTGTTGAGTGCCGAGCGACGGCTGGGCGGGCCAGGTGGTACGCACAGCGCTGCGCGGACCGTCGGGCGTCAGCGCAACATCCATCGCGTCGGGATCGAGCAGCGGTCCGACTCCGTCGACGACGAACCAGTACAGGTCACCCTCAGCCGCGTCGACCTCGCCGTTCCACGTCGGCGTGTCTGCCTGTCGCTGCATGACCGTCTGCGAGACGGTCAACGTGTGACAACCCTGCGTGAACAGCGACACTTGGCGCGCGTGAGGAACGTGAACGGTGAATTGGCGTACCACGTACAGAGCATGGCATCGGCTCTAGCCTGTCGAGTAATGGCTGTCACCCCCGCTGTGAATCCCACGTCACCTGCCGATGTATCGCAGGCGCTCAGCTTGCACGGATACCTGCCCGACGATGGGCTGGCCACGTCGGTGTTCTTGGCGCTGGCGCTGAAACGGCCGCTACTGCTCGAAGGCGAGGCGGGCGTCGGCAAGACCGAGGTCGCCAAGGTGATCAGTCGCTGGACAGGCGGCGAATTGATCCGCCTGCAGTGCTACGAGGGCATCGACGCCGCACAGGCCGTCTACGACTGGGACTACTCGCGCCAGCTGTTGCACCTGCGAGCCGCCGAGGCCAGCGGCGAAGCTCGCGGCGTCGGCACCGGCGCGCTCGAGGAGCAGTTGTACAACGAACGGTTCTTGCTGAAGCGGGCGTTGTTGCAGGCGATCGATCACCGCGGCGAGGTGCCGCCGGTGTTGTTGATCGATGAGATCGACCGTGCCGACGACGAGTTCGAGGCGTACCTGCTGGAGATGCTGTCGGACTACCAGATCACCATCCCCGAGCTCGGGAAGTTCACCACCACACGGCCGCCGATCGTGGTGCTGACATCCAACCGCACGCGCGATGTGCACGACGCCCTGAAGCGGCGGTGCCTGTATCACTGGGTCGAGCATCCCGACTTCGAGCGCGAGGTGAAGATCGTGCGCATGCGGGTACCGAACGTCATCGAGCCCCTCGCCCGCCAGGTCGCCGCGGCGGTCGAGGCGATGCGCGCACTCAACATGTACAAGCCGCCGGGAGTCGCCGAGACGATCGACTGGGCACAAGCACTCGGTGCACTCGGAGTGACCGAACTCGACGAGGCGACCGTCGAGACTACGCTCGGCACAGTGCTGAAGTACCGAGAAGACCAGGAGCGCGCCCGGCAGCACGGCATCGCCAACATGGTCAAGCAGGCGTTCGAGCGGGGCATGCAGCAACCTTGAGTCCTCCTCCGGTCAGGGCTCCACGCCGGGAAGGCACGCTCGATACTGCGGCGGAGCGAATGGCGGTCACATTCGCGCGTGTCCTGCGCGGCGCATCTCTGCGCGTGCCCATCGGCAGTGTGCTGATGTTCGTCGAGGCGCTCGGGCGGGTCGGCATCGCCGAACGCGACAGCGTCTACTGGGCAGCGCGCTCGACGCTGGTGCACCAGCCAGAGGATCTCCCATTGTTCGATCGGGCGTTCGCCGTGTTCTGGGATCACGCCGAGTCCAATGGCCTCGCCGACGACGAGGAACTAATGCGGATCACGTTGGCCACCGACGACGAAGATGAGGGTGATGGTCCCGATGAAGCCGGCGAGCCCAACGATGACCCCACGCTGACTCTGCGGTTCTCGTCGGTCGAGGTTCTGCGCAACAAAGACTTCGGCGCCTACGACGATGCCGAGTTGGAGTTGGCCCAGCAGTTGATGAGCCAACTTCGGTTCGCCGGGCCGCCACGCCGGTCGTTCAGATTCCGATCTGCCAGGAATGGATCGCGGCCCGACCTGCGCGCAACGCTGCGCAGCGCCATCGGCGCAGGCGGCGAACCGATCCGTCGATACTGGCGCGAGCCTGGCGATCGCCTCCGGCGATTGGTGTTGCTGCTCGACGTCAGCGGCTCGATGGAGCCGTACGCCAGGGCGATGCTGCGCTTCGTGCACGCGGCAGTGGCCGGCCGGCAGCGAGTCGAAGCGTTCTCCCTGGGTACGCGGCTGACCCGCGTCACCAAGGAGTTGAACAGCCGTGATCCGGACCAAGCCCTGCGACAGGCCAGCGAGCGCGTACAGGACTGGAGTGGCGGAACGCGCCTCGGCGAGTGCCTGCGGCGGTTCAACGACGAGTGGGGCGTGCGGGGCATGGCCCGTGGCGCGATCGTCGTGATCCTGAGCGACGGTTGGGATCGCGGCGATCCCACGGTGCTCGGCGAACAGATGTGCCGCCTGCAGCGGGTGACCTACGACCTGATCTGGGTCAACCCGTTGAAGGTCACACCCGGCTACGCGCCCCTGGCCCGTGGCATGGCCGCCGCATTGCCGTATGTTGATCATTTCGTGGAAGGTCATTCACTTGCAGCAATGGAAGAACTCGCCAGCGTGATCGCCGGTGCCTCGACGAGGAGGTCGTAGTGCGCGAGTTGTTGGACGACATCGATCGCTGGCGCAACGCCGGCAAAGCCGTGGCGATCGCTCGCGTGGTCGACATCGAGGGCTCCGGGCCGCGTGAGCCCGGTGCAGCGATGGCGGTCAACGTCGACGGAGAAGTCGCCGGATCCGTCAGTGGCGGTTGTGTCGAAGGTGCCGTCGTCAGCGAAGCGCTGGCGATCCTCAACGGCGAAGCGCCGCCTCGGATCATCACCTTCGGGTACAGCGACGACGAAGCCTTCGCCGTGGGTCTGACATGTGGCGGAACCATCCGGTTGTTCGTCGAGCCCCTCGACTGGTGAGCGCGGGCAGCTGAGATGGCAACGACGTACGAATTGCTGCGCGAGTGCATCAAGTCGGACGAACCGGTGGCATTGGCCACGGTTGTCGACGGCCCGCACGTTGGCGCCAAGCTGCTCGTCACCACGACCGCCCAACCTGTCGGCGATCTCGGCAACCCCGAGCTCACTCGCATCGTCGGACGCGACGCACTGGCCGAGCTGGAGGCCGGTCGCAGCGGCATCCGCAACTACGGTCCAGAAGGCCAAACGACGCCAGAGGATCTGGCCAATACCCCGACCGTCAGGATCTTCGTCGAGAGTTGGGCCCCGCCGCCACAGATGTGGATCTTCGGAGCCGTCGACTTCACCGCAGCACTTGCCAAGGTGGCCAAGGTGCTCGGCTACCGGGTCACTGTGTGCGATGCCCGCGAGGTGTTCGCCACACGCCGACGATTCCCGATGGCCGACGAGGTGATCGTCTCGTGGCCGACCGCTGTCTTCACTGCACGCGGGGCCACTTTGAGTCAACGCGATGCTGTCTGCATCCTGACCCACGACCCCAAGTTCGATGTGCCGGCCGTGCAGGGAGCGCTGGGCACCAAGGTCGGCTACATCGGGGTGATGGGCAGCCGCAAGACGCACGACAAGCGCATGCAGCGACTCGCCGAGGCCGGTGTCGAGGAGCCCGAACAGCTCGAGCGGTTGATGTCGCCGATCGGTCTCGACATAGGGGCGCGGACTCCGGAAGAGACCGCCATTTCGATTTGCGCAGAGATCATCGCCAGGCGTACCGGCAGGACGACTCCGTCACTCCGCAGTGCCAGCGGCCCCATCCACGGCTGAGCTCGTCAGCCGGTCGGGTCGCCGAACTTCACCCGGTTGATTCGCCGACCGGAGATGTGGCCGACTTCGACGTCGCGACCGCGCCCGACGGCGTGAACGATGAGATCATCGACGCCCAGCCACATCGACACGTGGCCCGGGTAGTAGACCAAGTCGCCCGCCTGGGCCGTATCGCGCGTGCGCACCGAAGCGCTGCGGATTTGGGCACCACTCTGATGAGGAATGGCAACACTGGCCTGCGACCAGGCATAGGCCGTGAGGCCCGAGCAGTCGAAGCCCACGCCGACCTTGCTGGCGTTGCGCTGGTACGGTACGCCGATCTGCGTCAACGCCGACAGCACCGCGATCTGGTGGGCTCGGTCGGCCGAAATCCAAGCCTGGTACACGCGTGCACCGTCCGCTTCGAGCTGAACGGCCGCAGCGTACGCAGCGGCCTCGAGGCGAACTGCAAAGTCTGAGGTGCCCATGGCGGCCAAGGCCGAGGCCGATGTCACCGAGATCAGGTCGACGGTGGCTGCAACCGACCGGGTGGGCAACTGTGCCGCACTGGCCGAGCCGACGTCGGTCAACACGGCGACGCCGGCGAGCAGCGAGGCAGCAACAAAAAATGTTCCGAATTTCTGACGGATTGTCACGGAAGGGTCCCCTGTCGTGTGGTGGTGCGCACCGCCCGCCTCGGGCAAATGCTTAGGTCGTGGAGAGGAGAAATCTCCTCGAACACGGCGAAAGCGCCATACGTGAGCGCCACCGCTTCGCTTGCAGAAGGAAACCGCCGACCAACGAACGCCGCCATGTCCCTCTAAACACATGACAATATATCGTCATCAAACCGCAATACTCAAGGCGGCCGTAACACATTTGTCATCAAGATTGCGTCAAGGGTGTCGATGATGGACGGCTGATATGACCGAATTCCGGGCCGCACGCTGCCCGGATGCCTGCCCATATGATGTCGTGTGATGACCACGACCGCCCTCCTGCTCGCTGCCGGGGGAGGTTCGCGATTCACCGGTTCGACCCACAAGTTGCTGGCCTTGCTCGACGGCGTCGCAGTTTTTCGGCGGTCGCTCGACCAGGTGCTCGCCGCCGGCTTCGACCACGTCGTCGTGGTCACGGGTGCGGTTGATCTCGACATCGACGACCCGGGCGTCGCGACCATCCACAATGCGGCATGGCAGCAGGGCCAGGCCGGGTCTTTGCAGCTCGGCGTTGCCGCAGCACGCGCGAACAACAGCGAGTTCGTCGTCGTCGGGCTCGCCGATCAGCCCTTCGTTCCCGCCTCGGCATGGCGGGCCATCGCAGCGGCCGAGTCCAGTGCGCCAATCGTCGTGGCCACCTACGACGGTGCACGCGGACCGAACCCGGTGCGCCTGAGTCGTTCGGTGTGGTCACACCTGCCCAACGACGGTGACGAAGGCGCCCGTACGGCGATGCGCCTTCACCCAGATTGGGTCGATGAAGTAGCGTGCGAAGGCTCACCGGCTGACATCGACACGTTGGAGGATCTCGGATCGTGGACAAACTTCTGAACGAATTCACGGTGGTTCGACCAATCGAGGAGACGTGGAAAGTACTGGTCGACATCGAGCGAATCGCACCGTGCATGCCTGGCGCCACACTCGAGGAGATCCACGGCGACGTGTTTCGCGGCACCGTCAAGGTCAAGCTCGGCGCGATCTCCACTGCATTCAAAGGTCAGGCAACGTTCCTCGAGCGCGACGACACCAACCACCGAGCACTGTTGAAGGCGGAAGGCCGCGACACGACGGGCAAGGGCAATGCTGCAGCGGAGATCACCGCACGCTTGGAGGAGATCGATCCGGCGACCACCAAGGTTGTCGTTGAGACCGACCTGCACATCACCGGCAAAGTCGCCCAGTTCGGTCGCGGCATCATGGGTGACGTCAGCAAGAAGCTGATCAACCAGTTCGCGACCAACCTCAACACCATGCTCGACAAGCAGCCCGACGCCGCCGCTGCGGCCGAGACACCTCCGCCGGCCGAGGCCAAGGTTGACGCCGACCGCCCTGTTGCAGCAGAGCCCTCATCGAACAACGGTGCCAGCGGTTCGCCTGGGGCCCGCAAGATCAACGGCCCGGCCGCTGCACCGATCGAGCTGTCCGACGTGGCCGGTTCGGCGATCCTCAAGCGAGCACTCCCGCTGGTCGGCGGCCTGGTGTTGCTGTGGATCGTTGTGCGACGGCTTCGCCGCGGTTAGCACTGTGAGCGACGATGTCGCGGCGGTCCGCGAGCTGATCGGCAGGTCGCCACGCGGTTCATTCGAAGTGGTGGTTCGCGATGCCGACGGGGCACCCATCGTGGTGCGCAACGCCCCGTTGCTCGACGATGGCGAACCGATGCCGACCCGATACTGGCTGGTCGGCAAGCACGAAGTGCGGTCCATCAGCCAACTCGAATCCGGCGGGGCCGTGCGACGCGCCGAGGCCGAGATCGATCCGCTGCGCATCGCTGACGCGCACGCTCGCTATGCCGCCGAGCGCGACGCGGCCTTGCCTGCGGAACACACCGGGCCCCGCCCTCACGGCGGCGTCGGTGGAACGCGCAAAGGCGTGAAGTGCCTGCACGCGCACTACGCCTGGTTTCTGGCCGGTGGCGACGATCCGGTCGGTGCATGGGTGGCCGAACAGCTCGAGAACCGCTAATGAACGCTGTGCGGGTTCGCCTGGGCGACGACGCCACGCAGTTCGATGTCGACGGTCAACGCCATGTCATACCTCTCGGTGCCGCCACGCTGGCCAGCAGTGAGCTGGTGTCCGATCCACCGCGCCCAGAGGAACTGACCAACGCCCTCGGTGCTGTCGCCGATCACCTCGACGACATGTTGCGCGCCCTGCCAAGCGCCGTCGAAGCCGATGCCGTCGGCATCGTCGGGGACCTGGCCACTGTGTTCGCCGCCGTCGAGTTCGGCGGCGCTCCCCCACTTCCGTTTTGCCTGAACCGCGCCGCCGCCGAAGACGTGTTCCGAACGGTCGCGACGGAATCGTCGACCGAGCGAGCGTTGAACCCGGGACTGCCGGCCGAGGCGGTCGACACCATCGTCGCCGCCTGCTGCATCGTGGTCGCTCTCATGCGTCACCTCCACCTCGATCAGGTCGATGTCGACTCCGATTTCGAACGAGACCGGGGGCTGCGGTCGTGAGCTTCAGCCGTCGCGGTGGTGTGCATCCGTCGATCACAGTCGAACCCGGCATGCGGTTGTACGGCAAGCGCATCATGATGCGGCCGCTGATGGCCAGTGACTTCGCCCAGTGGACCGAGGTGCGGCTGCGCAACGACGAATGGTTGACCCCGTGGGAGCCGCTGCGCGCCAACAACCTGGCCGACCCGACGCGTCACCGCGACGCTTTCAACTCACGTTGCGCAACGCGCGACCGCGAACGTCAAGTCGGCACTGCGTATGGCTTCGGGCTGTTCGTCGACAACGCGTTCGCCGGCGAGATCAACCTCAACAACGTCGTGCGCGGCGCATTCCAGTGCGGCGTAGTCGGATACTGGATCGACCAGCGCCACGCCGGCAACCGCTTCATCGCCGAAGGTGTGGCTGTGATCTGCAGGTTCGCTTTCGACGACCTCCATCTCCATCGCCTCGAGATCTGCATCGTGCCGCGCAACACCAACAGCCGCAGGGTCATGGATGTCTTGGGCATCCGCGACGAGGGTGTTTCGCTGCGCTACCTCGAGATCAACGGCGCGTGGGAGGACCACATCCGCTACGCGATAACCGCCGAGGAGTGGTTGGCGCGACGAGACGAGTTCGCCAATACCTGGGGGTAAGGAAGCTAGTCGCTGGCGATGCGGAAGGCTTGTGCCTTCGCCTTGCGCATGTTCGTGCGCCGCTTCCACATCTTCATCTTCCAATGGCGCTTGCTGGTGTTGCCAGCCTCGGCCTTGGCCTTTTCGGCGTCGTGGTGGTGCGCGGGCACCCAGGCTCGACCTGGCTCGTGCACCTCGTCTGGCTCATAACCGGCACTGACCTGCGCTGTCACGGCTTGCAATTCGCTGTGTATGCGATGCCGCTCGTTGTGGGCGTGGGCCCGCGAGTCCATCTTTGGCGGTGGGACCGCCTCCGAACTGCGATGGCGCTGGCTCATGAAGTACCTCCGTGGGGTAGTCGGAATGTACGGTGTGGGAGCTATCCGTGTGTGCACGGTAATGCACACCGACAGGGGTACGGAAGGCACTTTGCGTAACATTCGTGCGCGCTTTTGTGTTCGCCCAGGTCAGTTCGATCGAGGCTGCAGGCGCCGTCAGGATTTGGTGCTGATCGTGGCCTGCAGCGCCGCGAGTCGTTCGGCGAACCACGGCTGACGAGTGCTCCACAGCTGAGGATCGAGCTCGCGCCTCACGGCGGCGGGGTGGGTTTCGACGTCGGCCATTG
>JANOCR010000174.1:0-6825 GCA_031412355.1 Ilumatobacteraceae bacterium | reverse complement strand
CAGCAGACTTTCCTACAGTCAGCGGTCTTTCTCGCCGTCATCCCCCGCTTCTGTTGCCGGGCTGCGGTGGATCGGCCCCGTGCGCCATTTCTGGTCACTATGTACCTCTACTACCTGAGAATCAGGCGGCGTAGGCGAACTGCTCGTTGGCAATTCTATTTTTTGCCCCGTTTAGCGAGTCTGAGCAACTCGGGTCGCACGCTCGCCCACAGATACTGATGTCGAAACCAGTCAGCCCCGTGTTTGATTGTCGAACCACCCTAACTGCGAACGCGTGTTTCCGGCGCCCCCGGCTGGGCTCGAAGCACTCGTTTAGGATGTAGCCATGAGCCTTGCCCACACCTCGAAGGTCACCGTGCAGCCGTGCGACGCCCGCGGTCGTGTCGAGGCGGGCACATCGCCGACCGAGGCGACGGCAGCCTTGGTAAACCGGTCCCGAGCTCGAGGGCATCCGTACCAAGTCGTGATCACACCGAATTGATCGCTGGACGCTCAATGAATCGTTGGTCGGGTGTGGCGCTGCTCGCCGCGTCACAACTCGTACTGGCGTGCTCCTCGGCGAGCGATACATCCTCGACCACTGGGGTCGAAACGACGGCGTTGCCGGTCACCATCGCGTCACTCGCCACGACTACGTCAACGGCGACTACGTCACCGTCGACCACGACATCAACGACGACCACGACGACCTCGACCACCACATCAACCTCGACCACGACGACAGTCGCCGACGAATTGGTCACCGAGACGCGCGTGATCGGCCAAACGGTGCAGCGTCGCGACATCACCGCATATCGCTTGGGTGATCCGAGTGGCCGCCCAGTGTTGCTGGTAGGCGTGATCCATGGCAATGAGGCCAAAGGCTTCGAGATCACTCGGTTGATCCGAACCATGCCAACTCCACCAGGCATCGATCTGTGGATCATCGACAGCATCAACCCGGACGGTCAGTTCAGCAACACTCGCGAGAACGCCAACGATGTCGACCTCAACCGCAACGTCTCGTACAACTGGAACTACATCCCGCAGTCGGAGGACAACGGTCAGTACAGCGGCGAGGCGCCAGCCGACCAACCCGAGACCCAGGCGCTCGAAGCGTTCGTGACGGACATCCAGCCGAACATCACCATCTTCTGGCACCAGGACGCCAACCGCGTGTCGCCCGGAGGCGCACGCAGGGTGATCCCGAACACGTTCGCCCAGATCGTTGGCCTGTCGACAGCGGGCACACCGTGCACAGCGGGCTGCACCGGCACCGCTAGCCAGTTCGTGAACTACGCAGTCGAGGGAGGAACCGCCTTCATCGTCGAACTGCCGGGCAACGACGAGGTGACCGCCGAGATGGTCACACTGCATGCCGAGGCCACCCTCGAAGTGATCACCCTCTGACTTCTGCGGGCTCGTGGGGATCGGGTCGGTACTCGACCAGGAACATCGTGGCGTCGTCGCGGAGCCCGGCGCCGACGAAGGAGAGCACATTGGCCGACAAGCGCCTCACCGTTTCGGGGGCAGGTACCCGGTCGAGAGTGGCGCGGACGAGGTAGTCCGCGAGTCGTTCAGTGCCGAAAATCTCGCCATCGGCCGATCTCGACTCGGAAATCCCATCGGTATAGAACAGGATCCGGTCTCCGCTCTGCAGCGGTTCTTCAGCAATTTGCACGACACTCCCGCCGAACCCCATGGGCAGCGAAGGCCGGCACACCAGTTCGCCACCAAAGCTTCCGTTCCGTACCAACAGTGGAAGCGGGTGCCCCGCATTGATCCAGCGCAGGATGCCCGTGGCGGAGTCGATGGTGCCGAACTGGCCGGTGACAAAGCGTAAGTCTCCGAAGTGCGTCGCCAGGAGGCGATCGACTTGTTCGTACCCTTCCGCCAGTTGACCCCCTTCGCGCCGAACATTCCGGAGGCCGTTTATCGCTGCCGCAGACATCAGCACTGCCGACATCCCGCGACCCATCGCGTCGACGATTGCAAACTCCAGGCCGGCGCGGTTCAACGCATAGTCGAACGAGTCGCCACCGATCAAGTAGGCGGGCTCCAGGATTCCTGCGAGGGAAATGTCCTCCGCCGACGCGGCCAGAGGCGGAAGCAGGGACCACTGCACCTCTGCCGCAGGCGACAGCGGCTGCGCCCTTCGGCAACGCACCCACGCGTCGGTGTACCGGCTCTTGGTCACCAACACCGACACGAGTGCCAGCACCACCGGCGGAAGCACGGACGGCACGCCGTCCCAGACGTCGAAATCGAGTTCCAGCAGCCCCATCCGCTCGGTGCCATCGGTCAGCGGCACACGAAGGACCGTCGGGTCTTCGCCAGTCGCGACCGTCTGACCGTCCGCGAACACCCGGCCAGGGACGGTGCCCTCGATGAGGATGGACGAACCACTGGGCCCGTCGGGCCCGAGCTCGCGAAGCGATCGCAAGCCGTAATCGGCGACGAGCAGCCGGCCCGCACGTGCACCCACGATCTCGCACACGATCTCGACGATCTTCGCGATCGACGCCGGCGGAAGAACGCTCGCCACCTCGTACAACCTGGCAAGCGCAAGACCGAACGTCGCGTCGGCTTCACCCGTTGGCTCGAGAATGCTCATCAGTCGGTGCGACCCTTGGCTTGTCGGCCCATGGCCCGCTGCATGTCGCGTTGCGCGTCGCGCTCGGCCATGGCGTTTCGCTTGTCGGCCTTGCGGCGGCCGCGCGCCAACGCCAGTTCGACTTTGACCTTGCCGTCTTTGAAGTAGAACGACAGAGGGACCAGCGACAATCGCTCGAGCGCGACCTCGGCGGCGATGCGCTCGATCTCGCGGGTGTGCAACAACAACTTCCGGGGCCGATCGGGGTCGTGCGCGCCGACTCCATGGGCGAACTGGTAGGGCGGAATGTGGATTCCGTCGAGCCAGATCGCGCCGTTGATCACTCGAGCATAGGCGTCGGCCATCTGCAGGTGGCCGAGACGCAGGCTCTTGACCTCGCTGCCCTGCAGCACGATTCCGGTCTCGATGGTGTCGAGGATCGAGTAGTCGTGCCGCGCCTTTCGATTGCTGGCGATGAGCTTGCGGTCTGCGGAGCCCGGGCTGGACGGTGACATCGCCCGTGAGGGTACCGGTCGCCCGGCCAGCGACCGCCTCGCTACCCTTCGGCCGATGCTCGCCTTCGCCACCCGTGCCTTCGCCGAGATGATCGGTCACGCCTACGACGGGTACCCGTTGGAGGCATGCGGTCTGCTGGTGGGTGCAGGCGAGCAGGTGCACCGTTTCGTCGCCTGCACCAACGAGGCCGCGTCGGCGCGGATCTACTCGATCCCGGGCAAGGAGTTGCTGCGTGCCGAGCGAGCGGCGGAAGCCGACGGGAAGGAGATCATCGGCGTCTTCCACAGCCACACTCACTCCGAGCCCTATCCGAGCCCGACGGATGTCGAGCAGGCGCCCGACCCCGGATGGCACTACGTGATCGTCAGCCTGAAGCGCGACGCCCCCGAAACGCGCTCGTACCGCATCACCGATGGAGTGGTCTCGGAGGAGCGCATCGCCGTCGGCTGAGATAGAATCCCGACCGGATTGATCAGGTTGATCGGAATAGCGGTCAGCCGCCGACTGTTGTGGGGTGGTGATGGTTCCTTTCGAAAGTGTGCTCGACATGATCGGCAACACGCCGATGGTCGACGTCAGTCGCCTGTCGCCGAACCCCGACGTGCGCATCATCGCCAAGCTCGAGGGCCAGAACCCGTTCGGTTCGGTCAAGGACCGCATCGCCAAGTCGATGATCGAACATGCCGAAAAGAGTGGTTTCCTGCAGCCAGGACAGACCATTCTCGAGCCGTCCAGCGGCAACACCGGCATCGCCCTTGCTGCTATCGCCCAGTTGAAGGGCTACCCGATCAAGATTCTCATGCCGTCCAGCGTGTCGATCGAGCGTCGCCAGATGCTCGAGGTGTTCGGCGCCGAGGTCATCTTGACCCCCGGCGAGGAAGGCAGCAACGGTGCGGTGCGCCGCGCCCAGGAGATGGCTGCAGCCAACCCCGACTGGTGCTTCCTCTACCAGTACGGCAATGACGCCAACCCACTGGCCCACTACGAAGGAACCGGGCCCGAGATCTGGCGGGATTGTCCCGAGATCACGCATTTCGTCGCCGGCCTCGGCACCAGCGGGACGTTGATGGGCACGGGTCGGTACTTGAAAGAGCAGAACCCGGCGATCAAGGTCATCGCCATCGAGCCGCCGCTGGGCGAACGGGTCGAAGGTCTGCGCAATCTCGACGACGGCTACATCCCACCGGTGTTCGAGCAGTGGTATGGGTTCGATTTGCTGGACCGCAAGCGTGTAGTGCGACCCCGCGAAAGCCTCGAGTGGACCCGTCGCCTGGTCAGCGAGTGCGGCGTGTTTGCCGGCATCTCGTCGGGTGCCGCGTTGGCCGGCGCCGCCAAGGTCGCGTCCGAGATCAGCGAGGGTGTGATCGTGTTCATCGTCAGCGATGCCGGCTGGAAGTACCTGTCGACCGGTGCGTACACCGACGACCTCGACGAGGCTGAAAAACAGGCCGAACGAACTATCTACTTCTAGCTGCCCGTCCCCGATGCATCGGTATCGGTAGGGTATTGCGATGAAGATGACGGGACCCAAGGCATTCGCCCTGACACTCCTCGTTCTGGCGGGTCACGTGGTCGTTCCGAACGTCGGCCCGACGGCGCACGCCGCTGCGCCCGGTTACATCTCCGGCGCTTCGGCCTACCGGGCTGTCTCGCCCGCACGGCTTGCCGACACGCGACCCGAGGAAGGGTCGTTCGGGTACACACGGCTATCGGATCAGGTTGTACGAGTGCAAGTGGCCGGCCGCGAAGGCGTCCCCAGCGACGCAACGGCTGCGGTGCTCAACGTCACGGGCGTCAACACCACCGCACCCGGTTACGTCACGGTGTATCCGTCGGGCACGAACCTGCCGAATGCGTCGAACGTCAACTTCGACCGCGCCGGTCAGGTACTGGCCAACATGGTCACCGTCAAACTCGGTGCTGGCGGCTCGGTCGATGTGTACATGCAGCGCCAGATGGACGTCGCTGTCGACGTGTCAGGGGCGTACGTGCCCGTACCCGATGCAGTCCGCAGCGGCCGCCTGGTGACACTGCCCGGCGGTGCGTTTCGCGTGCTGGACACTCGAGATCGAGGCGAGGGTGTCGCCGGCACCACAACGGAACTGGTCGATGTCAGCATGGCTGGTGTTCCTGCCGACGCAGTGGCGGTGGTGGTCAACCTCACCGCGACCGTGACGGGCACCGGCTTCTGGACGGCGTTTCCGCTCGGCCAGTCGCGACCGAATGCCAGCAACCTCAACATCGACCAGCCCGGCCAGACTCGCGCCGGCCAGGCGATCGTGCTGTTGTCAGGCGTTCCTGCGTTCAACGTCTACAGCCAAGGCGGGGGTCATCTCGTCGTCGATGTCGCTGGTTGGTTCACTGGTTCTACCGCGGCGCTGACCACAGAGGGCCTGTTCCTGCCATCCAACCCGACGCGCCTCATCGATTCACGCAACTCGTTCGTCATGCCCACGTGGGGCGGCAGCACTCTGGAGTTCCCCGTCTACGGGCCTGCTGGCCAGGTTTCGGCGATCGCTGTCAACATCACCGGCACCGCATCGATGAACGGTGGTTTCGTCACGGCGTTCCCAGCGGGTGTCTCGAGGCCGACCGCGTCGAATCTCAACGTCGATACCTGGGATCAGACGATTGCCAACCACGCGGTTGTCAGGGTCAGCGGCCGGGGGATGAGCCTGTTCACCCAACACGGATTGCACCTCATCGCCGACCTCAACGGCTGGTATCTCGGCACACCGACCGCCGCTGTGCTGGCGCCGCCGGTCAACCCGTTCTACGGCCCGGCCGCGGCGCGTGCTGTGGCTGTCCAGTCGATCGGACTGTTCACCGCTGTCGGTACCGGGACCAACCTCGACGCAGTGGCCAACCTCGGGATCGCCGCCACATGGAACGGCGCCGCTCAACTGGCATCGCCAGGCAACATCGTGCTGTTCGGGCATCGCACCACCCATGGCGCGCCCTTCCGGTTCATCAACAACGTGCCGATCGGCGGCGGGGTCACGTTGATCGGCGACGACGGCCATCGATACAACTACATCGTCGTACGACAAGACGTGACCGTGCCCAACTTCAACATCATCAACAACGTCGGTCTCCGATCGGGCCTCGCCACCGTCCAGTTGGTGGCGTGCACGCCACCCGGCTCCGTGAGCTTCCGTCACGTCACCACCGCCCGTCTGGTCAGCGTCACCTGAGTTCGGCAGCAAACTTTTATGAAGGTGGTCGCGGCACCACCGTCGCAGAGACGGTCAGCGTGTGACAACCTGCGTCCAGCGAGTCGCGCGCCAGGCGCAAGCACGCCGATCGACGGTTCCACCGGTTCTCCGCGACATGCGTGCCTGTCGAGCCAGAAAATCAATGGGCAGGGCCCGAAAGCTCCGCCCGCTCAATCGTTAGCGGCCGATCACCAGCAGCAGCAGGCCGACCACTACAACCACCGCGGCAGCGATGCGTCGCGGCGCGTTGCCTTCACCCAAGTAGCGAGCCCCAACGAACGCGGCGATGACCACGCTCGACTCGCGCAGGCACGTCACGTAGCCCACCGGGGCGCGTTGAAAGGCGATCTGCACCAGCGCGTACGTGACGCCTGCTGCGATCCCCATCGTCATGAATCGGCGCCAGTGGGTTTGCATCGCCGCGACCATGTCGCGACCGCGTCCGGTGGCCAGTGCGTACGTGCTCGTCGACGTCGTGGTGCCGATGAACGAGGCTGCCGCATATAGAGGCGTGTCGACGCT
>JANOCR010000173.1:0-13526 GCA_031412355.1 Ilumatobacteraceae bacterium | reverse complement strand
TCGACAGGGACCGCCCCGTCGCCGACGTCGCCCGCGAAGTCGTCGATCGACGTGTGCGATTCGAGCCGTAAGAAATGGCGCTGGCGAAGGCGGCCGCAGGCGACCAAAGCTTCCAACCTCAGCGACAACCCGCCACTGTCGCGGGCGGTCGGCATTGCTGCGACCCGAGCGAACGCATCGCGCCACCCACGGCAAGCCCCGCGCCCACAAAACCGTACGGGCGCGATATCACGCCACCCATGGCAAGCGACGCGCCCACAAACCACCAACGTGCGATGAGAGATGAGGCCGCCCTCGGCCGCAAATCTCTCATCGCACGGTGTGGTTGAATCAGTTCAGGTCGCGGAGTGCGCGAACCTTGTCGTGCGACATCTTGATCTGCTCGTACTGGCGGGCGATGATGGCGCGGGCATCTTGAGGAAGGTCGACGTCGAGCGCTGACTGGAACTCTTTCACGGCGTGGTCCTCACCCTGCTCGGCGGCGTCGAGCACGCCATGCGGGTCGTCAGAACTGAGGGCGTCCTTCAACGCCATCCAACCGCGATGAATTGCACCGGGGAACGTGCCGTCCGCATCGAAATCGCCGAGCTCCGGATCGAGGGCTCGCAGCTCGCTGGAGAACTTCTCCCGCTGCTGACTCAGCTCCGCGAAGGTCGCCGCGATGGTCGTGTTTCCGTCTTTCGTCATCTTCTCTGCCCCTTCCGCAAATCCGCGCTTGCCGTTCTCGACGGTTTCGAGCAGTTGCTTGAGGGTGTGGTTCATTTCAGTCACTTGATGCTCCTTCTAGGTGCGTGAAAGGTCCGTTGGAAGTACCCGGCCTCACGTTGCTCAAACGACTTTCGTCCGCTGAGGCGCTGACATTCGATGTTTGGTCGGCACCTCATCGTGGGAAGTCCCGCCTATGCGAACTCGACAGAAGCTGGTGCGATGAAGCTGAGGTCGTGTTGGACATTGGCCTTCGCGGTCGCGATTCTCGGAGCATGCGGGAGGCCAGAAGACCCGGGAGCTTCGCCGGCTCTCATTGCATTTTCGCCGACGGTGTCGCGCGACAATCCAAGCCAGGAACTGGCAGGTCACGTTTCAGTGCCATTGGAGGTCGTCGACGGCCGGTTTCTCGGCATCGGTCAAGGCTCGTCGCTTGCCGAGGCCCTGCAGGTACTGGGCGTGAAACCAGTTCTCGAGTCTGCTGACCAACTCGCGACCGCCGCCTGCTCAGCCGTGCACGACGAACGCTGGGTCATGCATGCCGAGGGGTTGACGCTCGTGTTCGAAGGGACGGGCCCGGCCACGGCCCGGCTGGCGAACTGGCAGTACACGGGTGGCCCCGCAATGGGCTTCACGGAGATGGTCGCACCGAAGGGCATCACAGTCGGCGGAACTCGCCAGGACATCCTCGCGGCCTATGACGTTACAACGGATTCCGGCAACTTCATCGACGTGGATGACCCGGTGCAGTTGCGGTTCGGATTGGACCGCGGGTCGATCAGCTGGTTCGGAAGCACTTCCTGTTGAGATGCGCCTGGTCGCGGTCGACCGCGGGGTACTAGCACGTTTGTCGCATTGACCCGAAATACCAGGTCCGCGACCCTCTTAGAAGGCCAAGGCTCCCGATCTGCAGTCGAGCCAAGAAACCCGAGGGGGTCACATGAGCCTCGCCGCGACAAATCGTCCGATGCTGGCAGTGCTGGCCATCGGCACTCTGATCGGGGTGCCCTCATCTGGTCCGGCGCCCGCGTCGCCAGCCACCGAACCCAAGGCGCCAGCGTCCGAGGTCGCCACCGCAGGTGTCTCGCTGTCGGACCTCCCGGTCGATTTCATCGAGAACCGGGGACAATGGGACGCGAGCGTCGTGTTCGCTGCACGCAACGGCGCAGCGTCAGCGGCGTTCGAGCGAGATCGCATCCAGCTCGACCTGGGCAACGGCGAGGCAATCGAGCTGGCGTTCGAGGGCGCTGCCTCATCAGCGACCCTGGCCGGGGAGCAGAAACGTGGCGGTGTCTACAACTTCGTTGTGGGCAACGACCCGACGGATTGGCACACCGACGTGCCCAGCTATTCCTCGGTGCTCTATCGCGACATCTACGACGGGATCGACGTGCGAGTGCGTCAGGCCGACGCAAACCTGGAGTACGACCTCTTGCTCGATCCGGGGGCGGCGCTCGAACAGTTCGTGATCCGCGCCGACTCCAGTTCACCCGCCACGATCGATGCGGATGGCTCCCTGGTCCTGCACACTGAGGCGGGCCCGCTGCAGCACGCTCCCCCAGTGGCTTGGGATGTTCTGCCGGACGGCGACCGCCGCATGCTCGACAGCGAGTTCCGCCTGCTCGGCGACAACCGCTTCGGATTCACCGTCACCGGCCACGACACCTCCCTTCCCCTCGTGGTGGACCCAGGCATCGAATGGTCGACATATCTGGGCGGCAGTGGCGACGAGGCGCTGGGCGGCATGGCCCGCGTCACCGACGGCTCCGGCGACCTGATCATCGGTGGCTGGACGCGGTCGCCGGAGTTCCCGCCGATCGGTAGCGTGAGGGCTGCGGGCACCGTGTTCGTCGCCAGGCTTTCGGGCGCGGGCGATGCACTGGTGTACGCAACGTTCTTCGGTGGCTCCAACGTGCACACGGTCTACGACGTTGCCGTCGATGCCGGCGGCAATGCACTGGTCGTCGGCGACACGAACTCGAAGGACTTCCCGACAACGCCGGGCGCATTCGACTCCTCGCCCCCGGGCAATCCGGCGTTCCCGCTGGATTTCGGCGAATACGACGGCTACGTCATCCGGTTCAACGCAACGGGCGGCGGACCGCTGCTTGCGACCTATCTTGGCGGCGATCGGCTGACGGGCCAAGACCTCGTCAGCCGCGCAGGATACGACCCCGCCGGCAACCCGATCGTTGCCGGGTTCACGAGTTCGACGGGGTTCCCGACCACTGCCGGCGCGTACGACCGGACCATGAGCGGCGGGGACATCTTCGTGACCCGCTTGACGCCGGATGGCACCCAGGTCACGTATTCGAGCTTCCTCGGAGGTGACGGCCAAGAGAGTGTCTTCGACATGGTGGTCGGCCCCGACGGAGCCGTGAACCTGACCGGGCAAACCTTTGTCCCGTCCAGCGGTTCACTGTTCCCGACGACTGCCGGTGCCTTCGACGCGAGCGCAGGCCCCCTCGGCAGCGCCGATCGCGAGGCGTTCGTGGCCCGCCTGCAGCCCGCCGGCGCCGGCACGGCCGATCTGCGCTACTCGACACTGCTGGGAGGCAACCAGTACATCGAAGCCGGCAACGGCATCGCGCTCGACCCCGGCGACCCGACCCTGATCACTGCGAGCGGGTTCACGCGATCGGGAGACTTCCCGACGACCCCCGGCGCGCTGCTGCGAACGCACTTCGCGCCGATCGATACCTCCATGGGGTGGGTCGCCCGCTTGCGCACGCCGGCGAGCGGCGGCGGCAGCGTGCTGTGGTCGACCCTGTACGGCGCGCCAGGCAACCAGACCGCCGACGACGTGGTCGTCGACGCCTCGGGCGCGGCGATCATCGTGGGTGGCACCAACGTCAACAACCCGCCGACGACCGAGCGTGCCTTCGACCGAGTTCCGGAAGACTTCACCGCAGAAGCTGAGTCGTCGGGCGACGCCTACATCACCAAGCTCTCGGCAGACGGGAGCCAGATCCTCTACTCGACCCTCCTCGGCAGCGGAACGGGCGCCGACGTCGCGCTCGAGGTCGTGCACGCTGGCGCCAACTCGGTCGTCGTCGCCGGCTTCACCATGTCGCACCAGTTCCCGGTGACTCCCGGCGCGTTCGACACGGTATACGCGGCCGACGGCAAGCCGAGCGGCACCGACTCGCCCGGCACCCTGGCAGAGGATCTCTTCGTCACCAAGTTCTCCCTCGACCCGATGCCGACGACCGACACGACACCACCGCCTGCGCCTATCATCTCGTGGCCGAACGAGAGTGCGGTCTTCGAGATGTCGAGTTCGACCGGCGTGCGGGTCGCCTTCGACTGGTCGGACGTTGCCGATGCCTCCGGCATCAAGGCGTATCACCTGCAGGTCAGTCCGAACCCTGAGTTCCGCAACGACTTCCAGGCGGAACTCGACGGATGGTACGAGCCGTGGTCGCCGACGTCGTTCGAGTCGTACTTCCACTGCTGCGGGTACAGCCGCACCTACTCGATGCGAGTCCAAGCGCTCGACACTGCGGGCAATCTCGGGCCATGGTCTGCAGTGCGCACCTTCCGAGTTCAGGAGGCGACCACTACCGTCCTGACCGCGCCGGTGCTGACGAGTCCACCCAACAACGGCCGCTACCGGCCGGGCAGCATCATCTTCGCCTGGAACCACGTCGCCGGCGCCACGAGCTACAGGCTCGAGGTCGACACGACCACGAATTTCAACAGCACCAACAAGATCACTGTCTCGAACATCACGATGAACCAGCAGACGGCGACCCTCAACGGCGAGCGGGACTGGTTCTGGCGGGTGCGAGCGTTCAACGGCGCAACCGCCGGGCCACTGTCAACCCGACGGAGCCTTCAGACCCGCAACGGCTCGCCGGCACCCCCGGTTCCGCCCCCGGGCACCCCGATTCCTCCGCCGCCTTCGACCGGCACCGGGCTAAAGAGCCTGCTGATCAGCCCCGAACTGGTTGCAGGCAGCCAGGCGCTGACGGGTACCGTCACGCTGCACACTGCGGCGCCATCGGGTGGCGCAACGGTAATCCTCACGAGCCAGTATCCCGACCGGCTGGTCGTGCCGGCCAGCGTCACCGTTCCGGCGGGTGCTACATCGGCGACCTTTGCCGCGAACACGGTTGACGGTCGCTTCGTCGTTCCTACCGTGATCGGCTCGTACGGCGGGTCGACGCACGCGTGGACCGTGATCATGTCGCCGGCCGAACCCCTCCTCGTGCTGCAGACGTTCACGCTCAGCAGCCCGTCCATCCAAGGTGGTGGGACGGTCATGGGCACGGTCGCGCTTCTCCCGGGCTTCATACCCGGCCCCGGCGGAGCGATAGTCCACCTGGCGAGTACCAATCCGGCGGTGGCTTCTGTGCCACCAAGCGTGACGATCCCGCAGGGTGCGACAAGCGCCACGTTCACGATCACGACTCAGCCGGTCACCTCCTCGACTTCCGCCGTGATCGTGGCCACTCGCAGCTCCATGAAGACGTTGCCCCTGGAGATCCTGCCCGCTGCGGCGCTCTCCGGCCTCTCTTTCAACCCGAACCCGGCGATCGGCACCTTTGGCTCGACCGGTACGGTCACACTCGGCGGGCCCGCCCCCGCGGGCGGCAAGGTTGTCTCACTCACCAGCAGCGACACGCGCTGGGCCACGGTGCCCGCGAGCGTCACGGTGCCGGCGGGAGCGACGAGCGCCAACTTTGCCGTCGCCACAGCATCCGACCCGACTCAGGGCCAGTTCTCGATCATCACCGCGACGGCCGACGGTTTGACGCGCCAGACCACCCTCAACGTCAATCCCCCGCCGCCCGGACCCAGCTTGTCGACGTTGTCGCTCAACCCGACGACCGTGATCGGCGGTAACTCCTCGACAGGGACGGTGACGGTCAGCAGCACCGTGTCGGCCTGTTGTGTGGGCGTCGTCCTATCGAGCAGCGATCCATCTGTCGCTTCAGTACCGGACAGCGTCTTTGTCCCGGTGGGATCGTCGAGCGTTCAGTTCCCCATAACGACCACGGCCCCGGCCGTGTCCACATCCGTGACGATCACGGCCACTCGGGGCGGGCTCATCCGAACGGCCGTGCTCACTGTGAACCCGGCAGGCGCTGTGACCCTGTCGGCGGTTTCGCTCAACCCGACGAGCGTTACGGGTGGCAATCCGTCGACAGGAACTGTCACCTTGACCGGTCCCGCGCCGGCGGGAGGTGTGGCCGTGACCCTGACGAGCTCCAACACCGCAGCGGCCAGCGTCCCCGCCAGCGTGACAGTGCCCGCCGGCTCCACCAGCGCGACCTTCACGAGCACGACCAGCACGGTGACGACTTCTACCCCCGTCACGATCACCGCCGTATCCGGTGCCGTCACAAGGACTGCGACCCTGACCGTCAACCCTGTCGCGGCCGTAACGCTGTCGGCGGTGTCGCTCAATCCGACCAGCGTCACCGGCGGTAGCCCGTCGACGGGAACGGTCTCCCTGACCGGTGCTGCGCCGTCGGGAGGTGTGGCCGTGACCCTGACGAGCTCCAACACCTCAGCGGCCAGTGTCCCCGCCGGCGTGACAGTGCCCGCCGGCTCCACCAGCGCGACCTTCACGACCACGACCAGCACGGTGACGACTTCTACCCCCGTCACGATCACCGCCGTATCCGGTGCCGTCACAAGGACAGCGACCCTGACCGTCAACCCGGCGGGTGCCGGCCCGCTGCCCGCTCCATCGCTCCTCAGCCCGGCCGACGACGCGCGGTTCTCGGCGGGTCAGACGATCACCTTCGACTGGTCCGACGTCGCCGGCGCAACGAGCTACACGATCCAGATCGACGACCAGGACACGTTCTCGTCCCCCTTGCAGAATCAGACCGTGACCGCGTCAACCGCCACGATCAGCTCGCTGCCAACAACTCGAATGTGGTGGCGTGTTCGCGCCAACGACCAGGCCGGCAATCCCGGTGCGTTCTCGGGTGGCAGGCGCTTCGAGTTGCGCTAAAGGGAAGTCTTCCCGCCCGCTCGGCTCTTGAGACCGACATCCGCCCGATCGTACAATCGCACTCTGGGCGCGTCCATCCGCGCCGGAAGGGGTGATGGGGATGGCTGACGTGATCGTTCAGAACGGCGACAACAACGAGTACGTCACCCAGGTGCAGACGCGCTTGGAGGAGTTGGGCTACTCGGTCGGGGGCCCGGACGGCGACTACGGGCGGCGCACCACCGAGGCGGTGCAAGCGTTCCAGGCCGCCTGGAGCCTGCCGATCACCGGGTCGGTAGACACCGACACTTGGGGCGCACTGTTCTCGTCGACCACCGACGACCCCGGTGCCATTGATCTGACGGGCGGCGCCACGGCCGACGCGGTGGTCGATGTGGCGCTGCATCAGGTGAACGATCGGTACGTGCTCGGCACCAACGCCGACGAGACCAACCCCGACGAGGACGAGTTCGACTGCGCCGAACTGATCTCGTGGACGTTGGCCCAGTTCGGTATCACATTCCCGGCTTACTCGGTCCACCAGATCGACGCCGTCGCAGCAGCGGGCTTGGAGCTCAGCGTGTCGCAGGCGGCAGGGATCCGCGGCGCGCTCCTATTCCGTTCCGCAGGTCACAACGGCAGCCAGTACAACCACGTGGCGCTCTCGCTCGGCACCGGGGACGACACCATCGAGGCGATGAGCGGCAGGTATGGCGTGTGTGTCGGCACCGTCGGCACCCGATTCACGCGCGGCGGATACCTCCCGGGCGTGACGTACTGATCCGTCTATGCCTGTTGCCCCACACTCCCTGGGAAGACTCGCGGCAACCGTGTCACCCTTGCCGTCGCCGGCGACGCGCGCCCTACCAGCTGAGGTTTTCGCGTGCCGACGCCGATGTGTCCGGCCCACTGAGCGGGGCCGGCGAGCAGGGCGCGGATCTCGATCGCCGGGAGCGGGCGGGCGATGAGATACCCCTGCACCTGCCCGCAACCTGCGCTTCTCAGGTAGTCGAGCTGAGCCTCCGTCTCGACTCCTTCCGCGACTACTCCCAGTCCGAGCCCGTGGGCCAACGCGATCTGGGTGACGACCAGTGTGGGGTCGCCGCCGTCGAGGTCACCGACGAAACTTCGATCGATCTTCAACTCGTCGAAGTCATAGTCGCGAAGTCGGCCCAATGACGAGTGACCCGTTCCGAAGTCGTCGATGGAGAGCCAAACGCCCAGGCTCTTGAGCGCGCGCAACGTCTGGTGCACAGCCGAACCTTCGCCGGTGATCAAACCCTCGGTGATCTCCAGTGTCAGGCTGTCGGGGGCGAGTCCGTGGCGCGACAGAGCTTCTGCGACCAGCGCGACAAGATCTGGCCCCAGCTGGCGCCCCGACAGGTTCACCGCGACTCCCAACGGCAGTGGCCCGGTGTGAGCGTCTTGCCAACGCCGCAGCTCCCGACATGCTTCGTCGAGCACCCATGCGCCGATCGATACGATCAGTCCGGTCTCTTCTGCCATGTCGAGAAACGCCTCGGGCAGCAACAGCCCACGCGTCGGATGCTGCCAACGCAGCAGCGCCTCGCCGCCTGCGAATCGACCGGAGTGCAGTCGAAGCAGTGGTTGGAAGAACAATCGGAACTCGTTTCGATCCAGTGCTTGACGCAGCTCGCTGGCAAGGTCCAACCTACTGACAGACCGGGCGTGCATGGCCGGCGCATAGCACTCGTGGCGAGACTTGCCGTGAGCCTTGGCAGAGTACATCGCCAGGTCTGCGTTGCGGAGAAGGTCTTCGGCGGTCTCTTTCCCGCGCGCGTACGCAATTCCGATGCTCGCCGAGAGAGGCACGGTGATCGCCGGGCACGACGGTAACGGGATGGGTTCGGCGAGCACCTCGAGCACACGATCGGCGACCTCAGTGGCCGGTCCTTTGTCGAAATCGGATCGAGTTCCACTTGGCTCGATCACCAGCGCGAACTCGTCGCCGCCGAAGCGCGCAACCATGTCGCCTTCACGCAGCACGCTGCGCAGGCGCGCCGCGATGATCCCGAGGACGGCGTCACCGGCGGAGTGGCCGTAACTGTCGTTGACAGCTTTGAAACCATCGAGGTCGAGGATGAGCAACGCCAGGTGACGGGGCCTGCCGACTGCCGGCTCCCGGCTGTTTTGCAGGTGCTCGAGGAGCATGGCCCGGTTGGGCAAGCCGGTGAGCGCGTCGTGGAACGCCTGGTAAGTGAGCTGCTGGGCGGTCTGATGCAGCCGCTCAGCCAACTCCTTTGCCTCGATCAACGATGATGCCTGCCTCTCCAGGAGCAGCACATAGTCGACGACGGCGTCGGAGGCGGCGAAGTCGGTGAGAGTGAGGCCCAACGAAGTGAAGGCCGACGTCTGTGTGACCCATGGAGAACCGACGAAGAACAGGCAGTCCGCCACCGGGTCATGCAGCACCTGGCCGCGAAGTAGTAGCTCTGGCGTCGTCAGCGACTGGAGTAGGAACAGCGAGCGTGGCCGCCTGGCAAACGCATCAAAGCTGGTTGCGATCTTAGGTGTGACGACTTGGAACAACTCGATGAAGCGGCTGCCCAACATGACCTCGTGGTGCACCCGTTGAATTGATGTCCCGGTCTGAATGATGCGCAGATCCCTGTCGAGTACCAGGTGGAATGGAAAGGCGGCATCGACGAGCGAGGGACTGAGGGCGACCGGCTGCTCATGCATCGGAGGCGACCGCGGCATACCGACCATCGGCATTTGTCGTCGTCGTTGCGACGTAGTCGATGACGAATTCATCATGATCTGCACCGTTTGCCCGATCAACAGTTTGTTCGACAGTGACGGTGAGGCCGTACATTTCGCCAAGTCCATCAAGGAGACCGACCACCATGGGAGCAAGGCCGGCGCGCTCCGACCAGTACTCGAGGCGGATCCGATCGTCGCCTAGCTGCTCGCACAAGAACGAGGGTGGCCTCATTTCAGGCATGCTGAGGCTCAGCCTGGCGTGCATCGTGTCGAGGTTGGCAAGAAATTCAGGAAGGCTGCGGCCCATCGTGTCGAAGATCGCACCGTATCCGCGGCGTGCGGTGTACAAGATCCAGTGCTTCCCAAACGCATGCAGGACCTCCGCCGGCGAAATTCCCATAGCCGTACTGGCGGCCTCGACCAGGCGGTAGGTGACGTCGTCGGAATACGTATCCATTCCGACGAAGGCTTCGAGGCCGAGGCCGGCACTCGCTTTGATCTCGCGCCACAGCTCGTCGCCCCCGATTTGGACGGCCAGATCGTGCAGACCCTGATTGATCAATCCGTACATTGGTGGCCTCCGCAAACCTGTGCTCCCCATCTGATATCGGCATAAGGAGTCGAGTACTCCATCCAATTGTCAATTGGTTTGGCCGTGCGCACCTGGTCGTTGGGCCTGACTCCCTGTACCCCGTCCTGAAGGACAACAAACGAAGGTGCACCTCGTCGCCGACCCAGACCGTCGGCGACTCCTCGACTGCTGGCAGTCCCACGTCGCCCCCTCTCTCCGCAAGGCATCGAAAGGATGAACATGTTGATTGACCTTCGAAATCCGGATCCGCCGCCGACGCGTCCACTACCCGACCTGCCGGACGAGCCGATGCCCACCCCACGGCCAGGCGATCCACCATCCGAGCCGACAGACCTGACATGGGGGCCTAGCCCTCTTCCTGATACCTCCACTTGAGGGCCTCGGCGGCGTACCCGATCTCGGGCGCCGCTGCGTAGTCCGCGGCGAACTCGAAGTGCTCGCGTGCCACGTCGAAGTCGTGGTCGTGATAGGCGATCATCCCCAGGTAGTACCGCGCCCGCCCCTTGGCCTCGTCGTCGTTGAGCCCGCTCGTGTCGTCAACGACCTTGATGAACATGGCCTTGCCCTTGTCTCCCAATCCGCCTTCGAACGACTCCATGGCAGAGGTGAGCTCGAATCCGTGAGTGATCGGGCGCCCGTCGATCATGCCCTCCACCCCCTGGCTGTCGTTGGCCTTCTCGATCAGTTTGCGTGCCGCATCGGCATTCGCGCCCGAGCTCTCCGCCAGTGCGGCCTGCGCCCACTCCTCGGCCTGCTTGGCCAGGCCGCGGTCAAGCAGGCTTTGAGCCATCAGCAGGCTCACCTGGGACCGTTGGCCGGGCACGACCGCACCGCTCTCCATGACGCGGGCCACGAGCTGATCGAACGTCGCGTGATCGTTGCTGGTGTTCGCGGCGGCGATCGCGTTCATGTAGCGAGTGATCACCTCGGGCGTGTCGGGGATGACATCGGGATCGACCGCCGTGTCGGTGGACTTCGCGTCCAGCATCTTCAGCAGGTCTGCGCCGGCCGGTCCGGCGGCCTCCAGCCAGCGGTAGGCCTCGTCATCGCTGCCTTGCCCGATGAGCAGCACCCCGACGCGGAGATACGCATGGTTGCGGTCGTTGTTGTTGACGAACAACCCCGCTGACGACGCCGACCAGTAGAGCGACAGCGCCAGCTCGTGCTGCTCGCGGTCGAACGCAAGGTCCGCCTCGCGCATGTACTCCGCTGTTTGTTGGGCATTCTCCGGCAGCGCCGTCGGATCATCGATAGCCATGCAGAACTGTCGCGCCGCGGACGTCGGCCGGGGGTACCAATGCCCTGCCCGATCGGGTGAGCCGTTGCACGACGATTCAACCTTCGAGATTCGCTCAAGTTCGACGCAACTGTGCCGATGATGGGACTGGGTGACGCCGGATTGCGGACGCGTCGTCTCCGTATGTTCAGACACAGCCGGTGCCGAGACCTCGCAGGGGACCTACGGAAAGTGGACCGACTGTCGTGCAGACACCACCAACGTCAAACCTGCCGCCACCGAGCGGCCCGATCGCCCTGCCCGTTCCATCGCAAAGCGACGACCGCTCGAAATGGCGGCACTTCCGTTCATTGCCACTGCTTGGTCAGCTCGGCATTTGGTTCGCCATCGCACTGTCAGTGCTTCTCGGCGTGGGCATCGTCGGCGCGATCGCAGCTGGTCCCGAGCCCGAGGTGGAAATTGTTCCAGCGGTAGAGAGCCCACCCGACACGACCGTGTCGGCAACTACGACCAGCGTCCCTTCGACAACGCTCGCCGAGGCCACCGTGCCAGCGACGACTGTTGTTCAAGCTGCTCCGGCGGTTGTCGTGCCCGTAACCGACGCGATCGTTCTCCTGACCGCCGAAGTCGTCGACGGTGACACGATCTCGGTGTCCGATGGCAGCACGGTTCGTCTCATCGGCATCGACGCTCCCGAGCGCGGGCAGTGCGGATCTGAGGAAGCCTCAGCGGTGCTCGCCCAACTCGTCGTCGGTCAGACCATCACGCTCGTACCCGGCGCTCGCGATGATGTCGACAAGTACGGCCGGTTACTGCGATATGTCGAAGCGAATGGCATCGACACAAATCTGATGATGATCCAGAGCGGACACGCCATCGCCAGGTACGACGGACGCGACGGTTACGGATCCCATCTTCGACAAGATGCGTACGTGGCAGCCGATGACCTCACCCCATCGACGAACGCGTGCGTGGTCGTTCCGATCACAGACGTTTCCGTCGCGGCCGTGCCCGTCGCAGACATTCCCGTCGCAATCATTCCTTTCGCAGATGTTCCGGTCACGCCTGCCGCGGTGCACTACCAGAACTGCACGGAGGTGCGCACCGCCGGCGCCGCCCCGATCCGAGCCGGGGACCCAGGATGGCAATCGAAGTTCGACCGTGATGGCGACGGTGTCGGCTGTGAGTGATCTCTCTCCTAATAGGTAGAGAACTCAGGTGGTTTGCAGTTAGGTGCGAGTGGGTACGGTCCCGCCAATACAAAGAGCCCCGTGTGCCTTTCGTCCCTTAGGCAGGCGGGGCCTTTTGTACGTTTAACCTCTCTCGACCGTAGACGAGGGTCAGGATGTCAATCGATATCCGGCGACTCCCGGTCGACGCGAACGAGGAACTCGGCCACTTTCGCAGTCACAACGGCAAACGTCGAGATGCCGACGAGCATGGTCGCTCCGGCTATCACACGACCGACGGCTGTCACGGGAAAGACGTCGCCATAGCCGACGGTAGTGATTGTCGAAATCGACCACCACAACGCATCCCCGAACGAATGCGCGTGGCCGTTCGCGTCGGTGTTCTCGGCAAGCATGAACGCCGTCGCAGAGGTCAACCACGTCAACGCAGCCATCGACAGAGCGAATCTGGCGGCCCGCTTGACCAAGAGACGACGTCCCTCTCTCGCAGCGGCCCCACCGATGGCGACCAGGCGAATGATGACAGCGAATGCGCGCACCGCTCGGGCCCCGCGCAGCACTCGAAGAATCCCGAAACCAGCGAGGCCCGGTAGCAGCGCCATCGCCTGAGAAACCACGATCACGAGACTGGTCCACTCCTTGCGGATGTACAGCGACCGGTGACGAGCCAGCGCCAGCTCGACGACATAGTCAATTGCAAACGCGACCAGGACGATGACATTCACGGCATCGAGGAGTAATCGATCGGAGCGCAGCAATGTGGGACGGTCGAATTCGAGCAGCAGCATCGGCAAGCTGCCGATGGCGATCACGAGCAGAGGTCCGTCGGTGCGTGCGCGCCATCGTCGCAACGCCGCGGTTGAGTACCCGTTCTGTTCGTCTGACTCGGTGACGATCGCGCCACAGTACTCAGGCTCACCTCGCCGGCGAACCGTGCCAGAGAGAGGGCAACCACCGGCTGAGCAGTTCGAGCCTCAATGCTTCTCGTCATGGCGATGGTGCGTGCGAAGCAATCATCCGCAAGTTAGGTTGCTCGTCTGTGAGCGAGCAGGATGCGCCAGACGCTGTCGAACCGGAAGCGTCGGGCGGCGACCCTGATTCGAGCGGGCACGGGTCCCTTGCCCATGCGGG
>JANOCR010000172.1:0-21339 GCA_031412355.1 Ilumatobacteraceae bacterium | reverse complement strand
GACGCGACCACCTCGTTCCGCATCATCCGCCCCGATGTCGCCCAGCTGTGGATCGATCGCCAGATCCCCGCCGACGGTTACGGCTACTTCACCACGTCGGTGGCTGTGGCACAGGCCGCGGGCTTCTCGGTGACCGAGTGCCCCATCACCTTCCGGCCGCGGTACGCCGGTGTGCGCTCGCTTTCGTTCTCCGACATCGCCGAGTTCTGGCGCAGCCTGCACACCACCCGGGTCCTCGTCGCCGAGGTACGCGGCGAGAGTCGACGCGACCAGGCCACGTGGGCTGCTCGCTCGCCGCGCATGCAGGCCCAGCAACCGTCGTCGAACTCGCAATTCGGCGCCGCTGAAGAGTTGGAGAACCTTGCTCAAGCCAACAGGTTCTTCGGATGGATCGCCGACGAACTGACGCCTCACCTCGGTCACCGCATCCTCGAGGTCGGCGCAGGCATCGGCACGATCGCCGGCAAGTTGGCCGAGCGCAAGCCTGCCAGCGAGATCACCGCGATCGAGCCCGCCGAGAACTTGTTCGACGAGTTGAAGTCGTCGGTAAAGCGGCGCCGAAACGTGACCGCGCTGCAGCTGACGTCGCAGGAACTGGCGACCACTAGGCCCCAGCAGTTCGACTCGATCGTGTACATCAACGTGCTCGAGCACATCCTCGACGATGCTGCCGAGATGCGAACTGCGTTCGCTCTCGTTTCTCCAGGAGGCTCGCTCGGCGTGTTCGTACCGGCAATGTCACGGCTCTACGGCAGCCTCGACTACAAGTCCGGGCACCATCGGCGCTACGACAAGGCCGGGCTGCGCAAAGTGATCGCCGACGCCGGCTTCGAGATCGTCGATCTCCACTACCTCGAGGTCGCCGGCGTCGTTCCCTATTGGCTGATGTATCGAGTGCTCAACCGCCAATCACTCAGCCCGATGTCGTCGGGCGTGTTCGACCGAGTGGTCGTACCCGTCAGCAAAGTGGCGCAGCGACTCGTGCCGAACCCACCCTTCGGCAAGAACCTGCTGGCAATCGCCCGTCGCCGTTAGTCGGCGTCTTTGCGTTTGGCGACCAAGACGTCGTCGGTGTCGAACAGCACTTCGTAGGGGCCGTCGGGAGCTGTGAATCCCTCGACCAATGCCTTCTGGCCCTCACCGACCTGGGTGCGGTCGATCACGATGTAGTCGATGGAAGCCGGATCCGGTAGCCGGTAGCCGTCGTCGTTGCCCCAGTACGACGGCACCCAAGGGTTGGGCCAGTCGTAGATCTGCTCGCGATGCGACAGGTGCGGCAACAGCAGGTAAGTCGCAGTGACCGAGGCGTCGTCGGGCACTAGCTTCAATGCCTCGCTCATTGCCGCGTGGCGCGGTGACGGTTGGGCCCACACGAAGTACGCATCGCCGATCGGCGATGGCGACCACGCCACGTTGGTCATGTATGCGCAACCGAGCATCCAGATCGGCAGCAGCACGTGCATGACCTTGAACCGCCACAGCGCTCGCCCGCCCTCGATCGCCGCGATCAGCAACGGCGCGATCATCATCGCCGTGTACTGGTAACGGATGCTGCGCGCGTACGGGCTGAGCCCGATCACACTGGCCAGCATCTGCGGCAGAACCATCAGCAGGGCCAGTGGACCGGCCAGCGGCAGACCACCCAGGGGAAGGGCCAGGTCGCGATAGAACCGCAACCGATCGGCTTGCGTCGCGTCGCCGATCACCCGATTGGGATGCCGGATCATGGTCTTGATGATCTCCGGCATGGTGGAGCCGTAGTTGCTGTAGAAGTACTGGATGTAGAACGGCTGCTTGCCCTGGTTGAAATGTGGGATCACGAGCCTGGTGGCGAGGACGTACCACCCAACGCCGAGTCCGAACGTCGCCAGCGCCATCATCCGATCACGGTGTTCGCCCTTGCCCGGCCGGTACATGACTGCCAGCACGATGCCGAGCATGATCACCACCAGGGCGGCATCTTCACGGATCGACAGAGCGATCAGCAGGGCGATGAACATGCCGCGCCAGCGGCGGTGTGTGGCAAACCACCACGCGTACAGCAGCGGCGCGATGACCAGTGCCTCGGGATGGAAGTTGGCCCAGCTGATCCACTGGATCGGGGCGTAGATCAGGTAGACCGCGGCGAACACCATGCCCATCCACGGCTTGCCAATGCGGTCTCGCGCGATCAGATAGACCGGAAAGGCCCCAAAGGCAAGCCCGATCGCTTGCGCCACGTAGAGGAACGAAGGGCCGGCACCCAGCCAGTAGAACGGCACGAACGCAACCACGATCAGATTGAGGTGGTGGCCCCAGAACTCCATGCCGCGAACGGTCATGAAGCTCTGCCCGCCGCGTGACACCAGCCAGAAGCCCTGGTCGTAGATGCCCATGTCGTATGACCACGTGCCGAAGTTGCGGTGGTGCTGCACGCCGAGCTTGCCGAACACCAGGGCAAAGAGCAGCGCACCCGCGCCGGTGAGCCATGCCGCCGGATGAATCGTTCGGACTCGTTCGACCCAGCGCTCGAATCTGCTGATCGTGATCTCGTCCGTTGGTTCGTCGACGAGTTCCGCAGTTGCGGCGACGTCTTCTTCGGCGATCACGTCGCGATGATAGGTGTCGAGACAAGACAGGTGTCAGGCACTGGTACGCAGAACCGGCACCAGCGCCGAAAGCACTCCGTTGACGAACCGACCGGAGTCATCGGTCGAGAACCGCTTCGCCATCTCCACGGCCTCGTTCAGAACGACGGCGACCGGAACGTCGGGGCGCCCGAGCAACTCGAATCCGGCAATTCGAAGCACGGTGCGGTCGATCGTCGGCATGCGCGCCAACGTCCACCCCTTGGAGTGCTCGGTGATCGCGTCGTCGAGCTGTTGCTGGTTGTGTTCGACACCCTCGACCAACAGCGTTGTCAGTTCGTCGGCTTCGGATATCTGCGCGGCCAGCACCTCGCTCGCCGAGATGCCCTTCGAGTCGGCTTCGTACAGCAGCATCATCGCCCGTTCACGCGAGTCGGACCGCTCGTCGTCGGCGGGGCGAGCCCTGCGTCGTGTCACGCTCAGACTCGGGTGATGTAGTCGCCGCTGCGCGTGTCGACCTTGACCCGGTCGCCGGGGTTGATGAAGAGGGGTACCTGCAGGACCAGGCCGGTCTCGAGCGTGGCCGGCTTGCGGGCGCCCGACACGCGATCACCCTGCATGCCTGGCTCGGTCTCGGTGATCTTCAACTCGACCGACGCGGGGATCTCGACCGACACGATGTCGCCCTGGTAGAACGCGATGATCGCCACCGACTGCTCGACCATGTAGTTGGCGGCATCGCCGAGGGCCACCGGCGCAACGTGGAGCTGGTCGTAGTTCTCGGTGTCCATGAACACGTACTCGTTGCCGTCGCGGTACAGGAACTGCATGTCCTTCTTCTCGAGCAGCGCCTGCTCGACACGCACGCCGGCGTTGAACGTGCGATCGAACACGTTGCCGGTCTTGACGTTGCGCAACTTGGTGCGAACGAAAGCGCCACCTTTGCCTGGCTTGACATGTTGGAACTCGACCACCTGGAACAGCCCGTTGTCGAGCTCCAGGGTGATTCCGTTCTTCAGGTCATTGGTGGTGATGGCGGGCACGGTGAATCCTTCGGCGATGCAGTGAGTACTTGGCACCCGTCATCGGTCACGACCACGAGGTCTTCGACGCGGATGCCTCCGAACCCTTCACGATAGACCCCCGGCTCCACCGTCACTACGTCCCCGACCTGCAATTTCATGTCTCCACTGCGATTGACGAAGGGGTCCTCGTGGATCTGCAGACCGACGCCGTGCCCGGTTCCATGGCTGAACCACTCGCCGAAGCCGGCCTCGGTGATTGCGTCGCGACACACGGCGTCGAGCTCGGCCGTGCTGATGCCGGTCTCGACCGCTTCGACGCCGGCGCGTTGGGCAGCGAGCACGACCTCATACAACTCAAGTTGCTGCGCCGTGGGCTCCCCGATGACGTAGGTGCGGGTCATGTCGCTGTGGTAACCGTCGTACAGCGCGCCGACATCGATGATGACGGTGTGCCCTGCCTCGATTCGCGTGTCGGTCGGCCGATGGTGCGGACGGGCGGCGTTGACCGGACCGGTTGCCACGATCGTCTCGTAGCTGGGGCCACTGGCACCCAACTCGCGCATGCGGATCTCCAACTGGTTGCGCACCTCGGCCTCGGTACGCCCTTCCAGGCTCTGGGCGACCTCCGCCAGGGCCGGGTCGGCGATCCTGCACGCCTGGGCCATGCGCGCGATCTCGCCGGCGTCCTTGCGACGGCGCTCGGCTTCGACCACCCCGCTGACGGGCACGAGCGTCGTCGTGAACAACCTTTCGAATCGCCGGAACTGCTCGTACGTCACATGCGCCGCCTCGAAGCCGACCGAACCGAAACCGGCGACCTCGGTGGCCAACGCATCGAGCATCGCGGCACCCGATAGGCCGACGATCACCCGTCCATCGACGCCGGCTTGCGCCAGCTGCGCTGTTGCCTGGTCGCCGTACCTGCCGTCGGTGATCAGCACCACCTCGCTCGGAGTCAGCAACGCCCAGCCGTTGGAGCCGGTGAAACCCGTCAACCAGCGGATGTTGGTGAGATCGGTGACCAGCAGCACCTCGGCCTGATCGAAGTGCGCCAGCACGCGGCCCACGCGCCCGGCGATCTCCAGCGGTGGCATCACGATGCGCTCAGCTTGGCCGCCACGGCCTCGACCGCCAGTCGGTATCCCTGCATGCCGAAGCCCATGATCGACCCTGTCGACACCGGAGCGATGACGCTGGTGTGCCGCCACGGTTCGCGTGCATTCGGGTTGGAGATGTGCACCTCGACGATCGGGCCGCTGAACGCAGCGAGCGCGTCGTGAATGCTCCACGCGTAGTGCGTGAACGCACCGGGGTTGATGATGATTGCTGCGGATGTGCCGCGCGCAGCGTGGATCGCATCGACCAGTTGACCTTCGTGATTGGTCTGGAACGCGGACACCTCGTGGCCGAACTCCTGGGCCGCGGTGGTCGTGAACGCCACGTAGTCGTCGAGTGTGGCCGTGCCGTAGATGTGCGGCTCGCGCTGCCCTAACAGGTTGAGGTTGGGACCATGAAGAAGGGTGATCAGCGCCACGGCTCTATCGTGCCACGTGCTCGGCGAATTGCCGGCGATTGATTCGATACAGCACATGGCGTCGATCCACCCAGTCGGGCAACAGCGGGTGGTCGAAGTCGCCGTCGAGATCGCGGACCATTCCAATCTTCTCCATCACCCGACGTGACTTGGCATTGCCGTCGGTCGCGAAACTGACAATCTGGTCATCGGGCAGTTCTAGGTTCTCGAATCCCCATGCCAGCGCCGTCAGCGCGGCCTCGGGTGCGAAACCGTTGCCCCAATGCTGCCGAGCGAGCCGCCACCCAATCTCAATGCACGGGGTGCAGGCGGCCTCCCACGTCGGCACGGCGAATCCCACGAATCCGATGAACTCCCGCGTGTCGCATCGCTCTACTGCCCACAGTCCGAAACCACGGTCGCGCCACGTGGCGCTCATTCGGTCGACCATCTCGTCGCTCTGCTGCGAGGTCAGCAGGGAAGGGAAGTGACGCATCACATCCGGATCCCCGTTCAGCGCCGCGTACGGAACGCGATCGCTGTCGCGCCACTCGCGCATCAACATCCGACTCGTGGTCAGGTGAGGTGTCGACACCGGTGAGTCACCTCAACCCTGGGGCGTCATCGCATCGAGGGCTTCGTTCGCGGCATCGATCGACACGTCGGGGACCACCTCGACTCCACGGGGTCCATCGAGAACGAACGTCAAGCCCGTACCGAGTGCTTTCTTGTCGCGCCCCATCAGGGCGATCAACCGTTGGCGATCGACCCCATCGGGAAGCGCGGTGCTGAGCTCGTAGCTGCCACCGACCACGGCATAGTGCTGCTCGACGCGGTCGCCATCGATACGTCCTAATCGCTGAGCGAGGTGGGCCGCATAGACCAGCCCGACAGCGACCGCCTCGCCATGGGCCAGCGAGTAGTCGGTCTCGATCTCCAAGGCGTGCGCCAAGGTGTGGCCATAGTTCAACAGCGCCCGACCACCGGACTCGCGCTCGTCGTTGGAGACGATGTCGGCCTTGATCTGCACGCAGCGGGCGATGCGCTCGGCCTCGTCCATTGCCAGGAGATCGTCGCCGGTAAGGAAGTGGTACTTGGCCATTTCTCCGCGACCGCAGCGGACTTCGCGCGGTGGCAGCGTGGCCAGCGAGTCGAGATCGCACACCACGCCAGCGGGCTGCCAGAAGGCACCGATCAGGTTCTTGCCGCCGATGCCGTCGATTGCTGCGATGTTGACGCCTGTCTTGCCACCGATTGCGGCGTCGACCATGCCGACCAGCGTGGTCGAGACGTGCACGACCGGCACGCCACGGTGCCACGATGCTGCGGCGAAGCCGGCGACATCGGTGACCATGCCGCCACCGACACCGATCACCACGTCGTTGCGCGTCAGGCCGAAGCGAGCGAAGCCGCGACACAGATCCTCGATGGTGGCCAGCGACTTGTTGGCCTCGCCATGGCCGATCGCGAACACTTCGCTCGGCACCCCCGGGTCGATGTCGAGCGGAATCCCGTGTTGAGTGACGATGGCAGCGCGCTTGGCGGCCGAGGGGATCAAACCACCCAACCCGTGGCGCGCCCCGTGACCCACCAGCACGTCGTAGCTGCGTTCGCCGAGAGGCACCCGGACCGTGATCATCGAAGCACCGTCTCGGCAACGTCGTTTGGACTGCGATGGTCGACCAGCACGATCGCGTCGGCCACGTCGCGGTACAACTTCTCGCGCTCGGCATGCATTCGCAGCAACGTACCCGCCGGATCGTCGTCGAGGAGGGGGCGATGTCCACTCGACATAACGCGGTCGACGAGCAGCGCTGGCGATGCGCACAGCCACACGACCTTGGCGTTGGCCGCCTTCAGCGCAGCGCGGTTCTCGTCGCGCAGCACCACTCCCCCGGCGGCGGCGATCACGGCCGGCTCGGGGCTGGCAAGAGCATCGAGCAGTGCGGCGGTCTCGAACGACCGAAATGCCTGCTCGCCATCAGTCGCGAAGATCTCGCGAACCGTTCGTCCCGTGGCATGCTCGATGACCGCGTCGCTGTCGATCACCCGGCGACCCAAGCGGTCGGCGACAATGCGCGCCACGGTGGTCTTGCCAGAGCCCATCAGGCCGACAAGAACCAGATGTTGATCCGCCGCGACGCCCACGGTGGCTAACCGAGCGAACTGCGGAACGCCTCGGCGTTGCGCACGAACTCGGCCAACGAGTCGCCGCCGAACTTGCGCTGCGCCTCGGCGGCCACGACCAACGCAACCATCGTCTCCGCAACGACACCCATGGCCGGCACAGCAGTGACGTCGGTGCGTTCCTTGAAGCTGACCGTGGACTCCTTCGTCACGACGTCGACCGTCTTCAACGACGGTTGATTCAAGGTGGCCAGCGGCTTCATCGCCGCCCGCACCACCAGCAACTCGCCGGTGGTCATGCCACCCTCCGTGCCACCCGCCAGGGCGGTTTCGCGCCGGTACTCGCCGGTCGCGTCGTCCCAGACAATGGCATCGTGTGCTGCGCTGCCACGACGCCCGGCACCTTCGAAGCCATCGCCGATCTCGACACCCTTCACGGCCTGAATACTCATGACCGCCTGGGCCAGTGCCGCGTCGATCTTGCGATCCCAGTGCACGTGGCTGCCGAGCCCGATGGGCAGCCCATAGCCGAGCACCTTGACGACACCGCCCAGCGAGTCACCGTCTTTCGCAGCCGCCTTGACCTCGTCGATCATCGCTGCTTCGGCGGCCGAGTCGAAGCAGCGCACCGGCGACTCGTCGACGCGTGCGAGATCAGCCATGGTCGGGCGCTCGATCGCCTTCGAGCGGACAGCGCCCATCTGGATCACGTGCGACAGGATCGAGACGCCGAGTTCGGACAGCAGCTTCTTGACGACCGCGCCGGCGGCGACGCGTGCTGCCGTCTCGCGTGCGCTGGCCCGCTCGAGCACATCGCGGGCATCGGTGAAGCCGTACTTCTGCATGCCAACCAGATCGGCGTGGCCCGGCCGCACCTGGGTCAACGGCTGCTTCGTGGCGCCCGGCGCGGGAGACATCTCTTCGTGCCACTTGTCGCTGCGGAGCCACTCGCTGTTCTTGATCTCGATGGCGACCGGCGACCCGAGCGTGCGACCATGACGAACGCCGCCGAGCAAGGTCAGTTCGTCCTGCTCGAACTTCTGACGAGGACCCCGGCCGTAGCCGAGCCGCCGCCGAGCCATCTCCGCCTGGATCTCTTCCACCGTGATCGACAGCCCGGCGGGCAGTCCCTCGACGATTACGACCAGGGCCTGGCCATGCGATTCGCCGGCGGTGAGGTATCGAAGCATCAGTTCAAGGCTACTGGCCCCGCGATGCCAACTCCCGCTCTGCGGCGACCCACATCACCGAGGCGTCGGCGCTGACACCCGTCCACAAACCTTGTTGCAGAACCGCCTGATGAATCAGCATTCCCAACCCCTCGACGGTGCGCGCGCCTGCGCTGTCGGCGGCCGCAAGCAATGCGGTTCGGCGCGGGTGATACACGATGTCGGCGACGACCTGCCCTGCATGAAGCACGCCGATGTCGCACGGCAGATCGTCGGTGCCCATGCCGACCGATGTGGCATTCACGACGATCTCGCAATCACCGATGTCGTCGGGGCGACCGGCGCGGCCGAGCCCGCCGGCAAGGTCGGCCGCGGCGTTGGCGCGCTCGGCCGAGCGATTGACGACGGTGATCTTTGCCGCGCCGGCGCGCACCATTGCATCGATGATTGCGCGCGCTGCGCCGCCGGCGCCGAGCACCCCGACGCTTCTGCCGGCGATCTCGACGCCCTGCGCAGTCAGCGACGCGACGAAGCCCGCGCCATCGGTGCTGTAGCCCTTCAGCCGTCCGTCGCCCAGGGGCACGACCGTGTTGACACTGCGCAGCGCGGCCGCCGCGGGATCGAGTTCGTCGACCAGTTCTGCGACGGCTTCCTTGTGCGGCATGGTGACGGACAAGCCGCCCAGGCCGAAGACGCGCATCGCGTCGAGCGCTGCCTCTGCCTCCCCCGGCGCGACCTCGAAGGCTGTGTACACCCAGTCGACGCCCGCGGCCGCGAACCCGGCATTGTGCAGCGCCGGCGACAGGCTGTGGCGAACCGGGCTGCCGATGACCGCTGCAACGCGAGTCGTGGCCGAGATCACCCCAGCAACCCGAGATCGCGAGCTTGCTGCACGTTGATCTCGTGCTGTTCGAACGTCGCCGCGAACACGTGGCGGCCATCCTCGTCGGCCACCACGTAGTACAGGTAGTGGCAGTCCTTCGGGTCGGGAAGGGCGATACAGATCGGGTCACCCTGCGAGGGATCGGGTGACGGGTTGACCGCGGCCTGGATCGAAGCACGGCCGGGGTTGGCAATGGGGGTCAGTGGCAGTCCGGTGTGGAGGTACGTGTTGTACGGCGTGTCGAGCCCGATCACGTCGGAGATCGACGACCCGGGTGGCTGGCCGTACAGCAACGTGGCATCGATCTGCAGCGGCATTCCCATCTGGAAGCGATTCAGGATGACCCTGGCGATCTTCGGGCGGTCCTCGTCGACCTTGGCCTCGCGTTCGATCATCGAGGCGATGATCAGCATCTGATAGGGCGACATGCCAAGTCGCTCGGCTTTGGCGGCGACGTCCTCCTGGCGGACGACGAGATCCATGAGGTCGATCATCCGTTTGGCGATCTGACTGGGTGACTCGTCCGCCGAGATGCGGTACGTGTCGGGGAACAGCAAGCCTTCCAGCGAGGTCGCGCCCTCGGGCTGCAGAGGTGCGCGGATGGAACCATCGGTGACGGCGATCATGAAGCCCTGCGGGTCCATCCGGGGCAACTTGGCCGACAACCGCTCACTCATCTTCTGCAGGGTGAATCCCTCGGGGAAGGTGACGTTGGTGTAGGTCAGCGACGGTGGTGTTCGCAGCACGCGGACCAGGTTGCCGATGTGATCGCGCGGGCGAAGTTCGTAGTCGCCCGGCGTCAGGGTGAGGCCGCCGTTGTGGTCGACGTAGTATCGAAAGACACGGGCGTTGGTGATCAGGCCGCGATCCTGCAAGCGATCGGAAACTGTCTCGACCGAGTCGGTCGGCAGCACCGTGAACACCTCGACAGCTCCGGCGTCACCCGACGGGTTGACCTGGCGGAGGTACCACAGGCCGACGCACCCGGCCACGATGAGACCGGCGATGACCACGACGCCTGCGAAGTAGACGAGATACTTGATCGGACGGTGGCCGCGGCGAGAGCGCTCGATCACCAATGCGTCCGTCACGTCGGGATCGTCCCAGGGATCGTGCTGCCACTCACGCTCCTCCAGCAGCGGGCCGTGTTTGCTCATACGGGTCTACTCATTCCGGCGGCCCGCCGGCGTCGAGCCAGTTCTGCAACATCACCGCGGCCGCAATCTTGTCGACTATCCGTCGGCGCGCCTGGGCTCGCATGTTGGCCTCGATCATCGCCTGATCGGCCGTCACAGTCGTACGTCGCTCGTCGAATGTCACCACCGGCACGCCCACAACGGTAGCCAGCGCTGCGGCCTCATCGATGGCAGCCTTCGCCGCCGGCCCCGAAGAGCCGTTCATGTTCAGCGGCAGACCGACGACAACGACGTCGGCTTCCTCTTCGATCACCAGCTTGGCGATCGCCTCGTGATCGCGCCGCAGGCTGCCGCTGCGTTGCAGCACCTGCAGGGGCGAGGCGATGGTTCCTGTGCGATCACCAATGGCCACCCCGATGCGCTTCGAGCCAAGATCGATGCCCAGCGCGCGGATGGCTGGACGGGTCACTGGCCGGCCGCCTCCGCAGCAATCCGCAGCGCCTCGTCGAGGCCTTCGGGGTTCTTCCCGCCGGCCGTGGCGATGTCGCCCTTGCCACCACCGCCACCACCCACAGCCTTGGCCGCATCCTTGATGAGGTCGCCGGCAACCTTGCCCGACTCGGCACTCACTGCGGCGACCAGCGCAACACCACCGGTGTCGGTGACGCCGCCGAGCACCACAGTGTGCACAGTGGGCTGCTGGCGTACTGCGATCGCCAGATCACGCAAATCGCCAGGGCTGACGCCATCGACCCGCGTGACGACAACGCCGTCGACGCCAGCCGCCGCAAGATCGGCGGCCCGGCCGCTAGCGAGCTGCCCGCGCAGGGTCTTGATCTCATCCTGCAGGGTCTTGATCTCGTCGAGACGGCGCTGCACGCCACCAATCAGTTCGTCAGTGGTCGAGCCGACCAGACGGGCGGCGTCGGCGACCAGCTTCTCGTCGCGCTGCAGCAGCCGCACCGAGTTTTCGCCGGTGACGGCTTCGATGCGTCGAAGGTTGGAGCCGATCGACGACTCGCTGACAATCTTGATCAGGCCGATGTCGCCCGCGGCGCGCACGTGGGTGCCCCCACAAAGCTCGATGGAGTTGCCGACCTCCAACACCCTGACGATCTCGCCGTACTTGTCGCCGAAGAAGGCGATCGCACCCAGCGCAGTGGCCTCGTCCTTGGTCGTCTCGAAGGCGCGGGCCGGTGAGTTGGCAAGCGTCTCGCTGTTGGCGATCTGCTCGATCTCCGCGATCTGGGCGTCGGTCACCGCGTCGTAATGGCTGAAGTCGAAACGAAGGCGGTCTGGTGCGACCATCGACCCCGCCTGCTTCACGTGCTCGCCCAACACCTTGCGCAACGCGTAGTGCAACACGTGCGTGCCGGTGTGGTTGCGGCGAATCGCGGCGCGACGATCGACGTCGATCGACGCGGTCACCGGCAGCCCGGTCTGCAGGGTGCCGCTGACCACCCGCGCCGTGTGACGACGCAGACCCGGCAGTGCGAAGGTGGTGTCGATCACCTCGGCCCGCACACCGTCGTTCGATGTGATGGTGCCGGTATCGCCGACCTGGCCCCCGCTCTCGGCGTAGAACGGTGTGCGATCGAGGAACAGTTCGACTGTGCCGTCGTCGTTGTCGACGACGGCCAACAGACGGGATTCCGACGAGTCGTCGGTGTAGCCGAGGAACTCGGTGATGCCGAACTGCTCGACGATCTCGCGGTAGACGTCGAGCCGATCGTCGTCGGTTGCGAGGCCCTTGCGCGCCGCCTTGGCTCGGGTGCGCTGAGCCTTCATCTCGGTATCGAACCCCGCAGTGTCGACGGCGATGTTGCGCTCGCCGGCGATCTCTTCGGTCAGTTCCAGCGGGAACCCGTAGGTGTCGTGCAGCAGGAACGCCGTCGATCCGGGAAGCTCGGTGCGATCCCCGCTGAGCTCGTCCTCGAGGATCGACAAGCCGTTCTTCAACGTCTGACGGAAGCGTTCTTCCTCGCGGGTAAGCACGCCGACGATGAAGTCGCGGTTCTTGGACACGTCGGGATAGGCGTTGCCCATGATGTCGACCGCGGTCTCGACCAGCGATGGCATGACGAGCTTCTCGGTACCGAGCAGGTACGCGTAGCGCACCGCACGGCGGATGATGCGTCGCAGCACATAGCCACGACCTTCGTTCGACGGGAACACGCCGTCGCTGACCAGCATGGTGCTGCTTCGAGCGTGCTCGGCAAGCACGCGCATCGCGAATGTGTCGCGATCGTTGTAATCGCCGGCCGCGTAGGTCTTGCCCGTCAGGCTGCACGCCTGATCGATCAGCGGCAGCATCAGATCGGTCTCCCACACCGCGTCGACCCCTTGCAGCAGGCACAGCATGCGCTCGAGGCCTAGACCGGTGTCGATCGATGGCTTGGGCAGCAAGCTGCGGCTGCCATCGGGCGCCTGGTTGTACTGCATGAACACCAGGTTCCAGAACTCCATGAAACGGTCGCCCTGCGGATCGCCGAGCGGACCACCGTCGGGACCGAACGACGGACCCCGATCGATGTGGATCTCGCTACACGGCCCGCACGGCCCGGTGTCGCCCATCTGCCAGAAGTTGTCCTTGTCGCCGAGGCGCTGGATGCGCTGCATCGGGACGCCGACCTGCTCGTGCCAGATCGCCTCGGCTTCGTCGTCGCTGTCGTGCACCGTGATCCAGAGGCGGTCGCCATCGATGCCGAACGTCTCGGTGGTCATCTCCCAACTCCACGGGATGATCTCGCTCTTGAAGTAGTCCCCGAAGCTGAAGTTGCCGAGCATCTCGAAGAAGACCAGGTGACGCTTGGTGCGCCCGACATCGTCGAGGTCGTTGTGCTTGCCACCAGCGCGGGCACACTTCTGGCTGCTGACGGCTCGCTTGTAGGGAGGCGCCTCGTCGCCGACGAAGAACGGCTTGAACGGCACCATGCCCGCAACCGTGAAGAGAACGGTCGGATCGTGCGGAATCAAACTGGCTGACGGCACCACGGCGTGAGCGCGCTCTGCGAAGAAATCGATGAAGGCGTCGCGCAGCTGGTCGGCGGTCTGTGGTGGTGTAGCCATGGAGTTGCCAGCCTACCGAGGTAGTTTCGGCGCGTGCCCAAGCATTCCGACACTGCCGACGCCCCGATCGACTTGCACGAGTGGATCAGCTTCGAAGACGACCGCGAGCGACGTACTTGGGTGTTCGACGCAACGTTCCTGCGGTCCAACTGGAGTTGTATCTACGGTGCCGGCTGCAAGGGGGTGCTCGACGAGGACGCGACCGAGTTGGCACAGGGGTGCTGCAGTCATGGCGCTCACTTCATCGACGACGACGATGTGCAGACCGTGGTCGACGCAGTCACCCGGCTGGAGCCTCGGCACTGGCAGAACTACAAGAAGGGCCACAACAAAGGTGTGCTCGAAACCGAAGATGGAGCCACCAAGACGCGAGTCGTCAGGGATGCGTGCATCTTCCACAACGAGCCCGACTTCCCCGGTGGCGCAGGTTGCGCGTTGCACATCGCCGCGGTCGAGGCCGGCGAGCGGTACATCGACTGGAAGCCCGATGTGTGCTGGCAGCTACCGCTGCGGCTCGAGCACCACACCGACGACAACGGGTACCTCACATCGACCTTGCGGGAATGGAAGCGGCGGGACTGGGGCGACGGTGGCGCCGACTTCCACTGGTGGTGCACCGAGAGCGACGACGCCTTCGTCGGCCGCATACCCGCCTATCAGTACCTGCGCGACGAGATCATCGAGATGGTCGGCCAGAAGCCATACGACCGGATGGTCGCCCTGCTCGAACGCCCGAAGTGGACCCCGCTCCCCCACCCAGCCATCCGTCGCAGCTGACGCAGCGAGAGCCGCCCGGCGCCGGCGGCGGGATGGTCCGATACGGACCGTTGCGCCGCCAGCGATCAAGATGCTGACGCTGTGGGCACGGCAATGGGCGCATACGGCCCACCTCGGTGACCGCACCCGGCAATCGAGCTAGGCGCTGACCTTTTTGTTGGCTTTTCTGCGCTCTTCCAACGCAAGGTGGCGCTTGCGGATGCGGATCGCCTTCGGGGTCACTTCGACGAGCTCATCTTCGACGATCCACTCGATAGCTGTCTCGAGGGTGTGAATCTTCGGTGTCGGCAGTTTGACGGCGTCGTCGTGGCTGTGCGTACGGATGTTGTTCTTCTCTTTCGGGCGAACCGCGTTGACGACCATCTCGTCGTCACGGGCACACTCGCCGACCACCATGCCCTCGTACACCTGCTCGCCTGGAGCGACGAAAAATTGGCCGCTGAGCTGCAGCTTGTCGAGGGCGTAGCCCGTGGTCTGGCCGACACGATCGCTGACCATCGCACCGCCACGCGAGTCGGGCATGTCTCCGGCCCAGGGCATCCACCCCATGTGATGCTGGTGCAGCAATGCCGTGCCACGCGTTGTCGTCATCAGTAGTGAACGGAAGCCGATCAGGCCGCGGCTCGGGCACTCGAACGTGACGATCGTGCGGCCGGCGTCGCCGGTGCGCAGGTCGGTGATGCGACCCTTGCGTGGCGCCAGTTCCTGCGTGACCGTGCCGACGTGTTCGTCGGGCACGTCGCACACTCCACGCTCCTGTGGCTCGAACTTCTTGCCGTTGACCTCTTTGGTGATGACCTCGGGGCGACTGACCTGTAGCTCGTAACCCTCGCGACGCATCGATTCGATCAAGACTGCCAGCTGCAGTTCGCCGCGCCCGGCAACCTCGATGATGTCGGGCGAGCCGGTCTCGAACAGCTTGATCGAGACGTTGCCGAGCAACTCCTTGTTCAACCGATCGACGAGGTGGCGGCTGGTGACGTACTTGCCATCGCGACCCGCGAACGGAGACGTGTTGACCCCGAACGTCATGCGCAGCACGGGCTCGTCGACCGTCAGGCGGGTCAACGCGATCGGCGTATCGGACGCGGCGATCGTGTCGCCGATCTCGACCTCGGGGAACCCGGCCACAACGAACAGGTCGCCCGCCGACAACTCGTCGACCTCGTTGCGGCTGACCCCTTCGAAGGCCATCAACTGCGTGAGTCGACGCTTCAGCGGCGGCTGTCCCTCGGCGAACTCTGCTTCCAGCAGGGCCACGGTCTCGCCGCGGCGCATGACGCCGTTGACGACGCGGCCGATAGCCAGACGGCCGAGGTAGTCACTGGCGTCGAGTGTGGTGACCATTGCCTGCAGCGGCGCAGTGGGATCGCCTGCTGGTGCAGGTATCGCCTCGATGATGGTGTCGAGCAGGGGCGCCAGATCGTCGTCGTCGCCGGGCATGCCGACGCCGCGGATGGCCTTGCCCTCCCGGGCAACGGCCGAGATGATCTCGAAGTCGATGTGGTGGTCGCCGGCGTCGAGGTCGATGAACAGCTGGTAGATCTCGTCGAGCACCTCGTCGGCACGGGCGTCGCCGCGATCGACCTTGTTGATGATGACAATCGCCGGCAGATCAAGCGCCAACGCCTTCTGCAGGACGTAGCGGGTCTGCGGCAGCGGCCCCTCGGCAGCGTCGACGAGCAACAACACGCCGTCGACCATCGTGAGGGCTCGCTCGACCTCACCGCCGAAGTCGGCGTGGCCCGGCGTGTCGACCAGGTTGATCTTCACGCCTTTCCAGGTGATCGATGCCGCCTTGGCCAAGATGGTGATGCCGCGCTCTCGCTCCTGGTCGTTGGAGTCCATGACACGATCGACCACCGCCTGGTGGGCCGCGAACGTACCGGTGGCGCGCAGCAGCGCATCGACGAGTGTGGTTTTGCCGTGATCGACATGGGCGACCAGAGCAACGTTACGAAGAGAAGTAGACATGACCTATCAGGGGGGTGTTGAGGCGGACAATGCCAGCTGCCTGAGGTTCAGTCGTCGGACTCGTCTTCCTCATCGTCATCGAACGTGACGCCGTACTTCTCCGCAAGCGCGGCGTACTCGTCGTCTTGAGTCGGTTGACGTTGATCGTTACTTCCGAATCCCAGATCGAATGCGCTGGGACCAGCTTGTTTAAGCTTTCGCGCTTCTTCGAAGCGGCGATGACGACCCTTCTTCACGGTAGGGCTCCCGAACCTAGAGAGTTGACATTGGTTGCCACTCTACCGGGTCGGAGACCCAACATGCGGCATCCTCCCAGGTAGCGGGTGTCACCCGTCCTGCCCGGTGTGGCACGATGACCACGATGGGTCGAATTACAGCGCTGTTGAACCAAAAGGGAGGGGTTGGAAAGACCACCGTCACCTTGGGCCTGGCCTCGGCGGCGGCTGCGGCCGGCGACCGGGTGCTGGTCGTAGACCTCGACCCACAGGGATCCAGCACCTGGGTCTTAGGCCATGATGCGGCCGACGATCAGCCGTCAACCGCTGATCTGTTGGGACCAGATCGCAAGCAGATCGGCATCGTGATGTCGCACTGGGGCCTGGAAGTCGACCTGGTGCCGTCTGCGCCGAGCCTGCAGGACCACGAAGCCGGCAAGCCAAAGCGGCTGCGCCGAGCGCTCCACCAGGTCGCGGGCGACTACGACGCGGTGCTGATCGACTGCCCTCCGTCGCTGGGGAACCTGACGACGAGCGGATTGATCGCTGCCGACCTGGCGCTGATCGTCGTGGAGCCGGCGGCCCTCGGGTTACGCGGGATCGGCGGCGTCGCCGACGTGATCGACGACGTCTGGAACACCCACAACCCCGACCTCGAATTGGCCGGGGTGATCGTCAACAAAGTCCCAGCTATCAGCAACGAAGCCGGCAGACGCTACGACGAACTGGCCCGCATCGTCGGGCGCAAGGCGATCTGGCAGCCGTCCGTGCCACAACGTGTGATCGTCAACCAGGCGATCGGGGAACGCCGTTCGATTCATTCCTTCGGGGCCCGGTCGGCCGACATCAGCGCTGTGTTCGACGCTCTGTGGGTCAAGCTGCGGCGCATCGCCCGGACCTAGCTACCCGGCGCCCGCCACATCGATCAGGCGCAGGCCGCCTTGCCCGTCGAACGTCAGTCCGGCCTTGCCCTGCACCAGACGCTGAATCCCGTCGCCGACCAACTGGGCGCGCCAACCTTGCAGCAGCCGGGCGTCGCTGTCGCCACGCAGCAACGCCACCAGATCGGCGCGAGTTGCCAGCAGCGTGGTGTCGATCCGCTGCTTGCGGGCCAGATCGGCCATCCAAGCCGACACGAGCGCAACGGCCGGCCGCAACTGGCGGTCCAGGTCCTCGCCGTCGGGCGCGGGAAGATCGACACCGCTGCGCTGCCCGAGGGCCACGACGTCGAGGATCTCGCGACCAAGGTTTCCCTTGCTGTGACGCTCTTCGACGCCTCGAGCCTGAATGAGGTCGTGGGTGGTCTTCGGCTGTCGTTGGGAGATGCCCAGCACCGCCAGGTCGGGCAGGATCTGGCGAACCGGCACATCGACCGACATCGCTCGGCGCTCGCGCCACTCGCAAATCGCCCTGGCGACCCCGCGTGCACGGGGCTTGAGCATGCGCACGTCCTTGATCCGTAGCCAGGCCTGACTGGGATCCGTGCCGGAAGCCGGCCGCCGGCGCAGTTCCTCGCACGCCTCGGCAACCCACTCGTCACGGCCGAGCAGAGTGAGCTGGGCATCGAGTTGGTCCTGCAATGCCAGCAGATGGTCGACGTCGGCCGCTGCGTATTCCATCTGATCGGTGGTCAGCGGGCGACGCAACCAGTCGGTCAGGCGATCACCCTTGGCCGCGAGCACCTTCAATTCGGCCATCAGCAACGAGACCAGCGACGGCGTGCTGTACCCCAGGAAGCCCGAGGCTAGTTGGGTGTCGTACATCCGGGCCGGTACGGCGCCGCAAGCGTGTGTCAACACGTCGAGGTCCTGCTGGGCGGCATGCAACACGGCGACCGTGTCGCTGGCGAACAGGCGACGCAGCGCCGCCAGGTCGACCGCCAACGGGTCGACCAAGGCGGTCTCACCGTTTGCGGCGAACTGCATGAGGGCGAGTTTGGGAAAGTACGTACGTTCCCGATGGAACTCGGTGTCGAGTGCGTAGCGCGGTTCGGCGCACAAACGGTCGATGAGCGCTTCGAACTCAGGCTGTGTATCGATCCAGCAATACGTCACGCAGGCTGGTCTCCGGCCACGGTGCTGCGCCCGCTGATGACCCACGCCGTGGTGCCTCCCTCGACGTTGGCGACATCGAGTCCCTGATCTGCCAGGAACTCGCATGCCCGGTAGCTACGGGCGCCAGTCCTGCAAATCAGATAGTTGGTCGCGTCGGTGGCAAATTGGTCGAGCGCGTCCGGCACCGTGCCTAGTGGAATCAGTACCGCGCCGGGGACGTGCGCCGTCTCGTACTCGGCGGGTTCGCGCACATCGATCAATCGCGCACCGGAAACCAGTGCCGATTCGAGTTCGTCGACGTTCACTTCGGAGACAGCCACAGTCCTGCAGGTTAGAGGGTCCCCAGGTCATCGGGCGTGTTGATGTTGCGAAGGCCCGCTGCGTCGACCGACACCCAGGCGATGTCGAGGCCCTCGATCGCCCGGTGCATCGCCCGCTCGCCAGATACGAACAGTGCTCGCAACTTCGGTGCGGCGCGCCCAGACCAGGCGGCACACAGCGGTTCGGCTCGGTCGGTGAATGCGATTGAGGCGTCGTGGTCACCGAGGGCGGTCAGCAACGCCGACACGGTCACTGCCTGCAACGTCGGTAGATCGCATGCAACCACGACGGCAGGTGCTCCTGCCTGCAGAGCGGTGAGAAGCCCGCCTAGGGGACCCTCGCCAGGAAACTCGTCATCAACGCATTTCAGCCCCAGGCGGGACAGCTCCACCTGGTCGCCGCCGACCGCTACCACCGGCGCGCAGCCCGCTGCCGCCAATGCGTCGGCCACACGGCGAGCCATCGCGACACCGCCGAACGCGACCAGTGCCTTGTCAGCACCCATGCGTCGGCTGGCGCCTCCGCACAACACCGCGCCCATCGGGGCGGCCATCGCCTTGCTCACCCCTGGGCAGGGATGCCGCTGGGATCGAGCTGCTGCATGAACACGGCGATCCTGTCTGCCTCGTCGGTCTCGCCGATGGCCGCGGACGTCTGTTGCAGGCCACGCAAACACCGCAGGAAGCCACGATTCGTGCCGTCGACCCAACGCACGTACCCGGATCCCCGCCATCCGTTGGCGCGCAGCGCGTCGAGACCACGGTGGTAGCCGACCCGGAACGCCGCATACCGCTCGATCTCGTCGCGCCCAAGACTGCCGAGCGCAGCCCAAGCGTTCAGCGAACGGGGGTTGGCAGCAACGACGCTGGCGACGCGTGCCCGACGGTCGTCAAGTGGTGTCTCGAGCGCCTGACGCAAGGCCTCGTCGATCGACGCTGCCTCGGCCGGCAGCACTGTGCGCGGCGGACCGGACGGATGCATCGAAATTGAGTGCTCACTCACGGGATCACCCTAGGGCCTATGGTTCGAACATGACCGCACTGACCGTTGACACGGCGAAGAACATCGGGATAGCCGTCGCCGTTGCTCTGGTTGCCCTCATGCTGGTGATGGCCGTCGTGGTGAAGAACGTCACGGCGAAGCTCGTGACCATCCTGATCATCGGCGGACTGGCGCTGGGTGTGTGGACCCAACGGTCGTCACTCCAGGACTGTGCCGATAAGGTGAAGGCTCGCGGCGTGCTGGGTGACCGCAGCGACGTCACCTGCTCGTTCATGGGCTCCGACATCAACGTGTCTGTGCCGTAGCGGCACCGCTCAGGAAAGCTCCGCTGGTGTCGTCCAGGGCGGGCCGATCATCACCAGCAGTGGATCGATCACGGCGGATCTGAACAGGTCGGGGTGGCTCAACGGCGCATCGTGCCGGCAATCGGCCAGTTCGACGACCGGACAGTCGAGCAGTTTCGCCGCATACTTCATGCCGTCGCGGTGGTGCTGGGCACCCTTGCTGCCGAACGCGGTGATCACCGGGATCGTGATGTTCACCGCATTCCACGGCTGGTGACGGCGCAGATCGGCGAGTTCATGCACCATGGCCAGGCCCTCGGCTCGCCGGGTCTGCCTACTGCGCTCGGGTAGCTCCTCCCAGCGCTTGTCGCCCAGCATGCGGCGCATGAACCGCTCGGCGGCTTCCTCCGGCTGGCCGCCTTCGGCAACCGCGATCGAACCCGCGGTGGTGCCCGGCCACCACGGCTCCCACGACAACGGCGTTTCGTAGACCGCCACGCCGGCGACGAGGTCGGGATGGCGATCGGCTGTCGCCAGGGCAACGTCGCCGCCATAGCTGTGGCCGACCAGCACCGCCTTGCGACCGGCGAGCAGGCCGACAAGATCCGCGATCTGCTCGCCCATCGTGAACGGCCCGGGATGCGGGAAGGATCGCCCGTATCCGCGACGGTCGTAGCGCAACACGCGGAAGTCCGTGTCGAGCCGTCGGCTGAGCTTCAACATGCCGGCCGATCGATCCATCGATCCGTGGATCACGACGATCAGCGGGCGACGGGAGCCGCCAGCCTCTTCAGCCCACAGTGGAGTCACGAAACTCGTACGATGCGCAGCACGTCGGTCGATGCTCCGCTGGGGCGATCCGGCGCGCCCGCCAGGACCAGGACCGTCTGACCGGTCTTGACGAGGCCGTGATGAACCGCTGATTCGACGGCGTACCACACCAGTTCGTCGGTCGTTGTGTACGTCTCGACCTGCAGCGATGTAACACCCCACGACAGCGCAAGGGCTCGAACGGTGACGGGATCTGGCGACAATCCGATCAGCCTGGCCAATGGACGGAACCGGGCCATGGCCAGCGCAGTGCGTCCCGACCGGGTGCAGCACAAGATGGCATCGGCTCCGGCGTCACTGGCTGCGAGACCGGCGGCGTGGGTGATGGCCATGGTGATTCGATCGGGACCCTCGGGAAAGCTGGTGCGTTGCAATCGACCTAGATGGTCGGC
>JANOCR010000171.1:0-2476 GCA_031412355.1 Ilumatobacteraceae bacterium | reverse complement strand
ACCGGTCGCCACCACGACGACATTGGGGTCGACGATGTCGATGTCGTCGAGCGTTGCCTCGTGCTCCAACTCGACCTTCACGCCAAGACGCTTCAGCCTTGCCTGTTGCCACCGGATCCACTCGGCGAAGCGCGAGTTCATACGCGCCTTGGCTGCCACGGCCAACTGACCACCCAGTACCGGGTTGCGTTCCCACAACGTGACCCGATGTCCGCGTTGCGTCGCCAGCGCGGCGAACTCGGTGCCGGCCGGTCCCCCACCCACCACCAGGACCCGTTGCGACCGCTTCACGGGTGGAAGCCGACCGACCAGTTCGTTACCGGCATGCGGATTCGCAGCGCACGCGAACTCCAGACCTTCGACCGTGCGCCGATCGATGCAATCGTTGACACCAACACACGGTCGAACCAGTTCGAGCGCCCCGCGGCGTGTCTTGGCGACGATCTCGGGATCGGCGATCGTTGCTCGCGCGAACCCCACCAAGTCAGCGTGACCGGACTTCAGCACTTGCTCGGCGGTGGCCACGCTGAACACCCGTCCCACGTACACCACGGGCAGGTTGGTCGCCTGCTTGGCCTGGCCGCACAACTCGGCCCATTCCGCCTCCCCGTACACGCCTGGCGGGATGTAGCTGACCGTGCCCCAGTTACCGCCGACATCGAGACTGAAGTAGTCGATCGTGCCGTCGGCCGTGAAGGCGGCCAGCAGTCGTTGGCAATCGTCGATGCCATAGCCGCCCTCGATCATCTCGTCGAGGCACAACCTCAACCCCAGCGTGATCGACCGCCCGACCGTCGATCGAATCGTCTCGACGATCTCGCGCACCAACCTCCGACGATTCTCGAAAGTCCCGCCATAGCCGTCCGTGCGCTGGTTGGTCAGCGGCGACAGGAACCATTGCAACACGTCGTCGTGGTTGGAATGCAGCTCGATGGCATCGGCACCACCCTCGGCCGCGAGCGCAGCGGACTCGCCGTACTCGCGGATCAGCCAGGCGATCTCATCGGCGTCGAGCGGATGCGGAATTCGGTGGTCCACGTAGCCCGACAGCGTGGGCGACGGTGCGATCGGCATGCCACCCTGCAGCACGAACTGCACGGTGCCAAACCCGTTGGCGGCATGCAGCCTGTTGAAGTACTCGCCCGTGCGCTCGACGTACTTGGGATGCCGGAACAACCCCGGCCCGTTCGAGCCGACCCCCGTTGGCTCGAACCCGGGGATCAGCGGGTTGCGCACGAACGTCGGGCCGCCGCCGATCCATTGCACACCACCTTTCACCCGCGCCAACCAGTAGGCGCAATGGCGTTCAAACAGTTCTTCGCTGTCGAGCAGGCGCCCGCCGCCACCGGAGTGTGGGGGAACCACGAGGCGATGATCGAGTTGCATCGTTCCAACCACGATCGGCTGGAAGGCATGCATCGTCTTTGACTCCTCAACGACGGTCACGGCAGGTTCACCTGGAGACGCCAAACTGCTTCCCCGTCGACGACTTCGCTGGTCGGTCGAAGACCGGCATGTGCGGCTACGGCGGCCGATGCCGCGTGGTGGGCATGAACATGGGCGACCACCGACGCGACGCCGTGTGTCGTGAGCCATTGCACCAGCCCGGCGGCGGCCTCGCTGGCATAGCCATTTCGCTGCCATGGGCTGCCGATGGTCCACGCAACCATGGCCTTCGCTTCATCGTCGGGATCCGTGATTGTCGCCTGCACCGTGCCAACCGCGGCGTCATCGGAGCATCTGCACACGATCCAGTTGAGCCACAGCTCTGTGGCCACGCCCGAACCGCGCACCAACGCCTCGAAACGCATGCGCAGCTCCTTGTAGTTGGCCGGCTGCCCGCCGGTGAACTCGTGGAGCGCCGGATCGACCAAGACGACGGCCATCCCCTCGGCATCGCCGACCTCGAGCGGACGTAGTTTCAGCCGCGAAGTCACGATCGTCGAGGCTGAACCGTGCCAGGCCATTCACGAACCATAACCGCGCAAATGGAAATCCTTTGAACCTGAAGCAATAGGGTTACAACGTCGTAGAACAGGAGCATCGCATGGGCAATCCGCAGTCCACCAGAGCCGTCTTCCTCAAGAATCGCACCGCTCAGTCCGGGCCGGTGCTCGACGATTTCGAGGTCCGCGAGCTAGACCTTCCGGCACTGAGTGACGGTGAGCTCCTGGTCCGCAACGCATACATGAGCGTCGACCCTTCGATGCGTGGACGACTGGAGGCAACCGAGAAGCACTACACGACCAACTTCATCGTCGACCAGCCGCTGGACGGCTCGGCGATCGGTCAGGTGATCGACAGCGCGGATCCCACGGTCCCCGTCGGGGCGCACGTAAGACATCGCATGGGCTAGCGCGAGCACGCGATCATCCCCACCAGTACCGCCACGATCGTCGACATCGGTATCGCACCGCTGAACACTTTGCTCGGCATCCTGGGCCAGACCGGTTTCACGGCGTGGGCCGGCTTGCTG
>JANOCR010000170.1:0-16137 GCA_031412355.1 Ilumatobacteraceae bacterium | reverse complement strand
CGATGAGCCGAACTGGGAAACCATGTTCGAGCGGAAGTGGTTCACCGTTCATCCCGAAGGCGACGAGTGCGTTGCGTCCGTCGGTTGCGGCTTCGATCGGGAAACCACACGTGTACCCGTCGATCGACCGGCCGACGAGCTGGTCGGCGCCGGATTGCACGCCGGCTTCGGCCAACAGTTCGTCGAGGCGCACACCGAGCCATCTGGCGTTGCCGACCAGCTCGCCACCGATCGTGTTCGACACGCATGTGAGCGTGATGTCGCACTCGACCACGTTTCGCTTCATCAGCTCGTCGAAGCTGAACCGCAGTTCCTTGTCGACCATGCCGGTGACCCGGAGCTCGTAGTCGTCGGTCGGGATCTGCGGAACGGTGAGTGCTGTGTCGATGCGGTAGAAGTCGGCGTTCGGCGTGATGAACGGCGCGACGCCATCGATGCCAACGGTCACTCCCTGCGGGATGGTGACAAGCGGTTCGGATGCAGTGGGGAGCACGACGTTTGCCCGTGACTCCGCAGCGCTGAAGCGGCTCTTTATCGCCCGGCCGACGACCGCCGCACCCGCACCGGCGAAGGCCAAGGCGGCGAGCAAACCGCCGCTGCGGACGAGCACCTGGCGGCGGGTCGCCCCACCAGCGACGCTTGCGCACAGTTCACCAGTCGTCGAGTCATCGACTTCGGCATTCGCACCTGGCGTCGCGGTTGGAAGGACGGGCTGGGCGATTCGATGAGCGGACCACAGGGCGAGGGCGCCGACCACGGCACCGAACGTCGAGGGGATCGCGTCGGAGAGTGATCCACCCACTCGCCTGGTGAGGGCGGCGTAGGAACCAATCACGCCGAACGCACCGATGCCGATGACGCCGAGGGCGATGCGAGACCGGAATGAGATGGCGCCGATGACCGCCGCATAGAGGGCCAGGAACACGCCGATCCCCGCGAGAAGCGCCAGTTTGTCGTTCTGGCCGAACGTCTCGATCGCGAACTCCTTGAGAAACACTGGAACGTGATCGATCACCCGGTCGCCGACGTCGAGGACCGGCGACTTCCAGTTCCGTTTCAGCCCGGCGACGAGTTCGGCCGTTCCGAGTGCCAAGATCGCAGCACCAAGGCCAGCGAATGCCCCCAACGCAGTAGCGGCTCGCTTCGAGATCGTGTCCATGGCCATGGCGGTGGTTCGGTCACCGTGGCCGACTGGATCATTGCGATTGCCAAGGGTGGCCGGACAGGTCTGATGAACGAACTAGTCAGCCGCGATGGGGCCTCGCCTCGCGGCGGCGAGTACGCCGGGTCCTTTAGGGCGGCGACGAGCCCGACACCGTACTCCCTGACGGAGGGTCGACCGGCGAGGTCCAGTAATCGTGCCGGGACTCGTAGCCGACGTTGCCGTACAGGGGCAGGTACTCCTCGTACCGGGAGCGGTCGGCGAACACGCTCGCGGGGTCAGCGCTCGCCGTGGCGAACTGTTCGACGGCAGTGGCGGAGTCGAGTTTGACGCCTCGTGCGACGACGAGTTGTGGCACCTCTCTGCCTTCGACCCAGTCAGCTCCGAACTGGCCCAAGCCGTAGCCCATCAGCGTCCAGGCGAAGGCGATGCTCAGCTTGTACGCACCGCCGGCCTTGATCAGCTCGAGTGCCTCGTTGTCTCCGTCGACGCCGGACAGGAACATGTCGTCCGTGAGCTTCCCGCTGTCCTTCAGCGCCTTGAAGGCGCCCACCACGATGGTGTCGCCGCCGAGCACGACCTTGATGTCCGAGTGCGTTTGCAGTGCGCTCATCATCGTGTTGAAGCCCGACGTCGTGCTGATGTCGGCCACCGTCAGATCGCCGACCACCTCGAGGCCGCCTCCGCCGGTTGCGAGTCCATCGAGGACGCCGTTGTGGCGGATCCTCAACTGGGGCGATGCGCTGTCGAGGTTGAAGTACAGCACCTTGGCATTGCCCCCAAGCTCTGCGGTGACGTAGTCGGCTGCTGCCTTTCCCTGGTCGTAGCCGATCTGGTACTGGCTGGCGACGACCTGCATGGTGCTCGGCGCAGTGATGATGCCCTGAGTGCAGACGCCCTTGTCGATCGCTCGTTGGAGGACAAGGCTGTCGGCATCGGGGTTGAGTGGCTGCATCGCCAGCGAGCCGACGCCTTGCTCTAGGAAGGCGTTCATTTGGTCGACGTGTTTGGCGGGGTCGTTACCCGAGGTCGCCGTGACGTAGTCGACGCCGCGTTCCGAGGCCGCCTGCTGCATGCCGCGTCCGAGGGCCAAGAAGAACTCCGAGTCAGCAGTCGAAGCCCAGGCGATTCTCGCCGGCAGTCCGGTTGTTGCGCCCTTCGCGCGCTTCGAGTCGAAGGGTTCCAGTGCGTTCGGATCGAGGATCGTCGGCTTGGGATCGCTGCCGCCGCACGCGCTCAGGAGCTTGGATGACAGGAGGCCGGCGGCGCCGAGTTTGAGCATGCTTCTTCGGGACAGAATTAACACAGAACGACCTCCGGGTGCGCGGGCGATCGTACCGATGCAACCGGGCGGAACCTCAACGGGATGGGAGGCGAACCACGGTGATGAAGAAGTCGTCGATGGCCCGGACGGCGGCGACGAACTGATCGAAGTCGACCGGTTTGCGGACGTACGCGTTGGCGTGCAGGTCGTAGGCGGCGATCACGTCCTCCTCCGCTTCGGAGGTCGTCAGGATCACGACGGGAATACGACGGAGATCGGGATCCCCCTTGATGTCGAGCAACACCTCGCGTCCATCCCGTCGCGGAAGGTTCAGGTCGAGCAGGACGAGGTCCGGAGTGACGACGCCGGCGAAGCGACCCTGCTTGCGCATGTAGGCGATCGCATCTTCGCCGTTCGAGACAACGGTCAGCCGGTTGGCAATCTTGTAGTCCTTGAAGGCTTCTTGCGTCATGAGCACGTCACCGGGATCGTCCTCGACGAGGAGGATCTCGATGGGCTGCGACGGCGATTGCTCAGGCATGGGCAAAACTCTCCTCCAATGGAATCGTGAACGACACGCAGGTGCCACCCAACGGGGACGGAAGCACCCGAATGGAGCCACCGTGGAATTCGACTACCTTCTTCGCGAGGGCCAAACCGATGCCCGTTCCTTGGTACTCGTCGCGACCGTGGAGCCGCTGGAAGATCACGAACACCTTCTCTGCGTATTCCTCCGGGATGCCGATGCCGTTGTCGGCGACCTCGACGCGACCGATCGGCCCCTCCGTCGTCCCCTCCGTCGTCGTCGTCACTCTCACCACGGGAGCGCGATCCTGGCGGCGGTACTTCACGGCGTTTCCGAACAGGTTAGTGAGCAGCATTTGTAGCAGGGAAGCATCCCCGTGGACGCGTCCTAACCGCTCGTCCAGGTCGAGCTCGAGCTGCGCGCCGGTCTGCTGCACCTGGTCCTCCAACCCGTCCCAGGCCTTGGCGATCGTGGTCGCGAGGTCGACGGATACGAACCCCTCGCTCGTTCGGCCGACACGACTGAAGGTGAGCAGGTCGTTGATCAGGAGTTGCATGCGCTTCGCGCCGTCGACAGCGAACGCGATGTATTGGTCGGCGCGGTCGTCGAGTTTGCCTTGGTACCGCTGCTCGAGCAGCTGACAGAAGCTCGCAACCTTGCGCAGCGGTTCCTGGAGGTCGTGGGAAGCGACGTACGCGAACTGCTCGAGGTCTGCGTTGGACCTGGCGAGCTCGGCCGCCCTGCGCTCGATTCCTCGCCGCTGGCTTTCGACCTCGGCGAGGACACCGATGAGCTCGAGCCGCATCGACTCGACACCTTCACCCATCTCACGGAGGTCAGGAGGACCTTCAGGGCGGATCGGCGCGGTGTGCGCGCCACGAGACACGACTCTGACTTGTGCAGCCAAGCGGTTCATGGGCTGGAGCACGGCGACCTTCAACGCTCGCTGGAGCCCGACGACTGCGACGACGACCACCACGGCCATCACGGCGAGGACCACGACGACGAGGTGTCGGTCACGGTCGGCCGCTTCTCGAGCGCTCGTCAACTGGCGCGCCAGCTGAGCGTCGAGGTCAGCGTTGGTCTGCCGCACCCTGTCGAAGAGCTGTCTGCCGAACTGGATGGAGCTGTCCACCCCGCTGTTGTTCTGGCCGTCGGTGCGCAATGAGGCGTACTGATCACGCCACGCCGTGATCGCGGCGTCGACGGTCAGGAGCGAGAGGCGAGCAGGGTCGTCGGGCTGAACGACTCGCTCGAGCGCCGCTCGCGCCGCCTGTTCGTCGACGAGGCCCTGTCGATACGGCTCGAGGAACTGCTGATCACCCGTGAGGGCGTATCCCCGCAGGCCCGTTTCCTGGTCGACCAGTGACGTCAGGAGCTCGCTGGCGGCGAGGCGAGCCGGGAACGTCCGCTGCGCCTGGTCGGACAGCGCCCGGTCGGCCTGTCGCAGCACCACGACGAGGGCGAGGCCGGCCAGCACCAGCAGGAGGGAGAGCGCCACGAGCGCAACCCGAAGCCGGCGTGCGAGCGTCCAGTCGGACCATCCGCGCCGGACCGGCACCCTCAGCACCACCACCCCGCGTTGCCGACCAGCAGCATGGCGACGTCGTCCTTCAAGGGCCCGCCGTTGCACCGCTCCGCCTCTGCGAGCAGCGTCGGAGCTAGGTCCGTGCGAGAGATCCCCGCCGCGACGAGTGACTGCAGTTGACGCGCTAGTTCGTCGACGCCGAAGCGGGCGCTCGCACCCGGTGTCGCGCGTCCTTCGACCAAGCCATCGGTGAACAGCAGCAGGCCCCAATCGCCGTCCAGGTCGACGGTGAACGGCTCGATCGTTCGGCCCTGCAGGAAGGTCAGCATCGGCAAGGCGCGCCCACTCAGCTCGCGGACGTCGCATCCTCGGATCAGCAATGGCGGGGGGTGACCGCACAGCAGCACGTCCGCCTGGGTCAGCGCCGGATTCAATGAGACCATGGCGATAGTGGCGAACCGCCTGTCTTGCCGCTCGGCCAGCAGCACCTGCTCGACGCCGCGCACGACCTCCGCCCCGGTGTGCCCGGCCAGTACCAACGCTCGCCAAGCGATCCGGAGCGCGACTCCCAGTGCCGCCTCGTCGGGTCCATGACCGCACACGTCCCCGATCAGCAGGTACACGCCGGTCGGAGTCTGCACCACGTCATAGAAATCACCGCCGAGCAAAGCCCGGTCACCCCCGGGCCGATAGAAGGGCGCCACGGCGAGCTCTGTGGTGTCGATCAGCGGGCTCGGCAGCAACCCCCGTTGCAGACGGGCGTTCTCCTGCGCCCGCAACTCCGCAGCCATGAAGTCTCGCCGATCGAGGGCCGCCCGTCCGCGCTCCACCGCGTACCGCAAGGACCGCTGCAGCCCTGGGCCGTCGACCTGACCCTTGACGAGGAAGTCCTGCGCCCCAGCCGCAAGGGCCTCTGGTCCTATCCCGTCGTCGAGGCGGCCAGTCAGTACGACGATCGGCACATCCGGGACCTGCGCGCGGAGCTTCTCCAGCGCCGACAGTCCCATCGCGTCCGGAAGACCGAGGTCCAGCAGAACGCACTCGGCGTCGTGTGGCCATTCGTTCAGCGCCGATTGCAGCGTCGCGAAGCACGTGAGCTCCATGTCCGGAGCGACCTCCAACAACATCTCGGTCACCAGAAGCGTGTCTCCGGCATCATCCTCAACGAGCACCAGCGACCGCCCGCTCATGCCCCTCCCCATCCGACTCCAGTGGCCGGGCTTCATGCCCAGCTCTCGTTGAACCCGGAGCCTAGTGGTGCGTCGCGGATCCAGTGATGCGATCGAGGGTGGCTCCATGCCCACATGTCGGTCGCTTCCTGGAGCTGACGACGACGAAGCTGAGACTTTCTCAGTGTCCGCGGCAAGAAAACGCAATCGATGTCACCCGCGTCGACGAACTGATCGTCTGTCTGTGAACCGAGCGGTGAACCGTTCGACGATTACACCGCGACAGGCGGGCACAACACACGACAAGAGGGAGCAACTGATGAACAGACGTATCGCAATCGTGGTGGCCGTGGCCGCTGCGCTGACTTCGCAGATCGCGGCACCAGCGAGCGCGGCACCGACGAGGGCACGTGGTGCCGGCGAGCTGCGTGATCTCCAGACGGCAGCGGAGCAACCGACCGATCACGCGACGGCGCAGGTCGTAGCTGTCGAGTCCGGCGGGTCGACGACAGTCCGACTAAAGGTGCAGGGCCTCGATCACGACGCGGTGGGCCTGGGGCTCGGTGCTCATGTGCATGTGGGCACATGTGTGACCGGAATTGGTGGAGCTGCTGGTCCGCATTACAACAGCAATGGGGCCACGCCCACCGCTGTCAACGAGGTTTGGCTCGATTTCGTCGTCGAGGCGAACGGGACCGCCTCGGCCGAGACCACGGTGCCGTTCGTGATTCCTGCTGGTGGCGCGGCGGCCGTGGTGATCCACGCCGACGAGACCAGCACGGGACCATCGCCGCCCGCTGGCGCAGCTGGGCCACGGTGGGCATGCATCCCCGTGCAGTTCTGATTGCAATCACCGGCGTGACACTCGAATGTCGGGTAGTCAGTTCCACCCTCGTCGTTACTGAGAAGGTCACAATCGCCAACCCACGGATGCCGACCGCATCCGTGGGTTGAGTCGCACTGTCGGCCTGACCATGTCGGCCCACCTGACCGCCGTCGAGGTTGCTCCGTGGGCGAGCACGACGAACGCGATCGGGATCTCGCCGACTTCGTCGCGTCGGTGATGTTTGGCACTAGGTCGCTGTTGGGTACCCGGGAGTCTCTCTTTGAATGTCGCCGGAGGTACGAACACGTCATGGTGCTTAACAAGCAACAGAAGGAACGGCTTCCAGCGACGCTGAAGCGGTCGCCCGCCAAGGCGCAGGCGACCTACGTGCACACCCTCGAGTCCGCTGAGCAAGACCACGGCGAGGGTGAGGCTGCGCATCGGATCGCGTTCGGATCGCTGAAGCACTCATTCGAAAAAGTTGGCGATCACTGGGAGCCAAAGGACGAGCCCGGACCAAGCGACGATCAGGACGCGAAATCCGGCGTGGAAGCCCGAACGAGGCCAGTCAAGACCGCTGGAGGAGTGAATGCCCGGGCCAGCAAGGCGCACCTTCTCGAGGTGGCAACCCGGCTCGACATTCGCGGCCGGTGGGCGATGTCAAAGGCTGACCTCGTCGCCGCGATCGACAAGGCCAACCGCAGCGCCACAGCAAGGGCGGCACGATGACCCTCGCTCGACCGACGATCTTCACAGCGGTCGGACCCAAGTCGACCATTCTGCGGCTCGTCGTCGATAGAGCCCTGGCTGGCGACTAGCCAGTTCCGATCGCCCAGCGACCCTGGTGGCGCGAGGCCATCGACGAACTCGACGCAGTGCGTTCGATTGAACTCCACGCCCGCAACATGTGTCTGATCAATCAGCGCTCCGCGCCAGTGTTGCGCCACTCGAGATCGCCGCGTCCGTCGACGCTCAAGTCGCCGCAGTCTGGGACCGCTTTCAGAGACAACGCCGCGACGGCCTCAACGAGGTTGCCGTTGCCCTGCGTCGCAAGACGGACCGGCTGCGCTACGACGAAGACACCATCACCGACACCCTTTGGATGCTCACACCAGATGCCTACCTCCGCCTGGTGCGTGACGCTGGCTGGCCGCTCGAGCGTTTTCAGGACTGGCTCACCGACGTCCTCCTCCGCGTACTACTCGACTGAACACAAACCCCAGGGTGGCGTAGGCGGTGTACTGGACTCGATGGTCTGGCGGTTCACGAATGTACCACGGGCCCCGGGAACCGGTGCCGTCCCAAATGACGTCTGCGGGACTATTGCCTTCGACGTGGTTCTTGGTGACGGTGATGTTGTTGAGTCGGATCATTTGGTCGAGCTGGATGGGCATCTGGCGTTGGGATGCCAATCAGGGAACCAGTCGTAGGCGGCTCCGGGGATGGTGAGTTCGATGATGCCGCCGCCCGTGCCGTCGGAAGCGTCGACGGCAGCGAGAACGAGTCCTCCGGTGAACGGGCCAGAGCTGTCGGTCGTCCAGACGAGGCACGCGTGATCAGGTGTGGCGGAAGTTGTCGACCACGCTGGCGGCCAATGATCGTTCGACGGGCTGCGACTGATCAGTCACGGGACGGTCGTCCGTATCGGGTTGGCGTCGATCAGTTCGACGACGTAGATCTGCTCATCCCAGCCTGCCGTAATGAACCTCGGACCGGCAGTCGACACAGACGTGTCCGAGCCAGACTGCAAACCCTCACCGTCGCTGCAACCGACGAGCAACAGTGCGACGATCACAGCCACGTTCGCTCGCACACTCGATTGTCGCGCAGTGGCTCCGTAGCGGTTCACCCAGGCCGTTTGGTCGAAGAGGTGCGTGGCAGAATCGGTGTGTGCTGCTGGGTGGGATCAATCATGTTGCCGTGCTGACAGGCGACACTGTTCGCTTCACCGAGTTCTATGAGGGTGTCTTCGATGCTTCGTCAGAGGTGTTGCAGCAGCAGGACGGTTTCAAGTTGACGATTGTGTGGGTCGGACCAGCGGCGGAGTTGAACGTGTTCGAGCTGGCGGGCAATACCGAGTCGCAGCGTCAGGTGCCGATGTTCGGTCGGGGGAGGCTCGATCACTTGGCGTTGGAGGCTGCCTCGATCGAAGCGTTCGACGAGATTCGGAACCGGTTGCTCGCCCGCGGTGCCACCGACGGTTTCGTCACCGACTTCGGCCACATCCTGAGCTTGTTCTTCCGTGATCCTGATGGGCTGGAGGCTGAGGTCTGTGTCGGCAATCCTGACGCTCGGCCAGGGGTACACAACCCGCCCGGCACGCCGTCATCGCGCTATCACGACGCCGGTACGGCACAGCCGGCTCGTCTGGGTGGCGGTCCGCTGCGCCGCTGACGAGTCCGAGCAGTGGCTCGCGCAGACCTCGCTGTTGCGATCCGTTCGAACTCAGCCGGTGCGACCGAATCGGTGTCTGGCGTAGCTTCGAAAGCCTTCGCCGCTGAAGACGATTTGTCGGTTTGCGGTGTGGAGGTCACGGAAGCAGCGTTCGAGCGGAGCGTATCAACCGCGAGGGCGCGAGCGCTTTGGAGCGCTGCCTCTGCCCGACCGATCTCGTATTGCACGTGTGGGTCGTCGGCGACCGTCGGACACCCCCACGACTTCAACGCGTGTGAAGAGTCCTGCTGGCGTCACGGACGACGCAGCCGATCGACTAGAAGGTGACGACCCGGTCTGCGGCGGCGATGAGTGCGGCGACGTCAGGCGGAGCCGCCCACGTCCCGTTCACTGTGGCGAGGTCGTCGTCGGTTGCCCCCCGGGCAACTGCACAACCCCTTCAAACATGTATTGCGACAGATCGTTCGACCGCTTTGGCGACGAGGTCGCGTAGAGGTGGTAGCCCGACCCCTTCGACCCCATCGCGCACATCGGCACGCACTATCTCAGCCGCGTCACCCACAAGAACGAGACGGGCGGTCTGGTTTGATTCGATGGATCCGTTCACAGCGAGATGCCACGGAATCGAAGTCCGGGTCGCGTCAGACGACCCGCTGGACGAGATGTAGAGGACCTCCATTCCTGCGATCGTAGTCGCTCACAACTTGCGCCGTGACCGTCGGGTGAATTCTGCCAGTTCACGCTCACCGAGAGCGTGCTGCGTGTCTTCGCGAGTGACCGGGTCAGAGCTTGAAGGTGAGTATGTAGGTGGCGAGGACCTTGGCTCGAGCTTTGCCCGCCGTCCGGCAGTCAGACTGTCGCGAACGTCGGGTCGGCGTTGGAACCAGTGGACACCGACAGCGAAGGCCCAGACCGGAACGCCCAGTAGACCCATGACGGAGGAGCCGAGGAAGAACACGAACACTGCCGCCACGAAGCCCAACCGCACAAGCCAACGGGGAAAGGAACCGTTCGCGCGCGCCGCCAGCGTGGTTGCGAAGATGAACACCGCGGCCGTCCACATCGCCAACACCGCGAGGAGGACGTATCCGAGCTGCGGAAGCAGTGCCTCGCCTGAGAGGAGCACCGAGTCGTCGCCATAGGCGCCGCCGAACGTTCGGGCATAGGGCACCGTCACCAACGCCGCTGTACCGGTCAGCAGCAACACGACGAACGTGGTGCCAGCCGCCGTGACCAATCCTGGGAGCGGCCCAACGCGTTCGACGGACGAGTGCAAGTTGGACAGGAACCATAGGAAGGCCAGACCTGCAAGCGCCACCCCGACGCCGCCGAGGACTGCGCCGATCCGGTTGCTGTCCTTCGCGAAGTAGTCGACAAAAGCCGCGTCCGGGTCGCCGAAGCTGCCGAGCAAGTCGCCCAGCGGAACAAAGCCCACGACATAGAGCACGGCGAACCCGATGGCACTCCACGCACGGCCGCGGGGCTCGCGACTCGTGACTGGACGGACGCTGGTCGAATCGATCGATGCCGTGTCAGCGTTCACGTGTAGACCCCCAGTCAACCCCGTCAGGCTAGTGGATTGGGCTCACCGACTCTCGTGCTCGTTCGCGAGAGCGAGGACAGCACCTGGCGGTGATCCCAGGATCCGGGGTCGGTCGTCGAGCGCCACTCGGCGGTCTGGTCGAGAGCCCATCGTGCCCACGCGCGGATCGACGTCTCGTGGTCGATGATGAATCGCAGTCCGAGCGTGTTGAGGTGAAGCCGTTCTGGAAATGGCACGTCGTCGCCCGAAGCTGCTCCAACGTCCCACCGTCGGCGAAGAAGACCTTGATCATTCCCTCGAACTCGAGCGTCGGAGGCGCCGGCGGCGCGCCGAGCCACTGCCGCAGCGCGCGCTCCTCCCTTTCCGAGTCACCGCGTAGACGGTGCAGGGTCGGTTGCCGGTCATTTCGCTCGTCGTAGAGCTTCCGTTCGGCGCGCGGCCAGAACCAGCCAAGTGAACGCTGGACTTGCTTGGCGAGCTCGTACGTCGTCCACGAGCGCAGCGAGAGCAGGCCGAGGAGGGCGTACGCGGTGGTGGTGCGGGGAGATGTCACAGAAAATCCGAGGCCGCGACGAGGGCGAGGCCACCTGGTTCTTCAATGCCCTGAGGACGACCGTAGCCAGCACGAGTGAAACCGGCGGCGCCTACAGCCTCACCGAGCATCTGGTAACGGCGGCTTCGAAACCGCCGATGCACGTGCAGGTGGATGAGGACGAGGCCTTCTACATCCTCGACGGCGAAGTCGAGTTCGAGGTCGACGGCAAAGTCGTCACGGCTACGCCGGAACGTTCGCGTTCGTAGCCCGGGGCGCGGCGCACCTGCTCCGTGTCCTCACCGACACGGCCAGGATGCTCGTGATCTGCTCAGGCAAGCCGTCCGACAACCTCGAGGACTTCTTCCTCGGCATGGGCCAGCCGGCCACGGCGCGGGTCCTCCCCCAGCCGGGGCCGCCGGACGAAGAGCGCCTGATCGCTCTCACCGCTCGCACAGGCATCAAACTTGTCTGATGCTTCTACTTGTCGTAATCGCGCACCCGGACGACGAGTCGTTCGGGTGCGGATCCGTCCTTGCTCGCGCGGCGGCCGACGGGAACGAGACGGCCGTGCTTTGTGCAACTCGCGGCGAAGCCGGCGAGAGCCGGATCCGCACCGATGATCTCGCGGCGCTGCGGGAGGCCGAGTTGCGGACGGCCGCCGGACTCCTCGGCGTCGGACGATTACATGTCCTCGACTACGCCGACTCTGGGATGTCCGGAGGCCCCGAATCAGGCACCCTGGCCGCAGCGAAGCTGTCCGACGTCGCGGCCCAGGTGCGTACCGTCATCGACGACCTGCGTCCCGACGTTGTCGTCACGCTCGACGCGAGCGACGGTCACCGCGACCACGCAATGATCCGCGACGCCACGCTGGCCGCGGTCGACACCGCGAAGCAGCCGCCGGCCGCCACCTACCTCTGGTGCCTGGCGCGTTCGTCGATGGCGCGCTGGGCGGAACACATGCGCAGCGCCGGTGGCGGCGACGCCTACCTTTCGATCGGCGAGCTGGGTACACCCGACGAGGACATCACCTTGACGATCGATGTCGCGGCGCACCTGCCGACGCGCTGGGCGGCGATCCGCGCCCACGCCAGCCAAGCCAGCCCGTACGACGATCTTCCGCCCGAGCTCCAGCACGAGTTCCTCGCTGTGGACCGGCTCCGGCTGGTACGGGGCCAGTGTGGGCTCGGACCACGCGGCGAGCCGCGATGAGGCTGCGCCGCGCTGGGTCGCGCGACAGCGCGATGAGCGTGCCGAGCGCCATGGCGGCGAGCACCGCCCAGCGCAAATGGGCGTCACGCCAGGCGCTGTCGGAAGGCACCGTCGGCCAGAGCCAAGTGTTCGTCCGAGAGATGGCGAGGCTGCCCACGGCGGCTACGCCGATCATCAGCGCGACTCGGCCGCCGCTGCCCGGCCCCGTCAGTTGTGCGACGACGGTCATGATTACGAATCCGAGCATGGTCAGCGCCGCCACCTCGAGCAGGCTGGCGCCCCACGGGAAGTGGTCGGGGAGCAGGTGGGCACGGTCGACGAGCACGAAGCCGACCACCGCCACGGCCACCCATGCTGAGAGCACGAGCGTGAGCGCGACGAGGGCGTCGACGGCGCGTCGGCGGGCCCGTCCGCGTGGAGTGACGTCAAGGAGAGGAGCGCCGACGTCGTCGAGGAACTGGGCGGCGGACGCCGCCAGCACGACCGTGGGACAGCGCAGGTAGCCGACGAGCTGGACGCCCTCCTGCCGGCGTGTCGCGCACGCCCACACGAAGCCGCCCGACAGCAGCGCCGCCGCGCCAAGCGTCGTGAGCGGCAGGCGGCGCAGGACATGCCAGTCGAGGGACGTGGGGCTCATTGCGTGTACAGCGGCCGCATGTAGACCGCTGCCTGGATCAGCACGAAGCCGATCGTTGCGGCGAGCGAGACTGCGAACGCCGTCCACACTGCCCGGTCGCGGCGGTGGCGCAGTACGGCGATCGTGACGAACCACACACCGAGCGCGAGGAGGTAGCCGAGGTGCCACCACGGTGTGGTCCGGTCGAAGCCAGTGAGCAACATTTGGCAGGCCTCGCCCTCGCCGCACCCGCCGATCCAGCCGTCCTGCACAACACCGGTCGACAAAGGCCACAGCCACGTGAACCACGAGGTCGACTCGCCGTTGAAGATCCCGAACCACAGGCCTTGGATGAACAGCAGGAAGAACAGGGGAACGGCGACGAGCCACGTCGGCACCCAGCGCACGAGCGCCACGACCCCGGCGGCGACGGCGGCGAGCGCGATCGGTCCCTGCAGCATCTGGGCGACATTGGGACGGGAGACTTCGAGGATGGACGGCGCCGAGTCGTCGGAGAAGAAGCCGGGCGCCGACGAAGGCCATAGGAAGAGGTAGGCGGCGGCGATGATGATGACGCCGTACAGTGCGCTGGCCGCCGTCGACCACCCGTGCGCGACGGATCGTTGCGCCCGCCCGACGGGCAGTGTGTCGAGCAGGTCGTCGGCGTGTGCGACCCGGCTGCGCAGTACGGCGAGAGTGGTCACGACCACGGCGGCGAAGCCGGGGAGCAGTAGTGCGTAGCCGTTCAGCAGGTAGACGAGGTCCTCGGCTTCTCGTCGGTCGAGCCCGGCTTTGGCCTCGCTGACCCACAACGCCGACGGGATGACAGCGAGCCACACCAACGGGTTGCGCAACAGGCGGGTGCCTTCGACTCGGGCCAGGGCGAGCTCGGCGTTCACGCCGCCACCTCCTCGCTGAGCCCGCCCGACAGCAGGAGGTAGCCATCCTGCAGGGTCGGGGCGACGAGCTCGGCATCCGCGGGTGCCGAGCCGATGTGGCGATGGCGGCCCTCGCCGGTGCGCCACGAAACGAGCGCGCCCGGGTCGGGCCGGTCGGCGATCCACACGTTGCCTCGGGCGGTGTCGGTCAGCTCGACCGGCGTCCCGTCGAAGCGGACGACCCCTTCGTTGATGACTATGACTCGGTCGCACAACGCTTCGACGTCCTCGGTCATGTGGGTCGAGAGCACGACGCATCGCCGGTCGGCGTGGCGCGAGATCAGCTGCCGGAACCGCAGTCGCTGCTCGGGGTCGAGGCCGACGGTCGGCTCGTCGAGCACGAGCAGGCGGGGATCGCCGAGCAGGGCCTGGGCGAGCGAGACGCGCCGCTTCATGCCGCCCGACAGCTTGCGGATCTTCTTACGCGTCACGTCGCCGAGATCGACCGCGTCGAGGACGCGGCGCACCTCGGCGTGGCGGTCGGCGCGGTCGGTGTGCTCCTTCAGGATTGCCACATAGTCGACGAAGTCGAATGGCGTGAAGCTCTCGTACAGCGCACTTTCCTGCGGCACGTAGCCGAGCTGGCGGCGGATGGCGATCCGCCCGGCGGCGTCGTGGGGGTCCTCGCCCAGCACGCGCACCACGCCGCTCGAGGATGCCAATCCGGTGGCGAGGATGCGCAACAGCGTCGTCTTGCCGGCTCCGTTGCGGCCGAGCAGGCCGGTGATGCCGGGGCCGAGGTCGAGCGACACACCGTCGAGCGCCGTCTGGCGCCCGTAGGACTTGATCAGCTGGTGGACGTGGACGTACGTCAGGTCAAAGGTGTCCATCATGTCTCCCGAAAGTCGAGGGTTGAACGGCTATAAGTGATCACGAGCGCGGCCAGGGTGGCTGCGCCGATGGCGACGAGCTGGCCTAATCCGGCGGTGGTGTCGATCAGTTCTCCCGCAGGTCGCAAGGCGACAACCGGGGCGGCGATCCACGCGGTGGCCAGGCCGAGCGCAGCGTGCTCGATCGGGACCCAGATCGACAGGGCGAGCGACACGACCGCCATGGCGATACCCGGCAGCAGCCAGGCAACCGCCACCCACCCGCGCTCGCGCACGATGAGGCTGGCGAGACCGGTAATGGCGACCGCGGGAATGAGCGAGGCCGCAGTGCGCAGCAGCACGATCCGCCACACCGATGTCGGTGTAGTGGTGACAAGGGCGTGCGCGGGATCGACGCGGCGACCGAAGGCCAACGCGGTCGCCACAAGGGGGCCGAGCGCGGCGACGGACAGGAATGCGCCGAACTCGGCATCGCGGCCGCCGTGAGCGGCGACGATCGCGATACCGACCGTCAGCAACATGGCGAGGAGGAACGACAACCGGGCCCGGCTGGTGGCGCCTAGTAGGCGAGCGGTCTCGGGGGAGAGCCCGACGCGGGTGAGGGCCCGTTCGCTCCATGGGCGGGTGACGTCGTCGAGCGCGATCGTGACGCGCTGCCAAACCTGATCGAGCAGCGGCTCATTCGCGGCCGTGGTCACGTCCGCGATCAACCGCCGGCACTCGCCGCAGGTCGGTAGGTGTGACTCGATAGAGGCCACGGTCGACCCGCTGTGGCGCTGCCCGATGTAGTCCTTCGCGGATGTTGGGCTGAGATGCCAGCTCATACCAGTGCTCCTCTCATCTCGGCGCGGGCGCGCGTCATTCTCGACTTCACGGTGCCGGCGGGAATTCCGAGCAGGTGGCCTGCTTCGCGGGTGGTCAGACCGTCGAGCACGGTGGCCTGAACGACGGCACGCAACTCCGGCGACAGGCGGTCGAGCGCGCCGGCGAGGTCGCCGTGCTCGGTACCGAACAGGACGAGTTCCTCGGCGCTTACCGCACGGCCCCATCGCTCGTCGAGCACCATCGGCTCAGGATGGCGTTTGCGCAACTTGCCGATGAGCTGGCGGATGGCGATACCCCACAGCCAGGCGCCCGCCGCGCCGCGGCCATCGAACGACGTGGCCGCCTTCCACACGGCGACAAACGTGTCCTGCAGGGCCTCGGCGACGATGCCGTCGTCGGCGCACCGGTGGCGCAAACGGGCGAGGAGCCACGGGGCGTGACGGCGATACAGCTCGGCGAGCGCGTCGTTGCTGGCGCCGGCGATGGCCGCGACCAGCTGGTCGTCGGACATCGAGGCCACACTCGAAGGACTTCGCTCAGCAGGCACGCGCTCAGGAGGCACACCCCACTGTCGCGCCAACTCGCCCCAGCGGTTCACCAAACCAGCAGATCGATCGATCCATGGCGGCGCCTGACCCTCAGAGCAGGCGGTGCTCGCGAGCGGCCTGCACGGCGGCGTGCCGGCTGGTGACAGCGAGCTTGCGGTAGATCGCGTTGCACTGCGTCTTCACGGTGTTCGGCGACACGTAGAGCTCTCGTGCGATCTCAG
>JANOCR010000169.1:0-9285 GCA_031412355.1 Ilumatobacteraceae bacterium | reverse complement strand
GGAACGTGCTGTGACGCGCCGCTGGATTGGTCGTCCGTGGCTCGCGCGCGCCGTTCGCGTCGTGGTCTATGTGGTCCCGTTCATCTGCTCGATCGTCTTCGCGTTTGCGCTGTCGACGGTGCTCCCACTGGCGCCCACCTGGCCCGTCGCCGTGCTGCGGTTGATCGCGATCGCCGCTTTGTCGACGCTCGTGCTCTACGCAGCGGACCGTCTGACGCGACGGCTGCTCCCGCTGGCTGCGCTCCTCAGCCTGACACTGGTGTTCCCGGATCAAGCGCCATCACGATTCAAGATCGCGTTGCGCGCCGGTGGCACCACGCAGCTCAAGCGACGACTGGACGACTATCGACGCATCGGTGCGAATGAGCCGGCCCTCGCCGCGCAGCGACTGCTCGAGCTCGTTGCGGACCTCAGTCGCCACGATCGGTTGACACGAGGTCACTCGGAGCGTGTCCGCGCCTATTCGCAGATGATCGGCGAGGAACTCGGCCTTTCGGCTGACGAGATCGACCGCCTTCGATGGGCGGCCCTGCTGCACGACATTGGCAAGCTCGAGACACCCTTCGAGATCCTGAACAAGCCTGGGCGCTTGACCGAGGACGAGTACGAGACGATCACTCGTCACCCGGGCGTCGGCGCCAAGTTGGCTGCCCCGTTGGCCGGGTGGCTCGGCCAGTCGGTTCGTGCGGTTGGTGAGCACCACGAACGATGGGATGGCAAGGGATACCCGAACGGGCTGCGCGGCAATGACATCGCCCTGGCTGCGCGCATCGTCGCCGTAGCCGACACCTTCGACGTGATGACGTCGATTCGCTCGTACAAGAAGCCCGTCACCGCTGCCGAGGCCCGCGAGGAACTTGCCCGCTGCGCCGGCACGCAGTTCGACGCCGACGTCGTGCGGGCCTTCCTGAGGGTTTCGCTCGGCAAGGTTCGGCTCGCGATGGGACCGCTTTCGTGGCTGACTCAATTCGCATTGTTCCCGCCGGGGATTGTCAGTGCCGCAGCCGCGACGCCCGCCTTGATGGCCGCCGCCGGCATGACGGCGGCGGCGCTTGGCACTGCCGTGGCTCCGACCACCGAGTCGACGCGGTCACCGCAGGCGATCGTCGCGGTCGTCGACGAACCCTCGGGCCAGACCGACCCAGCCACCGTGACCGTGTCGATCCCGACCGACGTTTCGAGTCAGACGACCGTCCCCGACAGCAGCTCGGTCAGCACCGTCGATATCCCGATCCAGATATCCGCCCCCACAGTCGCGGCGACGACCCCGGAGCAGACGACACCGACCAGCGCGCCGCGACCGACCACCACTGCGGCAACCGGCGGCGGCGTGGACGAGACCGTGCCGGTCAGTCGCCATCCGACGTTGCCCCCCACAACCGCCGCGCCCACCACGCCACCCACTACAGCGGCTTTGCCGACGACGCAGCCATCGACAACCGTTCCCTTGACAACCGCGCCGCCGACGTCGCCTCCTCCGTCGAATGTCGCCACCTACCTGTTGGGTTCATCCGCGCCCGGCGACGTCGCCTCGCGAGCGGTTCTGCCACTCGTTGCCCGAGGTCCGCTCAACACCGGCGCACTGCCGAACCTCGACGTCGACAACGACGACTTCCCCGGTCGGCGGCTCAGGATGGACTCCTTGCTTCGACTGGGTGACCCGGATCAGATCCAACGATTCCGCCTCGACCCTCCAGTCTCGATCCACCTCGACGGCCCGGCCAGCTTGGTCTTGTACGCGGCAGCCAGGGACTTCCGAGTCGACCAGGTGCAAACGCAGTCAGCAATCGTCGACTGCGGTCCAGTCGTCGGGATCTGCAATGTCCTGTCGACCGCGACGGTCACGTTCACCGGTGCCGGCGACGGCTACACACCGCTGACGTTCGACTTCGGTTCGCTGACCCGCACCGTGCCCGCCTCGCACAATCTCGAGGTGTGGATCATCGTCACGGGGTCTTCCGATCGCGACATGTGGATGGCATACGACACCACGGGATACGAAAGCGCGCTGACCCTGACGCTCTAGCCCGGCACTCTCTGAACGCGCGCTGAGTCCCGTGTCATCCGTCTGTCAAGATGATAAAGTTGTCAATTGATGAAACGAGCGATTCAGAATCCGGCCAACAGGCCTCTGTCGGAGATCAAGGCCGAGCTGTTCAAGGCACTCGGCCATCCCGGGCGGGTACGCATCCTCGAGGTGCTGCGCGACGGTGATCGGACCGTCGCAGAGCTCATTCCTGCGGTCGGGCTGGAGTCGTCGCATCTCTCTCAACAACTTGCAGTCCTTCGACGAGCACATGTGGTCACTGCGATCCGGACAGGTTCGTCGGTCAGCTATTCGATCGCTGACCCGGCCATCGTGGAGTTGCTCGGTGCGGCCAGAGCGTTCCTGATCAACAGCCTCAGTGTCAGCCAGGAACTACTTGCCGATCTTCACCACGGTGGTTGAGGTGACCGAGCCAAGGTTCTCGGCGGTGCGTGGGCTCGCGCCGCGCGCCGGCGACTACGCCGGTTTGCGCCGGTCGTGGAAAGGCGACGTGATCGCCGGCCTCACGGTGGGTGTAGTTGCGCTTCCGCTGGCCTTGGCGTTCGGGATCACGACCGGTCTCGGGGCCGACGCCGGCCTGATCACGGCGATCGTGGCCGGCCTCGTCGCAGCGGTGTTCGGCGGATCGAACGTTCAGGTCTCGGGTCCCACCGGTGCGATGACCGTGGTACTCGTGCCGATCGTGACGCGCTACGGCGCCGACGCCGTGTTCGTGGTGTCGATCCTGGCGGGCGTGTTCCTCGTTGCCGCCGCAGTTGCCGGCCTCGGCAGGTACATTGCCTTCATCCCGTGGCCGGTCGTCGAGGGGTTCACCGTCGGCATTGCCGTGATCATCTTCCTACAGCAGGTGCCACCTGCCCTCGGAGTCGCCAAACCGGATGGGGAGAACACCGCCGCAGTTGCGGTGAAGTCGATCGTCGACGCCTTCGACGACGGCAGCATGCAGGCGATCGGAATCGTCGTGCTCGTCGCCGCGCTGATGGCCGGACTGCCTCGCCTGCGTCGATCGCTTCCCTCGTCGCTGATCGCAGTAGTGGTGGCGACGATCATTGCCAAGATCGCGTCACTCGATATCGCCAAGATCGGGGCGCTGCCGTCGTCACTTCCGGGGCCGTCGCTGCCCGACACGTCGGTCACACAGATCAAGGACCTGCTGTCGGCAGGCATCGCTGTCGCGCTGCTCGCGGCGATCGAGAGCTTGCTGTCGGCGCGGGTTGCCGATGGCATGAGCGACGGTGGACGGCACGACCCTGACCGCGAACTGTTTGGGCAGGGCCTTGCCAACGTGGTCTCGCCGTTGTTCGGTGGGATGCCGTCCACCGGAGCGATCGCGCGTACCGCTGTCAATGTTCGCGCCGGCGCCCGAACGAGAGTTGCCGCGTTGGTGCACGCCGTCGTGCTGGTGCTGGTCGTGTTCTTCGGCGGCGACCTAGTGTCGGAGATCCCGCTCGCGGCTCTCGCCGGTGTGCTTATGGTGACGGCCGCTCGGATGGTCGAAATCCACAACGTGCGCGCAGTTCTGCGCTCGACGCGATCCGATGCGCTGGTGCTGGTGCTCACCGCTGCGGCAACGATCGCCTTTGACCTCATCGTCGCCGTCGAGGTCGGGGTCGCGGTCGCCGTCGTCTTGGCCCTGCGACACGTCGCCAACAGCAGCGGGGCAGAAGTCGAACTGCTCTCGCTGGACGAAACGGTGACCGATGGCGAAGAAGCCCGGCTCCTTCACGAGCACATCGTGGTCTACCGGTTGGATGGTGCACTGTTCTTCGGCGCCGCGCAATGGTTCCTGACGGAGCTCACCGCGGTCAGCGACGTCAAGATCGTCATCTTGCGGCTTTCGCAGATCCAAGTGCTCGATGCCACGGGCGCGCAAGCGCTTGGTGAGATCGTCGCCGAGCTCGAATCACGGGGAATCACCGTGTTCTTAAAGGGTGTTCGGCCGCGTCACCGCCGGCTCCTTCAAGCTGTTGGCACCCTCGACCACTTGGCCCACGAACGGCACCTGTTCGACACTCTCGACGAAGCTGTGGCGCACGCCCGGCTTCACCTCGCCCGGGCCTGACGTTGCGCGTGGTCGGCAACGGCCATCACGCCCTTCAGAGCGGCACCGAGTGCCGCGATCCCTGCGACGATGCGATCGTCGGACTGCATCGAATAGCTCATCCGCGCGTAGTTCGGTCTCATGTCGACGGGAAAGAACGTCGCGCCTGGCACGTAGGCAACCTTGGCGTGCGGTAGGGCGTAGTCGAGCATGAAGCGCTCGGTATCGAATCCCTCGGGGAACGTCAGCCAAGTGAACATTCCGCCCTTGGGGTTCGTGCACGTGATCTCGTGCGGGAAGTGTTGATCGATTGCGTCGAGCATCACGTTCTTCTTGTGACGATACGTTTGACGAATCGTGGCGATGTGGCTGTCGATGTCGTAGGTGTCGAGATACAGCGAGACAGCGGCCATGTTCAGCGTGCTGCACTGCGTATCGGCGGCAAGCTTCAGCAAACCGAGATGATGGATGATCTCCGGCGATGCGACGGCCCAACCGAGACGCAAGCCAGGAGCAAGGATCTTCGAGAAGCTGCCGAGGTAGATAACTCTGCCTTCGGTGTCGAGGCTCTTCAGGGTGGGCAGCGACGCGCCCTCGAATCGAATCTCGCGGTAGGGCGCGTCTTCCAGCACCATCACGTCGAAGCGGTTGGCCAGTTCGATCAGGTGTTGACGTCGCGAGAGCGACATCGCCACGCCGGCCGGGTTCTGGAAGTCGGGGATCGTGTAGATGAACTTGGTCTTCGGGTGTGCCGTGAGGATGCGTTCGAGTTCGTCGGTATCCATCCCGTCGTTGTCGAGGGGCACGCAGGCGTAGACCGGTTCGCAGGGGTTGAACGCGATCAGGCCGCCCAGGAAGGTCGGGTCCTCCGTCACGATCACGTCGCCCGGGTTCACCAGCATCTTGGCGACCAGGTCGAGCCCTTGTTGGCCGCCTTGCAGGATCAAGATGTCGTCGCCCGTACACGTGACGCCGTCGCGCCGCATGCGCCCGGCGATCTGCTCACACAGACGGGGAGTGCCGGTCGAGACGGTGTACTGCAGCGACTCGAGACCATGCTCGGTTATCGACCGGCTGAACACCGCTTCCAGCTGCTCGATCGGGAACAGCGCCGGGTCGGGGTATCCGCCGCCGAAGTTGATGATCGCGGGATCTGCGCCGAGGCGTAACAGCTCACGAATGGCCGATGGCTTCACCAGGTTCATGCGCGAGGCGAGCCGATCGGTCATCGGATCAGACGCTAATGGGCAACACTGGGCGCATGACCGTTCTCCAGCGCCTTCGCCACATCGACACCGCAAGCATCAGCGATGCGAACAAGGGATTGCGAGTGCTGCCGACGGGGATCCGCCGCCTCTCGCCGGGCGGCCGCATGGTCGGAAGGGTGGTGACAGCAGCCGCGCGTGGGGACCTGATGTCGGTCATCGGCGCGCTGGAGCTCGGCACAGCCAACGACGTCTTGGTTGTCTCTGCGGGGGTCGACGACCTTGCCGTCGCCGGCGAGCTGTTCTGCACTGAGGCAGCACGGCGCGACATGGCCGGTGTTGTAATCGACGGCCTCTGCCGCGACAGCGCGATGGTCGCCCGCCTGGGGATGCCCGTCTACTCGCGCGGCGTGACACCGCGTGCCGCGCCGGCTCAAATGGTGCCGGTCGTGCAGGTCCCCGTCGTGATCGGCGACGTCGAGGTACGACCGGGCGATCTGATGCTCGGTGACGACGATGGGATAGTCGTCGGCAGTGAGGCAGAGTTCGAGTCAGCTCTCGACGACGCCGAAGCAATCCAGGTGCGCGAGAAGGCGTTGCGCATCTCGATCGAGAACGGTCGATCACTGCTCGACGCACTTAATTTTGTCGAGCATGCCGAGCGACTTCGCGAGGGAGTCGACAGCAGGTTGACATTCGAGGGATGAGTCGACTCAGGTACGCAGGGTTGTCGAACGCCGACTCGCCAAGCGGGCGATGCCCATCAGCAGACCGATACCGGTGAGCACGAACGCCGCGAACACCAACGTCACTCCCAAGAACCAGGCCTCGACACCGGCGCCCGCGGCCAGGATCACGCCCACAACGATGCATGGCCCGGCGACAACCAGCTTCCACCATCCATCGGTGGCGGCTGTGCTTCGTACCGGTGCGGCTCGCCTCCATGCAATGGCGCCGAGGCTGCCGGCGACGACCGCGATACCGAGACCGATACCCAGCATGGTGGTGTTCGTCCCGCCGACGATGGCCAGCATCGCGCCGGCGGCGGCAATGGCGGTGTAGAGAAGTGGGACGAAGTGCTTCGGACTGCGGTTCATGTGTGCCTCCACGTGCTGGGTTGGAATGGTGAACGCGAGATCGAGAGCAGCGCGGCAGTAGACCCTCCATGCCGGCTCCTCGATGCATTGGTCGCGAAGCAGTTGCAGCATGTCGGCTCGGTACTCCCTGCGGAACCGACTGGGGTACAGACCGAGGAGAATGCCGTACGCACGGGTCGCGGCGCGCTGGTCGCTCATGCTGTCGCCCCACCGGCCAGCCGGCCGGAGACTCGGCGAACCAGCGTTTGCAGCCGGCTGAGCTCGTCGAGCGCGATCGCTCGGCCATCCGGCGTCAGTTCGTAATACCTGCGCCGCTCGCTGTCGGTGCGGGTGACGCGGTCTGTGGTCTCGGCGATGAGACCATCGTCGACCAGGCGGTTCAGCGTCCCGTACAGCGTCCCTGCTCCCATCTTCACAGCTCCATCGCTGAGCTCACTCACACGACGCATCAGGGCATAGCCGTGCAGTTCTCCGTCGAGCAGCGCCAATGCGATGTGGAGTGATGCTGCTGGCAGCGGTCGGGGCTTCGAGGGCATACTCGGAGTATGATATATCGAACTTCGATAGTCAAGTGCCAAGGCCGACGATTGCGTGGCGGACGCGGAAGTGCCCAGCCTTTTGGGCCGGGCACTTCCAATTTCCGTCTGCGAAGGTTCAGGCGGTCTTGGGGGTCCTGCGGTGGTGGATGACTCCGAGGACCGTCAGGACTGCCATCATGGCGGCGGCGATGAAGGCACCGATGGCGGCGATCCCGGCAATGTTGCCGACCGTGGACCAGGCGTAGGCCGACAACAGCAGGCCGCGCAGGGTCTCACCCTTGAACAGTGTGTTGCGCTGACCGGAGATCCCATCGGCCGTTGCTTGCAGCTCATCGATGGTTGCTTGTGGTTCTCCGGCTTCGACAGCGGCGGTCACCGCGGCCCGGGCGGCACGCTCGGGCGTGCCCAGTTCGGCGTACGTCTGCCCGTCGGCGGTGGCCTCGAGGTGACCGTTGATGTAGCTGGCGTAGGCCTCTGCCTCTTTGCCAGTGTCGAGCTTTTGGTCGGCGAACTTGACCAGGTCGCTGCGGCCGTCTTCGGTCAGCGCCTCGGCTGACGGGAACGTGATGTTCTGCGACGACAGTTCGTCGCCGACGTAGTCGCTGGCGAAGTTGCTGCCCCATGCCAGCAGCGCGCCGGCGACAGCGAACACCACAGCAGCGACGAGGCCGACACCGATCAATACTGCGTCGATGGTGCGACGCTTCAGCGCCACGACCGGCGTCGTGGGCGGAACTTCGACTTGTCGTTCTAGGGTTGCACTCATTGTTTGTACCTCCGTGTTTGTCCAGATCTCTTGACGCCCACCGTACGGAAATCGACAAAAGCGCTTCAGAGGAGTTCGTCATCTGTGGTTGGGACTTTTGGCCTGTCCACCGCGAAGGCCTCAGGAGCACGATGTGAGCATGGCGACCAACACGATGATCCTTGGAGACGACAACTCGCCGTCGGCCGATCTCGCCTGGCTGTGGATCAACAGTCACGCGTGGCCGCAATGGCGACTGGAAGTGGTGAACGCAGCCGATCCGGTGGTAGTGCGCGTCTCCGGACGAAAGCCCGATCTCGTCCAGTGGGAGCCACCGAACCCCCGTCGGGCTTTTGTCGAAGCGCAGTTCGAGGAAGTCGTTCACCTCACCATTGAGGCAGACCCGAGGCTTGCCCTGTCCCGGCCGGCCGATCTCCTGGCGATCGGTCCGCGCGGGCGCGGGTTGCTGAAGGCCATGCATCTCGGAAGTACCGCAGAGTGGCTGATGGTGCATCCACCGGCGCCCATCGTCGTGCCTCGACGTGGCAGGCGTACCGAGTCTGTGGTGGTGTGCCACGACGGCTCGCCTCACGCCTGCGCGGCCACACAGGCGTTGAGTCGCCTGCCGTGGATCAACCAGGTAGAAACCACGATCGTTGTGGTCAGGGACGGACGCGCAGATGTGCAGGCCGCTATCGACGGCGCGACGAACACGCTTCGCGACGTCGGCGTGGACGCGCACCATCGGATCCTCGGCGGTGATCCGACCGACGAGCTGGTGCGGTATCTCGAACAACACAAGCCTGACCTCGTCGTGCTGGGAACGCGCGGCCTGACGGGTGTGCGGCGCCTGGTGATCGGCTCGACAGCCGCCGTCGTGGCGCACACCACCGGTCATTCGATCTTGCTCGCTTGCGCGGAGCCGACAACCGAGACCTGACACCTGCGGGGGACGGTCTAGGGGGCTCGTTTGTGTGGTTGGTGGTGGGGTTGGCTGGTTTGGGTGGTGCCGTCGGGGTGGGTGGTGTCGAGGTTGGCGTTGGGTAAGAGTTTGAGGTGCAGGTGGTATCTGTGGACGTGGTGGTGGTGGCGGTTGCAGAGCAACACCAAGTTGTCGAGTTCTGTGGGGCCGTGGTGTTGCCAGTGGTGGATGTGGTGGGCGTCGCACCAGGCGACTGGGCGGTCGCAGCCTGGGTATCGGCAGCCGCCGTCGCGGGTGGCGACGGCACGGAACAGATCTGTTGGCACGGTGCGTGTTGCTCGCCCGTAGTTCAAGATCGTGTTGCCGGCGCGTAGTACGCGATGGATCACACAGTCGCACAGCAACGTCTCGGTGGTCACGGCACCGACGTGAGTTTGATCACTGGTCGACGCCGTCGGTGTCGTGTCCAAGGTGTCGGCTTCGACGAGCAGTTCGATGTGGGGTCGTTGGCGGGGTGTGCCCGGGTGGGTGTGGTTGGCGTTGAAGAACGCGCAGACATCAACCAAGGCGTCGGCGTTGCGCCGTGGCCCGTCGCGGTTGTCGCTGGTGCCGTCCCAGGTGCAAGCGGTACGGATCGCTTGTTCGAATTGCACTGCCCCGGCGTCGTCGAGCACGAACCGCCCGACCAG
>JANOCR010000168.1:0-15531 GCA_031412355.1 Ilumatobacteraceae bacterium | reverse complement strand
CCCCATCACGGCGACGAACTCGCCGCTCTCGATGGCGAGGTCTGCACCGCGTAGGGCACGAACCGGAGCCGTGTCTTGTTCGAAGGTGCGGAACACCTGTCGTACGTCGACGACGACATCACGATCGACGGCCCTGGGGTCGATCACCGACTCACCGATGGTCATGATGCTGCCTCCTGGCTGGCTACCGACGCCGCTGCGCGCCGGTCCATCGATGCGATCTTGCGTGGTCGCACAGGCGTCGACCGGCCCTTCACGAGGTGCGTACCGAGGTCCTCCGCCTCGGGCTTCACCGTGAGACCGTCCCATGTGGGCTCGCTCACAACGATCTCGCCGTCAGCCGCGAACTGCTGGAGGCGCTGGCAAAGGTTCACGGCGTCGCCGACCACCGTGTACTCCAGCCGCTCTGCCGAGCCGAGCAGCGCTGCCGCGACGTCGCCAGTCGACAGACCGATGCCCAGCGGGAATGGCTGGAGACCCTCGGCGACCCACCGGGTGTTGACCGCAACCTGCGCGGCGTGCATGGCGTGGGCGGCGATGAGGGCCCGGTCGGCGTGATCGCGTGTCGGCTCCGGAGCGCCGAACACCGCCATGACGGCATCACCGACGTACTGCATGACCGTGCCGCCGGCTGCCAGGATGGCATCGTTCATCTCTGCGCGGTGTGTGTTGAGCTGTTGGGCGAGCGATGAGGGATCGGTGTGCTCGCTGATCGTCGAGTACCCTCGAACGTCGCTCATCAAGACAGTGACGTTGAGCTCCTCGGTGTCGCCTGCGTGCGCGCCGCGAGCACGAATTCGGTCGGCGACCCCCGTCGGCAGAAGTCGTGACAGCGACTCGCCCTGCTCCTCACGCGAGATGATCGCATTGTGGATTCGCTTCAGACGGTCGAGTGCGCCGGCAGTGCCGATGGAGACACCCTCGGCGAGACGTAGGAAGAGGCTCTCGACGCGCGCCTCGACGGCGCCCGGTGTTGACTTCGTCGTCGCTGCGATCGCTTTGATCGGCCTGCCCTCGGCCACCATCTCGAGCAGCGCATCGTCCTCGGCGTCGAGGCCTCCGGTGCGACGTACCGGGCTGATCAGCGCGCTGACCACGGCTGGGTCGAGCATGGAGCCCCCTGAAGCGACTTCGCGAATCGCTCTGGCGAGTTGGTCACCTTCAGCGATGCGATCCTTGAGCAGATAGGCGTATCCCGCGGCTCCCTCGGAGAGCAGGGAGATCGCGTAGTCTGGATCGTCGTACTGACTGAGGATCACGATCCCGGTGCCGGGATAACGTTTGCGAATGAGCTTGCAGGCCTCGATGCCTTCACGATGAAAGTTTGGCGGCATACGGATGTCGCTGACCACCACGTTGGGAGCTGCGGCCTCCGCGCCCGAAACCAGGCCATCGTGATCCTCCGCCTCGCCCACGATCTCGAGGTCGGTTTGGCGGGAGAGCATCGCCTTGACGCCTTCACGAATGAAGACGCTGTCGTCGGCGATGAACACCGTGATGGCTCCCATGGGAAGATTCAACACCAAACCGGCCCTCTCCGACGAGGGCGCAAGCCTGTGTCGCGGGGTGGTGCCAGCAACACCCGCGCCGCTGAAAGAAGCGCGAGATCGCGACTACTCACGTGGGCGCATCGCCGGCCGCCGTCCAGGGATCGCTGCGGCCGCGGCGACGATGACTCCGCAGACGACAAACGTTGCGGCCGCGATTGCTGCGGCTGCCGTGGCCCAACGCCAAAGGTCCGGGACGGCGTTGATCCCACTTGCGGTCCTACGCCAGACCGTGCGCCCGAGGACCAGTCCGGCGGGAATGCCGACGACGACGCTGATCGAGGCCACGAGACCTCCGTGCCATGCGATCGAGCCAGCAATCGTGCGCCTCCGTGCACCGAGCGCCCGAAGCGTCGCGTAGTCGTCGCGCCGAGTGAGGGTTGTCACGATCAGTCCGTTGGCGAAGATTGCGAGAGTCAGCGCCACGCACGCAACCAGTAGCACGTCGTTCAGCCCAGCCGTTCTCCCGAGGTTCGCGATGTCACCCGGCCTCGATCCTGTCGATGGGCTCACCGCAAGCCCCTCGCCCGCGACGCGTTGAACATCGTCGAGAGTCGCGCCAGGCGCGAGATCGACGAGCACCAGTTCGGTCGGGAAGGTCAGGGACTGCTCGGCAACGGTGCCGGCGGACATCGCAATCGACATCCCAGATGCGCCATTGGACAGCGGTATGACGACGTGCTTACCGACGATTCGCAGGCTTCGGCCGTCGAGGTCGACGGTGTCTCCGAGGCCGACTCCCGGTATCGCAGTACCCACCGTGATCTCGTCATCGCCGACCGGGATTCTGCCGGCGATGATCGTGGGCCACCATGAACCGCTCGTCCGATCGATCGCGATGATCTCCGATTCACCGGGCAGACCGTCATGCATTCCGGCGACAATACGAGCGATCGGAGACCCGGCATCGGGGCTCGCCTGAAGCCGTTCTGCGGCAGGATTCAATCCGCCAGGATCGAACGAGAACCGATCCTCTTCATTCGCGCTGATGGTGGCGTCCCATGTCACGCCGTAGCGGGAGGGCGTCGAAACCACGTGGCGCGCGGCGCCCGACCATACGGCCACACCGGTGATTGCGGCGACTCCGGATATGACGCCGAGGACGTGTGATCGGGCGGTCATCCGCGCAGCCTGCGTGCCCCATCCGCTCGCAACGCGTCCACCAAATAGACCGGCCGGGCCAGGCAGCCGTATCGGCGTAGGGTGCGGCTGCGAGGCCGTGGGCTGCATATCGGCCCGCCTGGCGGCGGACCACGCGACCACGACGACGAAGACGAGGCCGACTGCGGGACCGGCGACCATGATCGTGAGGTCGATGACGATTGGTGGGCGAGGTTCGAGGCGGCCGGCAACACCAGTAGAGACAACCGGGCTGGCAACGTAGGCCATGAACGGGGCCACAGCGAACCCAACAAGGGCAGCTGCGCATGGCGCCATCGCGATCGTGGTCTGGCGTTCCCTCGGGGTCATGCCGAGTGCGGTCAAGATCGGTAGCTGATCCGCATCGCGTCGGAGCCGCCGTGACACAGCCTGGCCGACCGCCAGCAATGTTCCGAGGGCGGTTGCCAGTGCCAGCGCGGTGAACGCCGTGCGTTGAGCGTTCAAACCCGCGATGGCCTCCGATCCGAATGCCCGTCCGGTGACGAAACCCTCGGCGAGCATGGCGGTTGCACCTTCGTCACCTTCCACGCTGGCCATGACAACCGTCGTGAAGTTCGATCGTAACTCGGGCGGGAGCGGAGACAGATACGTCTCGAACCAGATTGCTCCGAATGCCGGAGTCAAGAGCGCGAGCGGCTGTGCTGCGTTCAGCGTGACGTCGAGCGGACCGGCGTGGACACCCACCATCGTGGCCGGCTGGTTCACCGCGTCGGGAAACGAGACCAGTGTGACTTCGTTGCCCGGCTCGAGCCCGGTGAGCTCGGCCATCTGCGAATTGATCGTGAACTCGTCGGACCTGTCGGGGTTGGCTGCTCGGCCCCGCAGGATCAACGGTTGGTACACATCAGTCCCGAATCCAGACGAAAGCCCGACGAAGGCACCCGGCGGCGGGGCGTCCACCGGAACGCGTCCTTCCGGAACAACGACCATGAAGCCCATCAGGGCCGCGGCTCGCACGCCCGGTCGGGCGATCACGTCTGCCAGAGCGGCTTCGCCTTCGTCCACGGGGAAGTCCTTGAACACGTCGGGTGATTCGGTGGCGCGGGCGAAGCGATCCCACGCTGAAGCAGCCCGCCTCGCGCCGACTGCTGCGGTCATCACCAACGCGCTGGCGACCGCGACGGCAACGGCCAGCAGCAACAGCGCTCGCCAGTCTCGACGGCAGGTTGCACGGGCATATGCGAGCACTGGGCTGCCGCCCGCACCGCGACGCATCAGACGCTCCCCTTCACTCCGCGCGCAGTTCGGAGCCCGGCGTACGACGAAGGGCAATTGCGCTGGTGACCAGCCCAGCGCAGAGGCATGCTGCGATCGTGCCAATAACGACCAACCAGAGCACGCCCGGCAGCCTGGTCTCGGAGATCGCCCCGACATTGCCTACCAGGTTGCGCTCGACCGTGCGCCCGACGACGAAGCCGATGCTGCTCCCGAGCACCACGCCAACCAGAGCCGTCACGGCACCCTGCCACATGTGCACCCCGATGACCTGTGCGTTCGTGAAGCCGAGGGCACGATGCACCGCCAACTCGCGACGGCCGAGTCTGACCGTCAGCACGGTGGCATTGACCAGCGCGGCGATTCCTAGGAGTGCGAGAACCTGCCCGATCCGAATCGGGAGCCCGCCGAGTTGACCAATGTGTCCAACCTCCGAGGGAGGGGTGACTGGCGCGAGCCCGTGGTGGGAGTATCGCTCCAGCGTCGCAGCATGGTCGCTGCCCGGTGCGAATCTCACGACGGTTCCTTCGATCGATGCGTCGACGAGTTTCGTCAGTCCTTCGACCGTCATCGCGAACCCCCAGCCGGCAACGTCGACTCCCGGATCCAGATTGTCACTCACGATCGTCAATTGCAGGGTTTCGCTAGCTCCTGATGCGGTGACTCGATCGCCGACGCTGGCGCCGAGCTGCTTCAGTAGCGCGTGTCCGATGGCAACTTCGTCGGGACGAACGAGTGGCCTGCCACGCGTTTGTCTGACCGAAACGGTCCCCTTGAGGCTTTCGATTGCATTGGGATCGACATCGGCCTCGCCTCCCGGCCCGACGACATGAACCCGGGTTGCCGACGGCAACTGTGTCCACACCAGGCCGACCGCCTCGACGTCGGGATCGGGCGTGAGTTGCTCGGCGAGAACACGCTTGTCGGTTCCGGTGTCGAGAAAGTTGCTGGCATCGAAATCGGCTCCGTACAGAGCGGGAGTGGCGAGCACGTGATCGATCGAGTGCTCGAGCGTCATTGCCCCGACGAGCCCCGCGGTCGACAGCAGCACTCCCACGATGGCGGCGCGCCCCGGCCCGAACGCCAGCCGGTGTCCGAACGTCAACTGAAGTCCGCCACGACTGCCGGCGCTGCGTCTTCGCTCGACTCTGGGTCGAGCTGCGATCGCTGCAGCCCCGGCAACGACCAGCGAGATGATTAGGACGACGCCGCCCCCGGGTATTACGACTCCTGCGTCCCAGCGTAGGCCTGGAGACGTCTCGGCGAGCTTGGTGAGACCAACAGGCGACAGGGGCGAAAGCATGTACGCGACGCCGACCGCACCAGCCGTGCCGGCCACGATCGCCGGCGCGATCGCCAGGAGACATCCGAGCCGTTGTTCACGTCGGGTCATTCCGATCGCTCGCCGCGCGTGGTCACCGGCCAGCACCAGTCTTCCGACCCGAGTGCTGGTTTGAAACAGGGCCAGTGCGCCCGCCAGCGCTGCAGTCAGAGCCATCAGCAACCACGCATGGCGCTGCAGCGCTACGGTGTGGCGGACGCGGCTGGAGAGGTCCTCTCCCTGCTCGATCTGGGCGCCTGGGTAGATGTCAGCGAGCTCGGCCATGACGGTGTCGATGGCCTGTGGATCGGCGTTGACCAACACGTCGCACAGGCAGCTGCCGATGACGTCCTTGTACTTGTAGTAGAAAGCCGGCGACAGCACCAGGAACGGGTCCGGCGCGTCGCTGACATCCTCCGGACTACGGCCGACGCCGACGATCCGCGCATTCACGGTCGGACCATCGGGTTCCGTCCGCTGATCGCTGCTCAACGATTCTTCGAACTGTTCCGGGGTGAGCGAAGAGAGGACGATGGTGTCGCCGGATTCCTTGTCGAGCTGATTGCGCATCGACTCGTTCAGCAAGAGATCATCGGCACCCATCGAGCTGCCGTCTTCGATAGGTTTACCTTCCAGCCAGATCGCTCGCTGCGCGTCCCCCCGGCGGTCGATGATGGCCAGCGCGAAGAAGTTCGGAAAGCCCTCTGGAGCCACACCCATGAACGCGTACTCGGCGGCTCCGGTCACTCCATCGATCTTCATTACGCGGTCGAGTAGTTGCGGGTCGAGATCGAAGAAACCTTGCTCACCGACACCCAGGACCGACAGGTTGGGGTGGTTGGTCTCCTGCAACATTCGACTGAAGGCCGTCTCCGTTCGGCGGGCTGACGCGGTGGCAGCAATGGCCGCGCCGCCGCTGACGGCGACGAGCACCACCAACGGCAGAAGCGTTGCCCATCGGCGGCGCAACTCACTTCGCACCCAGAGCAACATCCCTGCGTTCACCCACCCATTGAACTCCAAAGCGGGCAAGGGTGTAGGGGCACGAGCACCCCGCGTTGCGGGGATGCCAGCCACACCCGCAGAAGGCGGTCTGTGCCCTGGAGATCACGCTTGCGGAAGCACACGATGTGGTCACGAATCGTCTCCGAGCCCAAGGATGGCATCATGAGAATCGAACGAAGTGTCACCACAGTGTCCTGGATCCCCTCGGATCTGCTCGAGGGCATGGGCAAGATCGCCACCCGCATGAAGCTTGCCCACCATGACCCGCCGCCGCCGGACTCGCTGGGCGCCGACACTGCCGCTGCGATCGAAGCGCTGCGAGCCGCTGATCGCTTCCGCTTCGCCAATCAACTGCGGGCATTCATCGACGTCGACGATGATGGGAACATCAAGCATTACGGCTACTGCGGTGGCGGGATGATCGGCGCCACGACCATCGGCCTCGGAGTGGGCTCAATCACCATTCCCGCCGTGAAGCTCCCCGATCGCTGCGGCGAGCCCGAGGTGAAAGCAACATCGATGACGTTCACCCAGTCCGTGGGAGGCCGCACAGGAGCACCCATGCCGCGCGCCGTGCCCCACGCGCCGTTCATCCAGTACAACGCCCCGATCGTGTGGACGACGCTGGAGTTGACGATCCACACCGACGGCACGCACCAGGCAGCCATGGTCGGCGCGTCCGGCTTCCCACGACACTGGGTATTCGACGACGGCGGTGATCTCGTGGCCAAGAGCAGTCTGGCTGACTACAAGAATTGGATGTCGGACTCGTTCGGCCGGCGTACTCCGTGGGGCGAGGAGGACTCGCCCGCCCTGGTCACGGAGGTCGAGAGCCTGTTGGAGCGGGAGTTGCAGGAGTCGATCATGCGGGGTGATAAGAAGCCCGACATCAGGCGCGTGAAGCAGGGCAAGACGCTCGTGGAACAAGGCTCAGCCGGAGATGATCTCTACCTGCTGCTGAACGGTGTGCTGGTCGTGGAGGTCGACGGTGAGAAGTTGGCTGAGCTCGGTCCCGGTGCTGTGTTCGGCGAGCGGGCCGCACTGGAGCAAGGGACGCGCACGGCTACCTTGCGTGCCGTCACTGACTGCAAGGTGGCTGTCGCGCCGGGGGACCGGGTCGACATCGACAAGTTGGCGGCACTCGCCGCCGGGCATCGTCGTGAGGAGACGCGCCGCTAGTGCGTGTCCATGTCTGCGGGGTGCGCGGGTCTACGCCCGCAGTCGGTTCTGACTTCGCCGGCGTCGGCGGCAACACATCCTGCATCGCCGTGGCCCACGACGCCGAGGCCACACCACGACTGGTGCTCGATGCCGGAACCGGCCTTCGTGCAGTGTCCACCTTGATGAATGGCGACCCGTTCCGAGGCACGATCCTGCTGGGTCATCTACACTGGGATCACACGCAAGGCTTGCCGTTCTTCCGAGCTGCCGACCGGCAGGATGCGATGACGCGAGTGCTCGTTCCCGAACAGGGTGTAGCGCCATTGGCACTGCTCGACAAGTTCATGGGGCCGCCCGCATTCCCCATTTTGGCCTCCGAGTTGCAAGGGTCGTGGTCATTCGATTCCATCGACGTGGGGACTCACACCATCGAAGGTTTCACGGTGCTCGCCCGCGAGATCCCGCACAAGGGCGGGCGCACCCTGGGGTATCGGATCAGCGATGGTCGTAGCAGCCTTGCCTATTTGTCGGATCACGGGCCTGCGCGGCAGTTGGGGCCGGGGCCCGACGGCTTCGGTCCCTATCATGAGGACGCGATGGCTCTGTGCAACGGCGTCGACCTGCTGATCCACGATGCCCAGTACACGGCCAGCGAACTGCCATTCCGACTCCACTTCGGCCACTCCGCCGCTGACTATGCGGTAGCACTGGCGAAGAAGGCCGGCGTCGGTCGGGTGTTGCTCTTTCACCACGATCCCGACCGAACCGACGCCGAAGTCGCTGCGATCGAACGGGCGATGCGCCGAGGACGACACGTTGCTGTCGACGCGGCGCGTGAGGGAGAGACCATCTGCCTCGGAGAACTTAGGTAAGGCTGAGCGCAGTGTCTACCAAATCGTACGACGCCGTCGTCATCGGTTCCGGGCCCAACGGGCTCGCTGCCGCCGTTCGCCTCGCCGAATCCGGCTGCTCGGTCTTGGTGCTCGAAGCCGCGGCGGAGATCGGTGGCGGCACACGCTCGGCCGAACTGACACTGCCTGGGTTCGTGCACGACGTATGTGCGGCCGTCCACGCCCTCGGTGTCTCCGCGCCGGCACTGTCGCTCGACAGGCTCGGTCAGCATGGGCTGTCGTGGAAGTACCCCTCGGTGCCCCTCGCTCACCCGCTCGATGGCGGGCGCGCCGCGGTGCTCCACCGCTCGGTCGACGATACGGCCGCAGCATTGGGTGATGATGGCCGCGTCTGGAAACGATTGATGCAGCCCCTCGTCGATGACTGGCACCTCGTGCTTCCTCAACTACTCGGTCCGCTGCTGTCCATCCCCCGTCATCCCATCGCAATGGCGAGGTTCGGGATGCTGGCCTTGCTACCGGCGACCTTGTTGGTTCGCCGATTTCACACGGACGAAGCCGCCGCGTTGTTCGGCGGCTGCGCTGCGCACGCGATGTTGCCGTTGAGTCGGCCGTTCACATCCGGATTCGGCCTGACGCTGGCCGCTGCGGCGCATGCCGGTGGTTGGCCAGTCGCAGCAGGAGGTTCGCAGGTCGTCGCCGACGCGCTCGCTGCTCGACTGCGTGAGCTCGGCGGAGAGGTGTGCACAGGGGTCATGGTGCGATCAATGGCAGACCTGCCGCCGCACCGCGCTGCGTTGTTCGACACCAACCCTTCACAACTTGCCTCGATCGCGGGCGACGCCTTGCCCGTTCGATATCGCGAGCGGTTACAACGATTCCGCCACGGGCCGGGCGCGTTCAAGCTCGATTACGCACTGGGTGCAGCAGTGCCGTGGGACAACGAGCACTGCCGCCGGGCGGGGACTGTCCATGTGATCGGCAATTTTGCGGAGCTGCGTTCGGCCGAGGCAGAAGTTGCGGTGGGCCGCATGCCTGAGCGCCCGTTCGTGTTGGCTGTACAGCAGTCGCTGTTCGATGCGACGCGGGCACCGGCGGGCAAGCACACTCTGTGGGCGTACGCGCATGTTCCGCACGGCTACACGGGAGATGCAACGGAGGTGATCGAGCGCCAGATCGAGCGATTCGCGCCCGGCTTCCGCGACGTCGTCCTGGCCCGTCACGTCTCTGGGCCCCAGGCCTTGGAGGAGTACAACCCCAACTACGTCGGCGGTGACATCGCTGGGGGTTCGCACAACGGTTTGCAGCTGGCATTCCGCCCAACCATGGCCGCGCGTCCATACGTCACGCCGAACCCGTCGATCTTCCTCTGCTCGGCGTCGACGCCACCCGGCGCCGGCGTGCATGGCATGTGCGGATGGCACGCGGCTAGCCGAGCCCTTATTGGCGTGCTGCGCAATTAGCTGGGCACGCTGTTCCCTTGGCTGCATCACTCGACCCCAACGAGTGTGATTCAATCGGACGCGAAACCCGCCGTCCCCAATGCGGTGCTGTGGGTTCCGCCGATATCTACACCCCATGAAGCCAGGACTCCACCGATCTGTCGTGCAGCACCAACAAGTCGCTGAAACGAGACGGCGAGACATCGGGTCCCAGGGGAATGCATCGCAGCCCTCAGTCCTTTGACGGCAAGCTCGGCCTTCGCGTCACCTTCAAGAGCCACGACAGCAACCGCTGCTGTCGTTGCAACGCCGTTCTTCTCGCACATCGCTGCCAACAGCGCATTGCGCCACGACTGATTGGTGCCTGCCGCAGTCAGTGTCTCGGCGGTGTCGGGCAGCCTGATCGGCGCGACCACCACCCTCACTGGGCTGAGCGTTCACGCCGAACTTGACCAGGTCAACCGCCAGGCACACGACCACGAACGCAGACCGAGGTCCGAGCGGTGAGCCTGGCTGGAGAGGGCGTGTGCGTCGAGAGCGACGCACACGCCGATGTCGGCGATGTCAGACGACCCGACCGAGAAACGCTCGCGACTGCTTGGACCGGAGTGCCGGAGCGACGCTCTTATGGTTGTCAAGGGGTCTGTTTCCGGTTGCGCAGACAATCCAGTGATAGGTCTCTTCGATGGCTCGAAGGACACGCTCTTTTCAGGTCATGCAGCCGGAGTGGTGGGTGGTGACGGGACGACTGGTCGTTCAAGGGACACCGTTTGGTCAGGGTAATCTCGGGTCAATCCCGTCACCACGATCAGCTCACCGAGGCAAGGCGGTGAGGATCTCGCGGGCGACGTAACGCTTCAGGCAGCGGAAGATCTCCCGAGTCGACAGGCAGCAGTCTCCTATCCCCGCAGCCCTCAAGCCACGGAATGAGCACTGCCTCAGACCCGGGGCGACTCGAGGACGCCTCCGACGTGAGGAACGGTAGTGGCGAGGCCGACGCGTCGGTGTTGTTCGGCATGCCTGGGGTCAGGGTGTGCGTGCAGACGATGAACCGGAGTGGGTGGTGAATCGGCCTGAGATCCGCGGAGGCTCTCGTGTGGTGGTAGCACCTCTCGTGCGTGACCGGTCTGCACCGCTGCAACCGTGACCGATCACTGACATGATTCGACGGATGGCCGTTCTGTGGTTGCTGCTGCGAGTTCGTTGGCGAAGAGCGTGGGGGCCAGCGTTGGCGGTGTGCATGCTGATCGGTGGGGTCGGCGCTTTCGTGCTGGCTTCGACTACAGCCGCGCGTCGCGTCGACAGTGCCTACCGCACACTCATCGACGAAATCGATGCGCCCGACCTTGCGGTCATTCCAGGTTGTGAGGCACCTGTAAATGGGACGGGGTGCGTCAGCCCAGCCGGGGAGACGGGCGACGACCTGGTGATCGAAAGTCTGCTAGCTACCGGCGTTGTCGAGCGAGCGAGATCGGTCAAGTTCGTTCTCCCATCCTTCGTCGGCGAGGACGGGTCGCCGCTGCTAGGAACCCCTGAAAATGTTTCCGGTTGCTTCGACGGTGACGGTTCGGTGGCCATGATCGCTGTCGCTGCCGGCGGTGCTACTGATCAGGTGGTCCCTTTTCGTCTCTGGGGCAAGTTGCCAGTGGCGGGTAGCAGTGGCGTGGTGTTGTCCCGTGCTACCGCAGAACGCGCCGGCGTCGGAATCGGCCAGGATGTTCGCCTCACCGGTTGGTGCAACAGTGACGGCGAGATCTCTGAGCTCGATGTCCCCATCGACTTGCGGGTGAGCGGATTGTCTGTCGGCCCGCTCGACGTGGAACCGCCGGCAACCACCTTGGAGACCGAGCCCGCGTACGTCGATCCGGTCGCATTCCAAGCGCTGGTTGCCGGTGGTGCGGAGCCTCAAGGGGGGACCTTAGTGTGGCTGGACTCTGAGGCATCGCCTGCAGAGGTTTCAGAAGGTCTCGCATCGTTCTTCATAATCCGCGATCTCCGCGATCGCGCGAAATTGATCGACGAAGCACTTGCAGCTGATTCGCGGTTGCTCTGGCTGCTCGCCGCTATCGGTGCCCTCGGCGGCATCCTCGTACTCGCGCCGATTCTCGGTCGTAACCTCCGTGACACCGGGCCAGAGCCGGCATCGTTGGCTGCGGTTGGCGCGCAGTCGACGCTGATTAGGCAAGAGGCCATTGTCCACACCCTTGCGCTGGCAGTCATTGGAGCCCTGTCGTCGGCCCTCGTTGCTGTTCCCCTTGCCGCACTGATGCCGCGCGGGCTGGCCGCCGCCATCTCGCCTGACCGGGAGTTGTGGTTCGACGGATTGGTTACCGGCGTTGGGGTCGGGGTGTTGGTAATCGTGGTCGTCGCAATTGGAGCGCTCACCGCGTCGAGGATCGTGCGCACCGACCGCCCCAACACAGCGCGTGCGTCGGCCCGAGGTTTTGGAGCGGTTAGGTGGACTCGGCTGGGCCCAGGGGCGCGGACCGGTGTGTTGGCCGCAGTCGGTACACCGGCGGGACCGCGTCGGGCGAGCCCGTGGCCGAGCCTGCTCTCAATGGTGCTGGTCGCAACGGCCGGCGTGGCGAGCGTGACCTACCTGGCCGGACTACGTCACCTCGAACAGACCCCGAGGGTGGTCGGCTGGAACTGGGACGCCCAAATAAATTTCCAGTTCGGTTCAGGCGACCCCGAGCAGGTGCCGGAAGTCCTCGCGCGACTAATGGACATTGACGGCGTCGAACAAGTCACAACAGGTACGGCGTATCCGCCGTCATTCCTCGTGGTCCCCGACACCGAACTTTCGTTCGTCTGGCCGTGGACATTCGGTACAGGTCCGCGAGCGATCGCGCCCTCGATGTTACGCGGGCGCGCTCCCACCGGCCCCGGCGAGGTGGCTATCGATCAGGTACTCGCCCAGCAGGCCGGCCTTGCGGTCGGCGACACTGTTTCGTTCGGACGCAAGCCGCTCGTGGCGAAACTCGATGACGAACTACAGCAGAGTGCCCAGCAGTCAGGCCTCGAGGGCCTCGTCTTTTCTGAGCACGACGATCAACTGGTGGTAGCGGCATTCCAGATCACCGGCATCGCGGTGTTGCCCCTCGAGCGGAGTCAGGAGATTCCGCAGGCGTCCTTCACGCTCGAAGGTTACGCGGACCTCGTCGAACCCAGTGCCGAGGAGCTGGCAGCGGCTCGCGCCTGGTTGCCGGATGCTCTTCCCTCCGAAATCAAAGTGGAAATGGAAGGCGCAATCGCAAACCTCGAAACGATCGACGAGCGACCCAGCGCCTTGTACTTGCGCTTTTCAGGCGACGCGCAGTCCACATACGACGCTGTTGCCGCAGTCGACGGCGTGGCCGAGGTCGTCATTCCCACGCCCGACCAGGTGTTGACGTTGATTGTCAAATTGAACGTGGAGACTTCCGATCGAGTCCCAATCGCGTTGGCGGCCACGGTCGCAGCTCTGTTCGTTTCGCTCGCGAGCTATCTCCTGTTCGCTTCGGTGCGCGCCCGCCGCTTTGAGTTTGCGGTGATGCGCTCCCTCGGAATGTCGACGAGCGGCATCCGCCGTTCAGTGGCGGCGCAGGCGACCGCCACTGCTTTGATTTCGCTGACCGTGGCGATCCCCTCGGGTGTTCTCATCGGTCGCTGGGCCTGGTTGGCCTACGCCAGCACACTCAGGGTTCTACCGGTATCGGTGGTTCCGTGGTTGACGCTCGCGATCGTTGTCGTCGCCGCCATCGCTTTCGCCGATCTCGTTGCCCTCTCCCTCGGGTGGCTGGCTACCAAACGCTCGCCCGGGCCCGATGTGCGGTCGGAGTGAGGAGTCGGCCTCAAGGAGATCAGCCGACAGCACCTCGGAGATACCGTGCGCTCGCTAGAGGAAGCAGCAGGTCCACTGCCGACACGACGGTGCGCCATCAAGCCGGCATGTACGGGCGTTCTTCCGACGTAGCGGAAGTGTGATCTCGCGCCTGGGATCCGACCGCCTACCGCGTTCTGTTCAGAAGCGGCCACCGTCGACCATAAATTGCTGGGCGGTGCAGCCGCCGCTGTCGTCGGCGGCGAGGAAGAGGATCATCTGCGCGAACTCGTCGGGCAGGATCCGCTTCTTGATCGCCTGATCGTTCAGCGTGCCCTCCTCCCCCTCCGGCGACCACCACTTGGTGAGTTGCCGCTCGGTGGGCACCCAGCCGGGCAGCACGGTGTTGACCCGCACGTTTTTCGGCCCGAACGTGCGGGCCATCGTGCGGGTGATGCCCTCCACACCCGATTTGGCGATCGCATAGCCGGGAAAGAAGTCCTCCTGCATCATGTAGCTGCTCGACCCGACGTTGACGATCGATCCGAGCCCGGCGGCGAGCATCTGCGGGGCGAGCGCCTGAATCGCAAAGAAGTAGTGGCGCAGGTTCACGTTCAGACGGTCGTTCCAGTAGTCGACCGTCATGTCCTCCCACGTGTGACGGTCGTCGTTGGCGGCGTTGTTGACGAGCACCGTCACGCCCCCGAGGTCGTCGATCGCCTGTGCGCACGCAGCCTGGAGTGCCTCGATGTCGCGTAGGTCGACCTCGTAGAAGATCGGTGTGTAGGTGGCGCCGTCCTCGACGCAACGCTCCACGGTGCCTCTGGCGTACTCGGCGTTGATGTCGACGAACGCGACTTTGCTGCCTTGGCGGGCGAAGTTCTGCACGACGGTGCTGCCGATGCCGTCGGCACCGCCCGTGACGAACACGGTGCGATCGACGAGCGACGGGTAGCTGGCGTAGTTCTCGACGGTCAAGTGGTCTCCTCGGTGTTGGGAGTGGGATCGAAACCGTAGACCTCGGCCGGGTTGTCGACCAGCACCTGGCGGCGCAGGGCGTCGGTCGGCAACCAGGCATCGCGCAGGTCGGCGAGTTGAGTCGGCGTTGGCGGGTCGACCTGGCCCGGATGTGGCCAGTTTGTGGCCCACAGCATCCGTTCGGGCGCATGTTTGACAAGGCGGTGGGCGAGCGCGGCGACGGCGGGGTAGCCCGGTGCGCCGTCGTGCGTCGACTCGTACGGCGCCGACAACTTGACCCAGCATCGTCCGGTGTCGAGCAACCTGAGCAGCGCGCCGAACGCCGGATCCTCGGGTTCGACCGGTGGCATGAAGCGCCCGACGTGGTCGACGACGATCGGAGCCGGCAGTGCAAGGAGCGCGTCGAGCTGCTCGGCCAGCTCGCGGCCGTTCAGCTGGAGTTGGATGTGCCAGCCGTGTCCTGCGATCAGCTCGGCCACGGTGTGCATGATCTCCCACGGCACCGCCCCGCCGGGCAACATGTGGAAACGTGCGCCGCGTCCACCCTGCGATGTCAACCGGGCGAGCTCGTCGTCGGTCGTGGTGTCGTCGACCACGACCACCGCCCGGGCGGCGTCGCCGAGCTGGGCCACGGCCTCGAGCTGACACCGGTTGTCGAGCCCGTAGGTGGTCGGTTGCACTAACACCACGCGGTCGAGGCCGAGCGCGGCCTGGACAGTCCGGTACTCGACGAGCGAGGCATCCGGTGGTGTCAGCACCGTCGAGGGACTGATCGGGTACCGCTGGTCGTAGACGTGCACGTGCGAGTCGCACGCGCCCCGAACCGTCATGTCTCCCACCACGCTCGCAGACGCCTCGCGTCATCGGCGTTGACCGCCCGCGGTGGCAGTTCGTGGGCCACGATCGCGCTCACCTGCTCGACGCCGCTCATCGCCTGGGCGTCAGCGTTTTCGGGTGTCAGACCGCCGAGGTGTGGTGTGGCCACCACACCCGGCCGGGCGGCGAGTTCGGGCGACGGGCGCTGGTCGGGAGCTCGTCCGACATCCAT
>JANOCR010000167.1:0-27689 GCA_031412355.1 Ilumatobacteraceae bacterium | reverse complement strand
AACTACGGATGAACTGATTCCGAAATGTGGCTTCTCAGCCGACAGGCCATGCTTTCAGGAATGTCTCCTCGTTGCCCGTCAGGAGCTGGATCGACATGTCGATCACGGTAACGTCGCCATTCGCGTCGATGCCGAACTCCTTGCCGATCACGGATTCTTCCGCAGAAATGGTGATTCCGCTGAATGCAGCGTCAAGCACGCCCTTGCGAGTTCCATCGGAAGCTTCGATTGCCTTCAGGATGTACTGGAAGGCGGCTGCGCCGTAGATGGCATATGCCGAGGCCGGGTCGTGCCCGAACTTGGCCTTGAAGTCTGTGACGAACTTCGCACCCGCGCCGCCAGCCTTGATCAACTCGCCAGCCGGAAGACCGGCAAAGGTGATGTACATCTCCTGAGCCTCGGCCAGCGCCTTCACGGTGGGATAACCGGTGAAACCGTCGGGAGCGATCAGCTTCACGGCGCCGTCGTTGGCGCCGAACACGGCAACCTTGTCGCGGATCAACTGCTCACCATTGTTGTCGTTGATTCCACCGAGGTACACACAGTCGACGCCCGAGTCGGCATAACCCTCGAACAGTGCTGTGTAGTTCGGCTGCTTTGCATCCCACGCCTCTTCGCCGACGATTTCGATGCCCTGCTTCTTGGCCTCGTCGGTGAATGCCGTTGCCACGCCGACGCCGTATGTCTGAGCGTCGTTGAGGACCAGACACTTGGTGACGTTCAGGTCCTGCTTGGCGAACTGTGCGCCGGCAGCACCCTGGAAGTCGTCAGTTGCAATGACGCGGCCGTAGTTGCGAACGCCGGTCGGGTAGTACACGTCGGGCTCGCCCGGATCCCACGCCTTGGTGATGCCCGGATTGGTGTTGGCATGAGACATGATAAACATTGGACCAGTCGGATCCTGATTGAGCACTGGGATCTCGATCTTGGCGCAGCCGGAGTTGTATGTGCCCATGACGGCCACTTCGTCGGCATTGGCCACGTGATCGTTGGCGTTCTTGGCGCAGGTCGCGTCGTCCCAGCCACCCTTGGCGGCGGTCGAGTTGTCATAGAACTTGAGTTCAATGTCGAACGCACCAGCTTTCCCGCCTGCCTGCTCGAGGAGCAGCGTGATCGCGTTGTTGGTGTCGGCCGAGGCATCGGCTGATGCACCCTGCAGCGGAAGGTCGGTCGACACGATCAGGGAGCCACCGGCAGCTGGTGCTGCTGTTCCGCCTGCGTCCGTGGCCGCAGGTGCTGCCGCATCCGTAGCCGCAGGTGCTGCGGCATCCGTAGCCGAAGGTGCTGCGGTGTCGCCTGAACTGTCTGTCTCGTCGTCGCCACAGGCGACACCTACTACTGCTAGCGCGAGAAAGAGCGCTGTCGCTTTCTTGAACCTCATGGTCCTGCCTTTCGTTGGCAAAATAGTTCTCCCCCGGCGGCACAGGCAGTGGGGCAGACCAGCTAGCTCGCCCCCACCTGCAACCGACAGTACGGCCCGACTACGGATCCGCGGTCGGCACCCTAACAGCACCCCCGTACAAGTTTCAAGCAACCCCGAGCGACTCGTGAACGGCGTCGAGATCGACGATCGGCTCATCCAACGGCCGTGGCGCTTGCGCTTGCGCTTGCCTGGCGCTGGTGATAGCGGCGCATCTTGCTCCGCACGCCGCACGCGTTCATCGAGCACCAACGCCGGGCGTGGGCGCGGGAGAGGTCCAAGAACAGCCAGCCGCATCCAGCACATGATCCGATTCGCGACGTCGCCGGGGAACGCAGCAGCTGAACTGCCTCGTCGGCCAGCCGATGACAGATCGACTCGATGGAGTCGAACGGCCAGCCCGGCCGGTATCCACCTTCGGCATGTTCCCACGTCGATGATCGCAGGGCTTGCGCGGCTCGACGACTCACGAAATCGAGCGCCGCCTGAGGTGGTTCGTCCAGTTGGGCGATCGCGCCGAAGACCGAATACAGGTTCTCGCGAAGTGCAATGGCTGCATGAAGTCCCGCCGCGGCCCCCGGGCGGCCTGCGACCGCATCAGCATGGTTCAGTATCCCAGCGGCCCGTGCCCAAGCGATCACATCGTCGGCGTCGGCCAGGTCGTCACGGGAGTAGGTCGGTCGGCCGCTGACGGTGTTGGTGAAGTCCAGGGCAACGTGGTTGCCACTGAAGTCGAACGGACGGCGGGTAGCGCTGATGACGATCGCCGGACTATACCTGACCAAAGAGTTTCACGGGTATCCACAATCGCGCGTCCGGGCAGCTCTTAGCATGGTCGTTGATCGGCGGGGATGGATTCGGTACCATTGTTGCGGGCGGAGACCCGTTCGAACCCGGGCGTACCAGGTTCGTTCAACTCAAAGGAAACCCCCACATGGTGACAACTGCTCTCGCACAGCTGAAGGCCGTCGGCCGGGTCGCCTTCTATCTCGTCGTGGCGTTCATGATCATTCGGCTATGGCAGGATCCGGCGGGTGCCGCCGACGCCACAGTGAACTTCATCGGGTCAATCGGATCGTTCTTCGCCGACGCCGTCAACAAGCTGAGCGTCTTCGTACGCGGACTCGGCGACTGATCCTGGCCGCCGCCGCGCCGCGATCAAGCTGCGCGCCGATCCGCTGGCCCGCGACGTCGCGCACCACAACCACACCGAGGTCGCCCACAGGGTGGTAGCCAGCGCGACGTGAATCGCTACCAGCGACGTCGGCACGCCGTTGGCGTACTGCAGGTATCCGACTGCACCCTGGGCAATCGCAACACACACCCACACGGTCAACGGCGCATCGAGCATCTCGCGGTCGTGAGCGCGCTTGCGAAGGTGCCACATCAATCGGACCGCCATAAGCACGGCGATCCACACGACCAGGCTGTGCAGGCGTGTCGCCCAGGTGATCGACAAGAAGGTGAAGCGCTCCGCGTTCTCGTCACCGGCGTGCGGACCGGTGCCAGTCACCACCGTGCCGGCGACGATGGCGGCGGCAGTGGCGACAACCACCAGGCGCACCCGTCGCTTGCTTCGCGGCACGACTGCGCTGACACGAATCGCCTCGTCGGGCTGGCGCGATCTGACGACAAGTACTACAGCCAACGCGACCAGCACCATCGACAGCACGAAGTGCAATTGCACAACGGCAGGATTGAGGTCGGTCCATACGACAACTGCGCCGACAACACCCTGTGCCGGAATCCCGGCCACCATCGCAGCGGACAGCCACAACAGGTCCCGACGACGCGGGCGCCTGAACCACGCCCCGAGTGCAGCGAGCACGACCGCCAGCCCGACGACGAACGTGAACAGGCGGTTGACCTGTTCGATCGCCGAGTGCAGTGACGAGACATCGACGAGTCTCTTGTCGTTGCAGTTCGGCCAGTCGCTGCATCCCAGGCCGGACCCGGTCAGTCGGACGGCGGCCCCGGTGACGACGATGACGCCGAGCAGCACCAAGGCGGAGACACAGATCTTGTGGAACTCGCCGGGGGTGAAGCCTTCGGCGCGCACCCGTTTGATGATCTGTCGAAGCCGAACCACGCCGCCAGACTACGGTCGCTGGGTGTGCTGAGCGGCTACGACGACTTCCCACTGCATCAGGCACCCATCCCGGTAGCCGAGACCTCGGGCTCCGACATCAACTTCTACGATCGCTACTTCTTCAACGGCTACGACCTCGACGGCTCGACGTACTTCGCCCTTGCCATGGGCCTGTACCCCAACCGGCACGTGGCCGACGCTGCCTTCAGCATCGTCAACGAAGGCCATCAACTCAGCGTGTTCACGTCTCAACGGGCGCCGGCCGACCGGCGCGACGCCACGCATCTCGGCCCCATCATCATCGAAGTCGTCGAACCGATGCGTGTACTACGGATCTCGCTGGATGCTGTCGAGCACGGGCTACGCGCCGAACTGATCTTCACCTCCCGCTCGGCCCCGATCGAAGAACCGCACTACTGGTGGCGCGTTGGGGTCCGCACGATCTTCGACTACACCCGCTTCACCCAGTTCGGTAGCTGGACCGGGTGGATCGAAGTCGACGGCAACCGTCGCGATGTGTCTCCGGCAGCGGTATGGGGATCCCGGGATCGCTCGTGGGGGATCCGTCCGACCGGCGAGTCGGCTTCCAACGGCGCGCCGGTCGGCATACCTCAGTTCTTCTGGCTGTGGGCCCCCGTCAACTTTCCGTCGATGTCGACTCACTTCGACGTCAACGACTACGTCGACGGTCGGCACTGGCACCACGTTGGCGCCATCGCCAGGGCCGACGACACGCCGCCCGAGATGATGAAGGCGGTCGACTACCGAGTCGAGTGGCGACCCGGCACGCGATGGGCCCAACGCTTCGAGTACGACCTCATCGACTGGGCCGATCACGTGCACACCGTCACACTCGTACCTCGCTACGAGTTTCAGATGAGCGGCTTGGGCTACGGACATCCCGAGTTCGGTCACGGTATGTGGAAAGGCGAATCGGTCGTCGCCTCCGAGCGGATCGCGCTGCCGGTTGCGACCCCGTGCACGCGTCAGCACGTGCACGTGCAGGCGATATGCGACGCCACTTACCTCTCCCCCGATGGATCGACGCAACGTGGAGTTGGGATACTCGAGCAACTGGCGATCGGAGACCACCCCTCCGGCCTACACGGCATCTTCGAGCCTTTCAGCGCGCCCATCGATGACGCGCCAATGGTCCTACCCGAAGGTTGATGACAGCGATAGCGTTCGCAACAGTGAAGAAGCCGACTGTTGCCGAACGCCGCACCGAGATCCTCGAGACAACCTGCGCAGTGGTGATCGAGCGAGGCTTCGCCGGTACTCGCATCGCCGACGTTGCCAAACGCCTCGAGGTCTCTAGCAGCCTCATCCACTATCACTTCGACTCCAAAGAGCAACTCCTCGCCGAGGCCTTCGAGCACTACGCCAACAAAGACCTCGCCGAGATGGAGGCCGAGATCGAGAACGCCCCCAGCGCACTCGGCAAGCTCGAACGAGCCATCCAGAACTACGTGCCCGAAGGCAGCGACGATGTCGAGTGGATGCTATGGATCGACGGTTGGGGTGAGGCCCTACGGAACCCGATGATGAAGAAGATCAGTCAGCAACTCGACGAGCAATCGACCGAGTTGCTGGCCCGCATCATTCGCAACGGGGTCGAGTCGGGTGAGTTCTCGTGCCCGGATCCGACCGCTGCTGCAATGCGCCTCACTGCGCTCGTCGACGGCCTGGCCGTGCAGTTCGCAGCCCACGACGGGATGATGAATCGCGATCAGTTGATCGACCACGTGCGCTTCGCGGCCGGCGCCGAGATCGGCGTGCCCGTTTCAGCGTTCGATGGCGCCCAGCGTCCACCGGCCGCGCGCCAGCCGTCGCCGGCAACCGACGCTGCGCTTCGCCAGCTCGTCAGTACGTACTCCGACACGGTCAATCGTGGCGACATCAAGGCGTGGGGCGAAGTATGGGCCGACGACGCCACCTGGAATCCGGCAGGCAACGTCATCGCCGGACGTGCCGCGATCATCGAGGCCTTCGAGGGGGCCGTCGGTGACATGGAATGGGTGTTGCAATCGGCGCCGCTGATGGTGTTCGAAGTCGACGAGGCCCGCGGCACCGCCACCGGCCGAGTCACGATGAACGAACGCTTCAAGAAGCGCAAGAGCACCAAACCAACCACGATGCTGGCCACCTATCACGACCGGTACGTGCGTCACGCAGGATCCTGGAGGTTCGCCGAGCGACGGCTCGAGGTCGTCGAACGCGCCTGATGTCGTCACAGAGCGCTCGTTCGCTGACGCGTGACTGACGCGGCGCTGATCTACGGGCGAACCTCGTAGAACGCGTTGACGCTGTGGTCGATGTCGAGCTTGCGGAAACGCGTAAACCCTGCATGTCCGGCCATTTCCCTGGCAACGTTGGCCGAAAGGCCAAGCGTGCCGAGCCCGGCGCCATCGGGTTCGCTGAGCGCTGACGACATGCAACTCAACACGCTGATGCCGTACATCAACGAGGCCATCGGATTCTTGCGCACGTTCTGGTCGAAGGTGTCGAGGGCCTTGATGTCGACCAGGAGCCAGGTCCCATCATCGGATAAAGCGGCTCGGAGCGACTGCATGACCTGTTGGGGATGAGTCATGTCGTGCATGCAGTCGAACGTCGTGACGAGGTCCACCGAATGATCGGTCGGCATCGGAGACTTGCGCGGATCAGAGAAGATCACGTTGGTGAGTCCCGACGTGGCGAGTTTCTCGTCGGCACGGTCCAGCGCATGGCGGGAGATGTCGTACCCGACGAACGTCGACTTCGGAAACGCCGCAGCCATCAACCGGACAGCGCTGCCCGCACCGCACCCGACATCGGCAACGTGCGCGCCAGCCTTCAGTCGCTCGACAACTCCGTCGAGCGCGGGAAGCACCGTGGGGAGGAGGTGGACGTTGCTCCACGGCTCGAAGCTGCGCTCGATGCCGACCGCACCTTCAGCGCCGTGACTGTCGTAGTCGTGACCGAGACCGGTGACAAAGCTCTGGCGGACACGAACGAGCGACTCCATGGTTTGCGGTAGGCGATGGAACATGCCCATTCCGAATGCCGGATGATCAGCCGTCGCCAGCACCGCCTCGGCCTCCGGCGACAGCGAGAACCTCTGCTGATCGTCGACGTCGATCAGCTTTGCTGCTGCCTGGTTGTAGGCCCACTCGCGTACCCACCGTTCGTGCAGTCCGGCGCGCTCGGCCAACTCCGTGGTTGTCAATGGCACCGCAGCGCTACTCATTGCGTCGTACAGGCCAAGTTGGTCGCCGAGGTGCACCATCCCGGCGGTCACTGCACCGTCCAGCTTCGAGAACAACAGAAACGAGTACTGCTTCAGCTTGTCGGGGTCGATGCTCATCGCGGTGGCTTCACACCGGATCGACGAACACTGGCGGGCGCTTCTCGAAGTTGGCCATCACTGCCTCGATCTGATTCGGGCGCCCGACCAGCGAGGTGATCACTCGTCGCTCTTCGGCAAACTGCTGTGCGGCACCCTGATTGAACAACCCGTTCAGCAGAACCTTGGCGCCACGTACGGCATCGGGGCTGCGACCTGCAATTTCGACCGCCAGCGCCATGGCGTCGTCGTGCGGCGTCTCCGACAGACGGGTTGCCAAACCGAGCGCGTACGCCTCGCGCCCGTCGAACACGCGCCCTGTGAACACGAGTTCTTTGGCGATGTCGGCGCGCACCAACGAACCGAGCATCAAGGTGCCGGTCATGTCGGGCACCAAACCCCAGTGCAGCTCGCGAACGCTCATCTGCGTGTCGGGGTGCACGATGCGGATGTCGGCACCGAGAGCGATCTGAATGCCGCCCCCCAATGCGTGCCCATGCACCGCAACGATCACGGGGACGGGAATCTCTTGCCAGACCCAACACACCTGCTGCCCGAGGTGCGTGATGCGGCCTTCTTGCATGGTCCCTGGGTTGCCCTCATCGGCCGGCGGACGATCGCCACCAGCCATCGTCTGGAACGTCGCGAAGTCGAGGCCGGCGCAGAACGACGAACCCTCGCCACTAAGCACGACGACGCGTACCCCCGGCTCGACCTTCAGACGCTCGCCCATCTCGGCCAGCGCCTGGAACATTGCTCCATCGAGTGCGTTGCGTTTGTCGGGACGGCTCATCCGCACGTCGGCGATGCCGTCGGAAATCGTGAGCGTGACACGTTCGGACATGCACCGAGTGTTGCAGATCCGGCGTGCTAGTCGACCAGACGCAGACCGGTCGGCGTCGTCGACGGTTCGGCCAACGTCAGGTCGACGACGAACTCGGTGCGATGTGCGGGAAAGATGTGCTCGCTGAGCAGAATCGGCTCGCCTGCGGTGCTGGTGGTCAACCGTTCGCAGCGCAGGACCGGACTGCCAACCGGGACCTCCAGCAGCGCAGCGTCCCCCGCGTTGGCCGACGCTGCGCCGATCGTTTGCGTCGCTCCACGCAGGGCCACGCCCAGCAGCTCGTAGAACGGTTGACGCTCGACATCGCGCCGGCTCATGTTCTGCCCGAGCTCGGCCGGGCACCACACCGTCACGACGGCAAAGGGTTCGCCATCCGCCCGGTTGACCCGTTTCACTCGCAGCACTTGATCGCAGCGAAGTGCTTCCGCTACGTGCGCGGGTGCGGCCACGAAGGCGAACTCGACGATCTGGCGCTGCGGATGGATGCCGCGATCTTCGAGTTGGCGCTCGATGGTTTCGAGCTGTGTGAGGCGCTGCTGCAACGGCGCAGTTGCCGAGAACCACCCGAACCCTTGCCGCGACTCGACGAGGTGCTCGTCGCGCAGCGTCTCCAGTGCCCGGCGAACCGTCACGCGGCTGACCCCGAACTCGGCCGACAGGTCACTCTCGCTCGGCAGAACGTGTCCGGCTCCCACTGCGGCGATGCGCTGCCGCAATACTTGGGCGATTTCTTGATATCGGATCGTCCGCACGTCAATCGCGGGCTTCCGCAAGTGGATTCACTTGTATTATGCTTGTCTACATTGAAGAAAAATGCAAGGAGCACCGTTGCGACTAAGTGCAACAGAGCAGCCTTGCGACTAGGTGCAAGGAGTAGCAGCCATGTCGGTCACCGCGGGAACGCCAGTCGAGTTGGTTCAAGGTGTGTACGACACCCTCACTGCTCGCAGCGCGGCTGGTCGGGCCCGTTTCGGGCGGCCACTGACCCTGACCGAAAAGATCCTCCTGAACCACCTGGGTGACCCGACGTCCGACATCGATCGCGGCGGAACCTACAACGACTTTCACCCCGATCGGGTGGCGATGCAGGACGCCACAGCGCAGATGGCACTGCTGCAGTTCATGACCGCCGGCCTTGCCACCACCGCGGTGCCCAGCACAGTGCACTGCGATCATCTGATCTCCGCCAAGGTGGGGGCCCGTATCGACCTGGGTGTCGCCATCGACACCAACAAGGAGGTCTACGACTTCCTGCGATCAGTCAGCGCCAAGTACGGCATCGGCTTCTGGGGTCCCGGCAGCGGCATCATCCACCAGGTCGTGCTCGAGAACTACGCCTTCCCCGGCGGGATGATGATCGGTACCGACAGCCACACGCCGAACGCCGGCGGCCTTGGCATGGTTGCGATCGGCGTCGGTGGCGCCGACGCGGTCGACGTGATGACCGGCTTCCCGTTCAACGTGCGCTGGCCAAAGGTGATCGGAGTCAAGCTCATCGGCGAGCTCAGTGGCTGGTCGTCTCCCAAGGACGTGATCCTCGAGGTAGCTCGGGTGCTGACGGTCGAGGGTGGCACCGGAGCGATCGTCGAGTACTTCGGCCCCGGCGCAGACAGCATCTCGGCAACCGGCAAGGCCACGATCTGCAACATGGGAGCCGAGATCGGCGCAACGTGCAGCGTTTTCGGCTACGACAACAACATGGCGATGTACCTGAAGTCGACCGGACGCGAGGCAATTGCCGACGCCGCCGACAAGGTCATGGTCGAACTTCGGCCCGACGACGGCGCCCTCTACGACCAATTGATCGAGATCGACCTCGATGAGTTGAAGCCGCTGATCAACGGACCGCACTCCCCCGACCGCGCCAACCGCGTCGGCGCCGCGGTGGGTGCCGAGGCCCGCGCCAACGACTGGCCACTGGAGATCTCCGCCGCACTCGTGGGCAGTTGCACGAACAGTTCCTACGAAGACATCACCCGGGCGGCGTCGATCGCTCGTCAGGCAGCAGCCCGTGGGCTCACCGTGAAGACCGATCTGCTGATCACCCCAGGCTCCGAGCAGACTCGAGCAACGATCGAGCGCGACGGCCTGCTGGCCGACCTCGAGGCAATCGGGGCAACGGTGTTGGCCAACGCCTGCGGGCCATGTATCGGTCAGTGGGACCGACCCGCCTCCGCCAACGGTGTGCCCAACACCATCGTCAACTCGTTCAACCGCAACTTCCCGAAACGCAACGACGGCTCGGCCAACACATTGAGCTTCGTCACGTCGCCCGACACGGTGATCGCTCTGGCGCTGGCCGGGCGGCTCGATTTCGACCCGACCACCGACACCATCACAGCACCCGACGGCAGTGAGGTGCTGCTGCAGGCTCCGGTGGGCGAGGTGCTGCCCGACAAGGGCTACGACCCCGGCCAGAACACGTTCACACCTCCCCCGGCCGACGGCTCCAGCGTCGTCGTCGAAGTGTCGCCCACCAGTGATCGGTTGCAGCTGCTGCACCCCTTCCCAGCATGGGACGGCAGCGACTACTTCGACCTGCCCATCCTGATGAAGGCCCAAGGCAAGTGCACGACCGACCACATCTCGGCAGCGGGAAAGTGGCTCACGTACCGCGGCCATCTCGAGAACATCAGCGGCAACCTGTTCATCGGTGTGGTCAGCGCATTCGATCGGCCCGTCGGCGAAGGCGTCGACTTCCGTGACGGAAGCCCCGACACCTTGCCGAATCTGGCGAAGAAGTACGGCGAAGCCGGCATCCGATGGGTGGCCATCGGCGATCGCAACTACGGCGAGGGTTCGTCGCGCGAGCACGCTGCGATGGAACCGCGCTTCCGTGGCGGCGTGGTGATTCTGGCCCGCAGCTTCGCCCGCATTCACGAGACCAACTTGAAGAAACAGGGATTGGTGCCACTGACGTTTGCCGACCCACACACCTACGATCTGATTGACGAGGGCGACCGCATCAATGTGCTCGGCCTTCCCCCGCAACCCGGCCACAACATCCGGTGCGAGATAGTCAAACCCGACGCGACGCTGATTCCTTTCGAGGGCGTGCACACGTTCAGCGACGAACAGGTCGAGTGGTTCAAGGCAGGTTCGGCTCTCAACGTCGTTCGACGCAAGGTCGCCGACGCCAAGCTGGCCGAGGGCGCAGGCTGAGTGGATCTCATCCAGGCGATCCGGACCACAGGCTCGAGCCGCGACTTCACCGATCAGCCGGTCGACGACGCGACGATCGCGTCCATTCTCGACGACGCCAGGTTCTCCCCCAGCGGTGGCAATAGGCAGCCGTGGCGGGTTGCGGTGGTGCACGACCCGTCGATCCGTCGCCAACTCGCCGACATGATGAGTGCGGTCTGGTACGAGTACCTCGGCGAGAGCCACGACGCGCAGCGTGCGCCCTTTGCTTTCGGCCGCAGCACCGGTGCTCGGCCGGTAGTCGCGCCGAACGAACTGCTCGACGGGATCGAAACGGTTCCTGCCGTGCTCGTCGTGGCCGCCGATCTCGACAAGATCGCTCTGATGGATGGCGAGGTCGGACGACCACCCGTCACCGGCGGGGCGTCGGTGTACCCGTTCTGCTGGAGCGTCCTCCTCGCGGCTCGCGCCCGCGGACTGGGTGGAGTTCTGACGACGTTCCTGTCGCGCGCCGAGACGCTGGCGCGGCCCGTGCTGGCCCTGCCGGTCGATCATGCCCTGGCCGCCACGATCTTCCTGGGATACCCGGTTCGCCAACTGACCAGGCTCGGGCGTCACCCGGTCTCCACGTTCGCGACCATCGACCGATTTGACGGAGTACCACTGACATGACCGACGACACGAGCGGCCGGATCGATCCGCCTGCACAGGCCGGCGAAGCCGAGATGCTGATCGCCTTCCTCGACTGGTATCGGGGGACCTTGCCATTCAAGGCCCAGGGGCTCAGCGACGAGCAGGCGCGAACGCCAGCGGTTCCGCCGAGCGACCTCAACATCATGGGACTCATCCGTCATATGAGCGAGGTGGAGAGGAACTGGTTCCAGCGGTGGTTCATCAAGGCCGATGCCCCCGGCATCTACGGCGGCGACGACGACCCGGACGAGGACCGCGACATGCATCCGAGGCCCGACGACACCCTCGAGGAAGCGCTCGCGGTGTACCAGCGCGAGATCGAAACGTCACGACGAATCATCGCCGGTGTCGCTCCCGACACCCCAGCCGCGCATGTCGGCGAGTCGGTGAACTGGGCCGGATTCAATCCCAGCTTGCGCTGGATCCTGGTCCACATGATCGAGGAGTACGCCCGCCATTGCGGTCATGCCGACCTGTTGCGTGAACGACTCGACGGCGCGGTCGGTGATTAGTCCGGGAAACGGCTGGGCCCAGCTACCGCTACGAGGGCCGGACTGAACGACTGCCGGTGATGTCGGCTTTGCGGTCGGCCAAGTTCGACCGGGCGCGTTCTGCCGCCTCGCGAGCACGGTCGGCAAGACGCCGCGCTGCTGTTCCGATGCGCTGGATCTGCCGGATCAACGCTTCGCGAGCCTGCTCGGCCTCGGCGGTGAGCCCCTGCAGTGACTCGACCTTCCACCACTTCATGACGACCGGCTCGAGGATCTGCTCGTGGTGTTGAAGCAGGTTGTACAGCCCGGCGTTGGCAATGGCCTGGGCATGTCGCTTGAACCCCGGAATCCCTGTACCGGGCATCTCGAACTCGCGGACCTGCCGCTCGATGGCCGGAACAACCAGCGACGGCGCAATCTCGAGTGCCGCCGATGTGAGGTCGCGATAGAAGAGGAAGTGGAAGTTCTCGTCGGCGGCAACGCGGCTGATGAGCTCGTATCCCGCTTCACCGGCAGGATGATCGGGCAGGTGCTCGCGTAACGCTCGTCCGGTGTTGCGATGAGCGATTCGTGTTGCGAGTTCTTGAAGCGCGACATACACGAAGCCGTCGACCGCCGACGCCGGGTTGGGAACCTGCCCGCCCGACATCTGCGACATGCGGCCGTCTTCGAGCGTGCGCGGGTCGAGGATGCGCGTGACGGTCATGAAGTCACGGAGCGCGATGGAGTGTCGCGCCTCTTCCGCTGTCCACCGGTGCGACCATTCGCGCCAGACTCCATCGCGCCCGAACATGCGGTCGATGGTCTGGAAGTAGTACGGCAGGTTGTCTTCCGTCAGCAGATTGACGAAGAGTGCACTGCGCAGGGAATCCGGCAACGGAACCTCGTCGGCGTTCCACGTCGCGTCTGCATCGAAATCGCGACCCATGCTCCACGGAACGAACTCGTGTGGGTACCAGGGCTTGCAGGTTTCGTAGTGGCGAGCAGTCAACTGCTCGGCGACCTCAGTGAGCTCGTTGAGCAGTGCCGTGTCATTCATCCCGACGAGTATAACTCGCCTACCGACCGGTAGGTAGAGCGCCTGGCAGATACGACTCGGTGATCCCCAGCTAGGGTCAGAACGTGTCGACCCTTCGTCGCCGGATCGCCAGTATCGGCGGCTTGCTCGTGGCAGCGATCGCGCTGCTGTTGCTGTTGCCGATCTGGCTCCCAGTCGTCATCGTGGCCGACCTCGTCCGTGGTCGCCTCCGCCTGCCGATAGCCCGCCTGCTGTTGTTCGCCCTCGGGTGGGCGTGGCTCGAATCGGCCAGCGTCGTGGTCGCATGGGGCCTGTGGGCCGCCGGGCAACGCAACAACCATGGGATCCACTACCGCCTGCAGGCCTGGTGGGCGGCCAGTGTGCTCGGGCTACTGAAGGCCACGACCGGCATCGTCGTGACTGCCGAGAACGTCGACCAACTCCGGCCAGGACCGGTCGTGCTGTTGTGTCGCCACGCCAGTCTCGCCGATTCGCTCGTGAGCGCATGGGTGATCACGTCGCTGGCCGGCATGCACCCGCGCTACGTCTTGAAGCGCGAACTGCTCGTCGACCCGTGCCTCGACATCGTCGGCAACCGTTTGCCGAACTACTTTCTCGACCGCCAGGCGCCGGACTCGGAGGTCGAGCTCGACGCCCTGCGACGTCTGTCGACCGGAATGGGCCCGGATGATGTAGCCGTGATCTTTCCCGAGGGCACCCGCGCCTCGGCGGCCAAACGAGAGCGAGCGCTTCAGAAGTTGACCGAGCGGGATCCGGTTCGTGCCGAGCGTCTTCGGTCGTTGCAGCACCTGCTGCCGCCACGCCCAGCCGGCTCCGCTGCGTTGATCGCGGGCTCGGCCGAGGCCGACATCGTCATCGGTTGGCACGTCGGCTTCGACGGTCTGGATACATTCAGCGGCATCTTGCGCCACCTGGCCCACAAGCCTCCCCGTGTTCTGTTTCGGACGCGACGCATTGCGCGCGCCGAAGTACCGACGGGTGCGGCGTTCACACAGTGGTTGGACGACGTGTGGCTGCAGGCCGATCATGACGTACACGAGATGCTGGAGGAGGCCGAACGATGAGCTCGATTGCGATGAGCACGGCAGCGCTGACAATCGTCATTTTGATGATCTCGATGTGGCTGCTGAGCTTGGTGCTGAAGAATGCGTCGATCGTCGACATCGGCTGGGGTCTCGGCTTTGTAGCAGTCGCCTGGGCGGTGTACGTCCGGGTCGAAGGCAACCCCGACCGACAAAACCTGCTCGTCTTGATGACGACCTTGTGGGGAGTGCGGCTGGCCGTCCACCTGCTGCGCCGCAACTACGGCAACGGTGAGGACTATCGCTATCGGGCTATGCGCAAGCGGTGGGGATCGCGATTCCCGCTGATCAGCCTGGTGACGGTGTTCGCCGTGCAAGGTGTGCTGATGTGGATCGTGTCGCTGCCTGTGCAACTGGGCCAGGTCAGGCTGTCGCCAGGTGTCGGTGCGCTGAGTTGGATCGGCTTCGCCGTGTTTGCCATCGGGTTGTACTTCGAGGGAGTCGGCGATGCGCAGCTCGAACGGTTCAAGAAGGACCCCGCCAATGCCGGCAAAGTCATGGATCAAGGCTTGTGGCGATACACGCGCCACCCGAACTACTTCGGAGATGCCTGCGTGTGGTGGGGTCTCGCACTGGTTGCTGCCGAAACCGGCGTCGGCCGCTGGGGTGTGGTCGGCGCCACGGTGATGACGATCCTGCTTCGTCGAGTCAGTGGCGTGACGCTGCTCGAGAGATCGTTGATCAAGCGTCGGGAAGGCTACGAGGACTACGTGGCGCGAACCTCGCCCTTCTTCCCTCGCCCGCCCAAGGCAACCTGACAACGGCAGGGAACGCGAGAGTCAGTCGACGCCGGGTCGGCGCCGCGGCTCGGCTTCGACGTCGCCCTTGTATCCGCGTGGAAGCGCGGCCGCCAACTCCTCGTCCGTCGGCTCGCGCTTGACACGACCCTCGGGCGGCAGCAGATCCGTGATCGCTTTCATGATTTTCTTGGTGTCGGCGTCGGCGCTCTGATACTTCAGGGCAATCGGCGCGCCGACACGAACCGTGATCAACGGCGGATCGACGATGTTGAGCACGTTCGGCAACCGAGCGGACCGCGGCCACACCTTCTCGGTGCCCCACAGCCCGATGGGAATCACCGGAGCCCCAGTCATGGCCGCCAGCCGGGCTGCGCCCCAGCGACCCTTCAGCTTGGGATCGAAGAACGCCTTGCCGCGCGGGATGGTTCCCTGCGGCATGATCGCAACCATGTCGCCGTGCTCGAGGGCTTCGGCAGCGGCCTTGAGCGGCTCTTCGCTTCCCGTGCCTCGGTCCACGCGAATTCCGCCCATTGCGGCCGCGATCTGGCCGACGATCGGGGCGTCGAACACCTCTTTCTTGCCTAGGAACCGAAGCGTGCGATCGGTTCGCGCAATCGTGACTGCCATCGCCATCGGATCGAAGTAGCTGCGGTGGTTGCCGACGATGATTGCCGCGCCGGTCTGCGGGATGTTGTCGACGCCGTCGATGTCGAACCTTGCATAGGGAAAGAACAGCGGGTGGGTGAAACTGAGTGCCAGCCGCTGAATCTCCATGTTGACCACCGGAATCTTGGCCATTCCACTGCCTCCTGCTGACAGATCGATCGTTGGCCAACGACGCGCCGCCGCCATCACGGCCATGCGCGCGTCGGGGTTGACCACAAACGGGTGGCCGACCGCGGCAAGCAGCGGAGTGTCGTACACGCTGTCGCTGTACGCATAGCTCTGCAACAGGTCGATGCCGTTCTCGTCGGCCCAGGTGCGGACCGCAGCGAGCTTGCCGGCGCTCCACACGAATGGGCCCTTCAGGGTTCCGTCGTAGGTGCCGTCGTCGTTGACGCCGTACTGGGTGGCGACCACACCATCGAGGCCCAACAAGTCGGCGAGCGGCTTGACCATGTCCATGGGAGTGGTCGTCGCCATCACGACGGCTCGGCCGGCGGCGCGGTGCTGGTCGAACAGCGGCGCGGCCAATGGCTGCACCATCCCCAGCAGTTCCTTGGCCGCAGTCGATGCCGCGGCCTGGACCGCAGCACGAGACTTGCCCTTGGCCAACGTGACGGCCTGGCGGGCCAACGCCATCGACGGCAGCGTCTCGCCGATCGTGTTGAAGACCCGGAACATCAGTGCCTCACCCGGGATCGAGCGGCTGACCAGGCCGGCCTGTTTCATCGCCGAGGAGAACACCTGACCCGATGCACCCGCAAGCAGCGTGCGGTCGAGATCGAAGAACGCTGCGCCCTGACTGGTCATCACTGCGACACTACCCTCGATGACGGCGCAGTCCGCGAGCCGCCACGAGCCGAAAACGGGAGAAACCCCGCTTGGGGGAAGCGGGGTTTCTCAACCAGAACCCTGTGATTGGGGGAACCACATTTGGGGGGTTCGTTCGAACGGAACCTATGGGGGTGGGCACCGTTCGACTACATGTGAAAGTATGCACGTGAACGAGTGATCTTTCAAGCCGTATTGCCAGATAGTCGATATCATTTTTTGAGATGGATCTCCGCCAGCTCACGACGCTCGTGGCGATCGCCGACCACGGCTCGTTCTCCGCAGCCGCTCGCGCCCTCTACACCGTGCAATCCAACGTCAGTGGCCATGTCGCCCGGCTGGAACGAGAGCTCGGCGTCACCCTTGTCGATCGCCAGCGGGGCGGATTGACCGACGAGGGCGTCATCGTGGTCGATCGCGCCAGGCGCGTCCTGCATGAATTGGAGGATCTCGCCGCAGAAATGGCGTCGCGGGGCAACGAGGTCACCGGCGATTCGCGCCTCGGGGTCATCGGCACAACTGCCCGGTGGCTGTTGCCGCAGCTGCTCGGCCAGGTCAGCCGGGCCCATCCGCGGGTGCATGTGACCATCCACGAGGGCAACACCAGCAGCCTGCTCCCCCGTCTCCAGGCGTCGCAGATCGATGCGGCCATCTTGCACCTGCCCATCGACGAGCCCGAACTGCAGGTCGATGCCCTGTTCGCCGAGGACCTGTTGCTACTGGCACACAGCCGGTTCGGTCTGTCGGGCTGCGAGTCCGTCTCGCTGAAAGAGCTCGCCAGAATCCCCCTGCTGCTTCCGCCGTGCGGCACCGCACTGCGCCGGATCATCGATCGGGCAGCCGCGGCCGCCGATGTCGAGCTGCAGGCGCAGGCCGAGATCGACGGAGTTCGGCTGCTGGCATCCTTGGCGTTCGAAGGGTACGGCCCTGCCATCGTGCCCGCGACGTCGGTGCCTCGATGGTTGAAGGGTGACTTCCATCGGGTGCCCGTTCCTGAACTTCCCCGCCGCGTCGTTGGCTGGGTGCAGCGCCGCCGTCCGGCACCGGGGATTCCCACGCGCGTGCTGCTGGCGGTCTTACGCGACGTCATCGCCATGCAGGGGCCGAAGCAGCCGGGTGTGCACGTGGGCACCGAGGCCTTCCCCCTTGGTCGCGCCGTCTAGTTTAGTCTCGGGGTTCATGCGCTCCGTCGACCTCCGCAATCGAGTCGTCGGCGCTGTCACTTCCGATGTCCGCGAGTTCGACGGCCGACAGGTGGTGTGGGTCGATGTCGATGCCGGTTCACGCGTCGGCGCGCTGACGTCCGACTCGTCGGGCAAGATCGAGAACGCTTCGTGCGCAGCGCGTGCGAAGGGTTTCCCATTGATCGTGATCATGCGGTCGAGCGGCGCAGACATCGTCGAGGGGTTCGCCGCGTTGCACGGATGGGGTCTGGCAGCGAAGGCGTTGACCGACTGCTCGGGGGTCGTGCCGATCATCATGGTCGTCGAGGGCCCCGCGGTGTCGGGCCCCGCGCTGTTGCTCGGGATCGCCGACTTCGTTGTGATGACTATCGATTCGTACGCCTTCGTCACCGGCCCCACGATGGTTGCCGAGTTCACGGGCGTGATGATCTCCAACGACGAACTGGGCGGAGCGGCATCGCATGCTCGCTACACCGGAGCCACCAGCCTCGTCGCCCCCGACCTCGACGCCGCCATCGAGATGGTCGCCCAACTGCTGGCCTACCTGCCGCAGCACAACGACGAAGAGCCGCCTCGCTGGTCGACGGATGATCCGCACGATCGGCAGACACCCGAGGCCGGGGCACTGATGCCACAGACGTCGACCGGCAGCTACGACGTGCGCGAGGTGATCCGCGCGATCTGCGACGACGGAGAGTTGCTCGAACTTCGCGGCCGGTGGGCGCCGAACGTGGTCACCGCCTTTGCGTCGATGGGGGGCCTTCCGATCGGGATCGTCGCCAATCAGCCGCTGGCACTCGCCGGAACCCTCGACATACCCGCCTCGCAGAAGGCAGCCCGCTTCGTCGCCTTCTGCGACGCCTTCAACGTACCGATCGTGACCCTGGTCGACACCCCCGGCTTCTACCCGGGCAAGGACCTGGAGTGGCGCGGCATGATCCGCCACGGAGCCCAACTCGTATTCGCCTACGGGCGGGCCACGGTGCCTCGAATCTGCGTCATCTTGCGCAAGAGCTACGGCGGTGCCTACATCGTGATGGACTCCAAGAAGATGGGCAACGACCTGTGCCTGGCCTGGCCGTGGGCCGAGTTGGCCGTGATGGGCGCAGGGCAGGCTGCCGCAATCCTGCAACGTCGGGCAACGCCGGAGGACCGAGCCGCATTCGAGGCCGACTATGCCGAGCGACTACTGAATCCGTACATCGCTGCCGAACGCGGATACATCGACGGTGTGATCGAACCGGCGGAAACCCGCCAGGTGATCGCCGAGGCGCTGATGACACTGATCGACAAACGCGAAGCACTTGTCTCGCGTCCGCACGACAACACACCGCTCTAGCTCGCACCTCGAGAGTCGGTCGCTCGGCGACGATCTGACGACGACGCCACGATTCCAATCCAACGATTGGAACAGTTCGGCAGCATCGAAGTCACGCACGTCCATCGCCGCACTTTAGGACTGCGACCGGCGTTGCACCGGTGGGACCGCTCGCGCCTCCACAGCTAGTGTCACGAACGGGGAGCAAGCCCCGAGTAAACATCCGTGTCACATAGGGGAACAACATGCCCGACACCATCACCATCATCGACGACCGCACCGGCAAGCAGGTCACGGTGCCGATCACCGACAACATCTTTCCGGCCAGCGCGGTACGCGAACTCGATCCTTCGTTGTTCATCTACGACCCTGCATACATGCAGACAGCGGCGTGCCAAAGCGCGATCACCTATCTCGATGGTGAGGCCGGCATCCTGCGCTACCGCGGCTACCCGATCGAGCAACTCGCCGAACACAGCACGTACCTAGAGGTGGCCTACCTCTTGCTCAACGGCGAGTTGCCGAATGCCGCGCAGCTCGAACAGTGGAAGAACGACGTCACCAGTCACACTTTCATCCACGAGAACATGCGGAAGCGATTCGTCGACGGATTCCACTACGACGCCCACCCGATGGGCATGCTGGTCAGCTCGATCGGCGCGCTGGGCACGTTCTACAACGACGCCAAGGACATCCACGACCAAGCGAGCCGCGACAAGCAGATCCTGCGGCTGATCGCCAAGATGCCAACGCTCGCAGCGATGTGCTACCGCTTCTCGGTCGGCCTCCCGTTCGTGTATCCCGACAACAACCTCAGCTTCCCGGCCAACTTCTTGAACATGATGTGGAAGATCAGTGACTACGAGGTCGATCCGCGGCTAGAGCGGGCGATGGACGTGTTGTTCATCCTGCACGCCGATCATGAGCAGAACTGCGGCACGACCGCGATGCGCGTCGTCGGCTCCAGTCACGCCGATCCCTACTCGGCCACCGCCTCCGCCGCTTCGGCGCTTTACGGGCCGCTGCATGGTGGAGCCAACGAGCAGGTCGTGCGCATGCTCACCGAGATCGGGTCGATGGACCAGGTGCAGGCATTCATCGATGAGGTCAAGTCGGGGAAGGGCAATCGCCTGATGGGGTTCGGTCACCGCGTCTACAAGAACTACGACCCGCGGGCGACAATCATCAAGCAGACGGCGTACGACGTGTTCGAGGTCACCGGCAAGAACCCGCTGCTCGACATCGCCCTGAAGCTGGAAGAGGTCGCGTTGAACGACGACTACTTCGTCAGCCGCAAGCTGTATCCGAACGTCGACTTCTACTCCGGCCTGATCTATCAGGCATTGGGGTTCCCGGTTGCGATGTTCACCGTGCTGTTCGCCATCCCGAGAACCGCCGGGTGGCTTGCCCACTGGCAGGAGCTACTGGGCGACAAGGACCAAAAGATCAGCCGGCCGCGTCAGTGGTACACGGGCAGTGGGGTGCGCGACTACACCCCGATGTCGGATCGCTGAACCACCGCGAGTTCAGCCACCCGTCGTTCATCGGTGATCACCCCTGCGAGAATCGAAACATCCGCGAAACTCGCAACACCTGCCATTTCCAGGACACTGCAGCGTCCGTATGGTGACTGGCGTGAACAACGGCGCGGCACGGATTCTGGTCGTCGACGACGAACCGACCGTGCGCGAGGTCGTCGTGCAATACCTGCAACGCGACGGCTACGTCGTCCACGAACTGGATCGAGGCGATCTCGTCGCCGACGCCTTGACGACGTTTCAGCCACATCTCATCGTGCTCGACATCATGCTTCCCGGGCTGTCGGGGCTCGAGGTGCTCCGCGCCATCGGGCCGAACAAGATCCCGGTGATCATGCTGACGGCACGTGTCGAGGAAACCGATCGCGTGCTCGGCCTCGAACTAGGAGCCGATGACTACGTCACCAAGCCGTTCTCGCCCCGCGAACTTGTCGCCCGCGTGCGCAGCGTTCTGCGACGCGCCCAGCCTTCGACGGACCCAGGCGAAACCCTGCGATTCGACGATCTGGTCATCGCCAGGCCGTCGCGAGAGGTCACCATCGGATCGCAGGTCGTCGCGTTGACTGCCAAGGAGTTCGACCTGCTGGCGTTCCTGGCCGCAAGCCCGCGCCAGGTCTTCTCGCGCAGCCAGATTCTGCACGATGTGTGGGACTCGTCTCCCGAGTACCAGGACCCGGCGACGGTGACCGTGCACGTTCGCCGCTTGCGTCACAAGATCGAGGCTGACCCCGAGAACCCGCGTTGGATCACCACGGTGTGGGGTGTCGGGTACAGGTTCGAGCCATGAGCTGGCGGCTGGTGTTGTGGCTCACCGGCATCTTCGTCGCCGTGCTGCTGTTCGCCGAGATTCTGCTGCAGCCTCCCGACAGCGACGAACGACTGCACCTCATCGCCATTCTCGGTGCACCCGCGCTGGCCACCGCGGTGTTGGTGCCGTTGCTCGGCAAGTGGGTGTCGGCGCGTTCCAGCGTCGCCGGCAGCGCCCTCCTCGTCGGTCTGTGCTCGCTGACCCTCGGGGCGGTTACAACCTCGGCCGCCTCGAATGCGATGTTCCTGTCGTCGCATGACTACCGGTTGTTCCTCGTCGTGCTCGTGTTGTCGAGCGGCATCGCCCTCGCCGTCGGTTCACACCTCACTCGTCCATTGGCTACCGACATCGCCCGGCTGGGCGAGGTTGCCGAGCGTGTCGCTGCAGGCGACTTCACGGCGCGCACCGGAGTGATACGCCGCGACGAGGTCGGGCGCACCGCCCGTGCAGTCGACACGATGGTCGAGGCGCTCGACCAGGCGGCAGCCGAACGCACCCGGGCCGCCGATGCCAGAAAGCTGCTGTTCTCCAGCATCGGCCACGACCTGCGCACGCCACTTTCTGCCATGCGAGCCGCGGTGGAAAGCCTGCAAGATGGCGTGGCACCAGACCCGGCGCGGTACTACGGCATCATCGGCGGCCAGCTCGACAACATCGAGGGGCTGCTCGATCAGCTCGTCGAGTACGCGCGGATCGAATCGGGCCTCAACAACCGGGAACGCACGACCGTTTCGATGGCCGAACTGGCCCACGAGGCGGTCGAGGCGTTGTCGCCTGTTGCTCACCGGATGGACGTCGACGTGCAACTCGAATCGGACGGACCAGCCGTCGCCGTGGCCAGTACCACCGACATGTCGCGCGTGCTGCGCAACCTCCTCGAGAACGCAATACGTCACAGTCCAGCAGGCCGGGCCGTCAACGTCGCGGTTCGCACCGGCCCACAGATCGAAGTGTCCGTCCACGATCACGGCCCAGGCTTCCCCGACGACTTCCGCGAGCACGCCTTCGAACCATTCACCCGTGCCGATCCCGCACGCAACACGCGCACCGGCCACTCCGGCCTCGGCCTGGCCATCGCCCGAGCACTCGTCGAAGCCCACGGCGGTCGCATCTGGCTCGCCGCCGGGGCCGGTGGCGATGTGCGGTTTACGATTCCCCGAAAGGAACCAGCATGATCGAGTCACCTCCTTCCCCAGAACGAATCGACGTCACTCCCCAACCCGCCAGCACCGACCCGGCACCGACGCCGCGGCTGTACGGCACGGTCGCCGGTCTGGTTGCCGGAGGGGTGGCCGTGACGACCGGAATGCTGATCGCCGGCATTATCGACGTCGTCTCGCCCATCAACGCGGTCGGCAGCGAGTTCATCGACCGCGTACCGCCATGGTTGAAGGAACTGGCGATCCAGTGGTTCGGCACCAACGACAAGTTGGCTCTGCGAATAGGAATCGTCGCCGTTCTGGCGATCGCCGCGCTGATCGTCGGTTACCTCGCCGTGCGGCGCGTGATCGTTGCTGTCGTCGGGATCGGCCTGTTCGGGTTGGTGGGTGCTCTCGCCGCCTGGCATCGCCCCGATGAATCAGCGGCTGCTGCGCTGCCGTCGTTGATCGGCGCGGCGGTTGGAATTCCACTGCTCGCCTCGCTGGTTCGGCCGTCACGACCCAGCGTCATCGAACGTCCCGGGCGGTCTCGAGTTCCGCTCGGGTGGGATCGCCGGAGGTTCCTGGTGTCGACGGGCTCGGCCGCTGCCGCGGCCGTCGTCGCGGGCGGAATTGCCGAGGCGCTCGAGCGAAGCCGCGTCCGCTCGATCCGACAGGCGATCCCCGACGATCTTCCACAGTTGGCTCCGGCCGCTGGCGTGGGAATCGACGTGCCGGCCGGTGCCACGCTGAGCCCGGTCACGCCGTTCATCACCCCGAACGACGACTTCTATCGCATAGACACTGCGCTGTCGTTCCCACGAATCAACCTGTCGAGTTGGAAGGTCGAAGTCGGCGGCATGGTCGATGCGCCGCTGGCGCTGAGCTACGACGACTTGCTGGCCCGTCCCCAGGTCGAGCGGATCGTCACGCTGTGCTGCGTGTCCAATGAGGTCGGCGGCGACCTGATCGGCAACGCGTCCTTCCAGGGCGTCATGCTGGCCGACGTGCTGAACGAGGCGGGCGTGCAAGCTGGTGCACAGCAGGTCTTCAGCACGAGCCTCGATGGGTGGACGTGCGGGTTCCCGGTGGAGGTCGCACTCGACGGTCGCGATGCAATGATCGCACTGGGAATGAACGGCGAGCCGCTGCCACTGGAGCACGGGTTCCCGGCCCGCCTGGTTGTGCCGGGGCTCTACGGATACGTCAGCGCGACGAAGTGGCTGAGCAAGATCAAACTCACCACATGGGCCGCTGATGAAGGGTTCTGGATTCCTCGAGGATGGTCACGCGACGCACCGATCAAGACGCAATCGCGCATCGATGTCCCGCGCAGCGGCGAGACCGTGGCCGCCGGATCCGTCAAGATCGCCGGGATCGCGTGGGCACAGCATCGCGGCGTTGATCGGGTTGAAGTGCGCATCGACGACGGCCCGTGGCAAGAGGCCCGACTCGGAAACGATGTCACCGACGATGCGTGGAGGCAGTGGGTGCTCGACTGGAACGCGGCGCCTGGCAAGTACACGATCCAGGTCCGCGCGACCGACAAGGATGGCGATACGCAAACGGCCGACCTGGCCCCGCCCGACCCGGACGGAGCAACGGGTTATCACACCCGAACCGTGAAGGTCGCCTGACCCGACACGCCGTGAGCTCGGCAGCAAGGTGAGATGAATGGGGCGAGTTCGCCGCTAGATCTAGTGGTCTCCAGGCGAGCGCTCTGTGTCAGCTCACAGAACGACGGTCGTTCAAGGAGCTGACATGGACGTCAGCACAGCGCCAGATCTGCCGATCGGTCTTCGCCGAAGCGACTACCCGGATCATCTGTGCGAGCGCATATAGGCTCCGCGCCTCTGTTCGCTCACGATGATCGAGGAACTGGCAACGCAGGACGCGAAAGCTCGGCACCAAGATTCGACACTGATCCCTGAACCTGGATGCGCGGGGCGCGAAGTGGGCCGCAGGCGCCCGTTTCGGTGCCCACGGTGAGCAGAGGCGGCCGCACCACTGCCGCCGATTGTTGACTTCAGGTGATGTCGATCATGATCTTTCCGGCGTTGGCGTTGGCCGCCATGTGTCGGTGAGCGTCGGCTATCCGGTCGAACGGGTAGCGGCTGTCGATGATCGGGCGCAGCATGCCGGCGTCGAACAGCGGAAGGATCTCGGACGCGAAGCGGCGGGTCAGCGCGATCTTCTCCTCGATCGGGCGAGCGCGCAGCATGGTGCCGATCCACGACGCCCGGCGGCTCATCAGCGAGTACACGTTGACGGGCACGGTACTGCCCGCCATCAAACCGACCTGGAGAATGCGTCCTTTCATCGCGACCGCCTGCAGGTTCCGGTCGATTTCGTCGCCGCCGACGACGTCGAGGATCGTGTCGAAGCCTTCGGGAACCGCTGCTCGAGCCTCGTCGAGCCACGCCGAAGGTGAGCGCTCGAACACGATGTCTGCGCCCAGCGAACGGCACAGATCCATCTTCCCCGCCGAGCATGTCACGGCGATGCGAGCACCGACTGCCTTGGCGATCTGAATGCTCGCAGTGCCGACGCCGGACGCGCCAGCATGCACGAGAGCCCATCGACCAGACGTCAAGCCACCCTGAACGACCAGCGCGTCCCACGCCGTCAGGAACACCTCGGGTATGGCAGCAGCATCGGCTACCCCAACCACATCCGGCACCCTCATCAGTTGCCGCTCGTGTGTCGCGATTCGTTCGGCGTATGCCCCACCGGCTTCGATGCCCATCACTTCGTCGCCCGGCTTCCACATTGTCACCCGGTCTCCGACCGACTCCACGACGCCCGAGAACTCCAGGCCGGGGATCTCCAACGCAGATGGCCGCGGATTGGGATACAGGCCCATCACCTGAAGCAGATCGGCACGATTTAGTGCAGTCGCCCGCACGCGCACCACGATCTCTTCGGGACTGCCCGTGGGGTCCGGTACGTCCTCGATCGTCAGCGAGTCGGGACCACCGTGTGAGCGAAGTACGACAGCGCGCATCGCGTCAGTTTCACATGTGGTCGACGCGGCTCACGCTTCGGCGACTATGCGTACTTCGCCGGCGACCGGATCAACATCGATCAATGCGCCGTCCGGGATCTCGGTCAGCGCGCCGCGCGCACCGACGACCGCAGAGATGCCCAACTCGCGGGCGAGCACCGCTGCGTGGCTCAGCGGCCCACCATCGGCGGTCACGATGGCACCGGCCAAGGTGAGGACCGAGTTGTAGGCCGGTGTCGTGCACGGCACCACCAACACATCGCCGTGGCGAAGTCGGTCGATGGCTTGCTCGGGCGAATCTGCGCGGCATGCCCGACCGCGCACGATGCGATCACCAACGCCCACTCCCGAGAGTCCCCCTGTGGGCCGCACACCGCCCATGCCGAGCTGCTCGATGACGATCTGCACCATGCGAACGACGTCGGCAAGCGGCTTCGGCAGCAGCTCCAACGGTGGCGCCGGTTCGGGTTCTCCAAGACTCAGCGGCGCGTCGAGCCTGGCGAGCTGCTGGCGGTGGGCGCGCCGCCCGGCGAGCTCATCGGCAACTGGGCCGCCACCGGTGACGGTTGCCAGCGAGATCTCGTGAGGATGCAGTTCCAGCGCATCGGCTGGATCCGCCGCGCAACCGGCGGCGACCATCCTGCGGCCGACCTCCAGCAATGCCAGGCGCAGCAGCCCGAGTGGCCACTCGGCAGTCGTCGGACCGTTGTCGTCGCGGAGGTTCATCGCTGCCCTGGCTTCCTCCAGCCGGCTGTCGAACTCCTCTTGGAAGGCGGCCGGGACGCGAGAACGGATCACCTCGACGCTGTACTGAAGCCCGTCCCCGACGACCCGCTCGACGCTGTGGAGGATGGTCGACAGCACGACATCGGGAATTTCGGCCAGGGTGACACCGTCGATGTCGTAGCGGCTGATCATCATCGCCCCGCGGTACTCCAGGTACCGGTCAAGATAGTCCGCGGCTTCGGGGCTGATAGCTCGCACGCCGTCGAGATCACGCGGCACTTGTCCAGAGCGTTCGACCGCGGCGCGCAATCTGGCGAGGGTGTGCATGGGGCCGACCGTCGAGGGCGACGCGCCTTCGAGCAGCGGGATCGCGTCGATTGGTTCCACGCCCCATTCGCGGCAGCCGGCAAGGTACAGCCCAATCGGACCGAGGTCGAACCCGTGCAGCCAGAAGTGGTGCTCCCAACTGGCACGGCAATGTTCGACGATTTCCTGGACGTGCTCGATCAGTGTCGGGTCGTCGAGTTCGCTGACATCGACCTTCTGGATGGCGAGGTTTCGCGATTCGACCAGTGCGCGCCCGCCGTTCTCCCAATCGGTGACAACCTTGCGCCACGGCCGCTCGACCCGCGTTCTCTCCGCAGCTTTCGTGCGCCGCCGGAACTCGGGATGAAAGCGACCGACCGCGCGCAGCACGAACCGCGGTGGAAGGTTCTTCGCCGGTCGATCGGCGGCGATCAGAGGCCGCAGCCGCGTGTACATGAATCCGTTGACGAACCGGCAGTCGAGGGTGTCTGCCGGCGCACCGAGCTCAGCGAACACTCGACGCATGCCTGCCGGCATCGCCAGTGCCTGGATGTGTTGAACGAGTGGAGTTTCGCCGCCGACGAAGTGCGACCGATCGAGCTCCCAAAAACCCGGTCCCGGCGCTGCCCACGTCACCATCCGAATCGTCCTCCCTTTGCAACCATACGCCGCGGCGAAGGCCGCGGATCACTCGATGCCGTGGCAGGTCGCTATCGACGGTCACGCCATCTTGGCCTGAAGGCGTTGGTCGAGCGCGTCGAGGAAATCCTCCGTGCTGAGGTACGGAGCGTCTTTCCCGATCAGGATCGCCAAGTCCTTGGTCATCTCGCCGGCCTCGACGGCCTCGACGCACACACTCTCGAGTGCCTCGGCAAACTTGATCACCTCGGGTGTGCCATCCATCCTGCCGCGATACGTCAGTCCCTGCGTCCACGCGTAGATCGAAGCGATCGGGTTGGTCGAGGTCTTGTTGCCCTTCTGATGTTCCCGGTAGTGACGCGTAACAGTGCCGTGTGCAGCTTCGGCTTCGACGGTCTTGCCATCGGATGTCATCAGAACCGAAGTCATCAATCCCAGTGAACCGAAGCCCTGTGCCACCGTGTCGCTCTGCACATCGCCGTCGTAGTTCTTGCATGCCCACACATATCCACCTTCCCACTTCATCGCCGCCGCCACCATGTCGTCGATCAAGCGGTGCTCGTACGTGAGCCCGAGGGCATCCATCTCGGCTTTGAACTCCGTCTGGTACACCTCCTCGAAGATGTCCTTGAACGAGCCGTCGTAGGCCTTGAGGATGGTGTTCTTGGT
>JANOCR010000166.1:0-8750 GCA_031412355.1 Ilumatobacteraceae bacterium | reverse complement strand
GCACAGTCGTTTGGCGAGGGCCGGCAGGTCGTCGACGTGCGGGTGGAAGGTGACCAGGAAGTCGTTGCCCAATCCGTGATGCTTCGTCAGTTCGAGATCAGCCATGCACTTTCCAGTACCGGAAGCGCTGCGGCAACCGGGTCGGTGTTGATATCGATCCAGCGTATGCGCGGGTCGCGACGGAACCACCGCTCTTGACGCACGGCGAACTGGCGAGTTCGGGTGATGATCCTTGCTATCGCCTCATCCAATGTGCACGCTCCGTCGAGGTACTCGAACAACTCCTTGTAGCCCAATGCCTGTCGTGCGGTGCGCGAGATGGTGTGCTGCGCCAGCGATTCGACCTCTGCGACCAGCCCGGCTTCGATCATGCGATGGACTCTGTCGGCGATTCGCTGCGCAAGCAGCGGCCGCGGCCAACGCAGGCCGAACTGCGCGAACGGAATCGGCGGATATACGTCGACTCCAGGACCGAAGGAACTGAATGGCCGCCCGCTACCGAGCGTGACCTCGAGGGCGCGCACCACCCGGCGCGCATTGGACGGTTCCATCTTGGCTGCCGCGACCGGGTCGAGTGTGGCCAACTGGCGATGCAGCGCTTCGGCACCGTCGGTGTCGACGCGCGCTTCCAGTTCGGCGCGCACCTGCGGCCATACGCCAGGCACCTCCATCGGATCCGTCACGCTGCGCAGGTACAACCCCGTGCCCGCTACCAGCATGGCGCGGCAGTGGCGGTCAGCGATGCCCCGCATTGCCTGCTCGGCGGCGACTGCGAACTCGGCGACGGTGAAGTCGTGGGCCGCGTCGACGAGGTCGAGACAATGGTGCGGCACCGTGGCGCGATCGGCGGTGGTTGGCTTGGCGGTACCGATGTCCATGCGCCGATAGACCTGCATGGCATCCACCACCACGAGTTCGATGTCGCTGTGCCGGTCGGCAAGGGCCATGGCCACATCGCTCTTGCCCGAGGCGGTCGGCCCGAGAATGACCAGCGGCGTCGTCACCCGGCAAGCACGGCGATGCGCCGCTTGTGCAGAGGTTCGGCGAGCAACTCGACGAACTTCCCAATGAGGTGATGCGGCGCGCCGTGGGTGATCTCGACCAAAGCGTACGAACCTGCACGCACTTGCTGCGGCGGCGTGAAGTGCACAAGCTTGTTCTGCCGGGTGCGTCCCGACAGCACCGCGGGATCTTTTTTGCTCGGGCCCTCGACAAGTACCTCTTCGGTTCGACCGACGCGTGCTTCGTGCTTGACCAGAGCGCTGCGCTCGACCACCACGCGCAGCCGCTGGAAACGCTCGGCAGCGACGGCGGGTTCGACGAACTGACCAGTCATGTCGGCAGCTTCGGTGCCAGGCCGGGGCGAGAACACGAACGTGTAGGCGTAGTCATATTGCGCAGCGGCAGCGATCTCCAGGGTTGCCGCGAAGTCGTCGTCGGTCTCGCCGGGGAACCCGACGATGATGTCGGTCGACACGGCCAAGTCGTCGACCGCAGCACGGCCGGCCGCAAGGCGTTCGAGGTATCGCTGCGCGGTGTAGCCGCGATGCATCGCCGCCAGCACGCGGTCGCTGCCCGACTGCAAGGGGTAGTGCAGGTGCTCGCACAGGGCGGGCGTGGCGGCCATTGCCGCAAACGTGTCGGTGCGCATGTCCTTGGGATGTGGGCTGGTGAAGCGCACACGGCGGATGCCCTCGACGGCACCGACGGCGGTCAGCAACTCGGCGAACATCGGTCGCAGTCGAGCCTCGGTGTCACCCGCCTGGCGCAGGGTCAGTTGCAGGTCGCGGCCATAGCTGTTGACGTTCTGCCCTAAAAGTGTGACCTCGCTGACCCCTTCGCCGGCCAGTCGCTCGACTTCGGCGACCACATCGGCGAACGGCCGGCTGATCTCTGCGCCGCGCACAGCCGGCACGATGCAGAACGCGCACGAGTTGTCGCAGCCGATCTGGATGGTCACCCACGCGTTGTATGTGGTCTCGCGTCGCGCCGGTAGTGCGCTGGGGAACATCGCCTGGTCGTCGAGCACGGCCTCGTCGAGGATCTCGGTGATCGGGCCGGTCAGCCGGGACTGGCCGATCAATTCGGCGGTGCGATGCACATTGTGTGTCCCCAGCACGACGTCGACGTACGGGGCCTTCTGGCGAACGATGTCGCGATCCTTTTGCGCCAGGCAGCCGGCGACAACGATCTGGCGACCCTCGCGTTGCTCTTTCCAAGGCTTCAGCCAACCCAGCGTGCCGTACAGCTTGTTGTCGGCGTTCTCGCGGATGCAGCATGTGTTGAGCACGACCACGTCGGCGTCGGCTTCGTTGGTGACCGCGACATAATCGTCGTCATCGAGCAAGCCGGCGATGCGCTCGGAGTCGTGCTCGTTCATCTGACACCCGAAGGTGTGGACGATGTAGCCGCGGGTCACGCTCGAAAGGCTATCGGTGCAGGCTCAGGTCACCGGAGGGAGTTGCATCGAACCATCGGGGTGCAGCGCGAAACCCGGGTTGTGAGCCAGTTCCCAGAGGTGACCATCGGGATCGGCCACGTACCCGCTGTAGCCGCCCCAAAACACCGAGTGCGGTTGCTTGACCAGCGTGCCACCACGCGCCACCCATTCCGCCGCCACCCGATCGACTTCGGCCTCGGACTCGAGGTTGATGGCCAGCGAGATTCCGGCGAAGCCCCGACCGTCCGACGAAAGGGTGGCGTCGTCGGCAAGCGCCTGCCGGCCGAACACCGACAGTGCCAGGCCTCCGAGCTGGAAGAACGAGACCTGATCGTTCGAGGCGCTGGACTTTCGCCAGCCCAGCGCCTCGTAGAACGACGTTGCCCGTGCCACATCGGCGACGCCGAGCGTGACCAATGTGAGTCGAGCGGGAACCGACATGATCATTCAGTCGATCGTGATCGGTTCTTCGTCGGCAGGTGTGAACTCGGGAACGTCTTGCTCGCCGATGCCGGCTTCGACACGCACCTTCTCGGAGACCTCGACCATGATCTCGGGATTCTCCGACAAGAAGGTCTTGGCGTTCTCGCGGCCCTGACCGAGTTGCTCGCCCTCGTAGGTGAACCAGGCACCCGACTTCTTGATGATGCCCATGTCGACGGCGATGTCGAGCAGCGTGCCCTCGCGGCTGATGCCCTTGCCGTACATGATGTCGAACTCGGCTTGGCGGAATGGCGGGGCGACCTTGTTCTTGACCACCTTGACGCGTGTGCGGTTGCCGACGATCTCGGCACCATCTTTGATGCTCTCGATACGGCGGATGTCGAGACGCACCGACGAGTAGAACTTCAGCGCCCGCCCACCGGGGGTGGTCTCTGGCGAGTTGTGGACCATGACGCCATCGACGAAGTAGTTGTGCGTGCCACCGACTTCGATATCGAATCGGTGCATGCTGCGCGTCGGCGGCTTGACGGTGATGCTGAGGATCGGCATGGGGGCCAGCATCTGACGCACCGGCGCAAACACCGGCTCGACAGCAAACCGACCCTGGAATCGCTCGAGCAACTTGTACTGCATGGTCGGATGCACGAACGGAGCGATGAGCGCCTGCAACTTGGCCGTTTCGTCCTTGGCGAAGACGAGCACAGCCTTCTGCCGTGCCCCACGCCGGGTGAGGGTCGCCTGGATGCCCCAAGTGTCGGCAAGGTACTCGCGCAGGCGGACCTGAGTGTCGGCAGACATCGCCTCGACGCAAATCTCGGAGCGACCACTGCCATCCGCCGTGCGGGCTTGGAGACCCTTGGAACGATTCTGGAAACCGGCGTCGTCCATGTACCAGACAGCCAGCGACAGCGGGGTCAGCTGCTTCAAGTAATCATGGCTGAGCACCTTCTTGCCGGCGACGTACACCGCCTCGCGCAGCTCAGCGAGCTCTGGCAACGGCTGGCAATCGAAGAACACCGCACCCTTGGCATTCACATGACGGGAGACATTGATGTTGGCGAAGAGCGAGGCCTTCCAATCGCCGTACTCGACCTGCTTGGCACTGTGACCCCAACGGAATCTGGCACCGTTTCCGCTGCGAGTGGGTGACAAGGCACCATCGCCCATTAGGCCGCCAAGTAGCACCTGCCACTGCATATCGCTGAGATAGTGCGGCACGGACTGCATGACTCGATCACCGGCGACCAGCTCGCCGGCTGCGCGCCATCCACCCGGCGTCGAAATCATATGGTTCTCTGTAGCGGCGAACTGCGCAGCACCGTTGCCCCCGCCGCGTGCAATCTTGAACTGCAAGAACCGTTCGGCCACACCGTTGTCGAACCAGTTGGTGATCGGCATCGGCACGATGCGGTCGAGCTGCGGGTCGTACGAGAGCACCTCGACCGGCATGCGATTGTTGACGATCTTGCCGATCTTCTCCTGCGTGCCATCGGCCAACGTGACCTGGGTGGAGTAGTTGAAGCAGCCGAACATGACACCGATCTTTTCACGCAGCTGGTTGATGAAGATGGCGATGGTGTTGGTGCGGCTGAGGTTGGCGGTGAGCTTGCGCAGCGCCTGGCTCATCAGCCTTGCCTGCAGGCCGACATGGGTGTCGCCCATCTCGCCTTCGATCTCCGCGCGAGGCGTGAGTGCCGCAACCGAGTCGATGACCACCACATCCACCGCGCCGGAGCGCACCAACATGTCGACGATTTCGAGCGCTTGCTCGCCCGTGTCGGGCTGGCTGATGAGCAACTGGTCGATGTCGACGCCGATGGCACTGGCGTACACCGGATCCATGGCGTGCTCGGCGTCGATGTAGGCGCAGATGCCACCGTTGCGTTGTGCCTCGGCCACGACATGCATGGCCAGTGTGGACTTACCCGAAGACTCGGGACCGAAGATCTCGACAACGCGCCCACGCGGCAACCCGCCGACGCCGAGGGCCAGGTCGAGTGACAGCGCCCCGGTCTGAATGGACTCGATGCCCATCGAGGTCTTCTCGCCCATCCGCATGATGGACCCTTTGCCGAACTGCTTATCGATGGCTGCCAACGCCACATCGAGTGCCTTTTCGCGATCGTTGTTGCTCACTGTCGTTCTCCGTTTCCTGCCTGATGCATGTGGGTCTTTGAGGTGTGGAGGCCGAGTTGCACGACCTCGATTGCGATAACGGGCACCATACGGAAGGGGTGTGACACGGTTTCCCGAGTACCACTACTGGCGTGGTGAGCGTCTGGCGGTGTTCGAACAACAGCAGTGTAACTACGAACAGTCGTTCGATCAAGCATTGCGAGGCAGACTTTGCGAATGTTGGCGATCGATCGCCCAAGGCTGGAACGACGGGCCCGGTTACTGGCTTGGACAACGATCGTCTGGAACGTGATCGAAGCAGGCGTGGCGATCGGTTCAGGTGTCGCCGCCGGGTCCCTGGCACTGATCGGGTTCGGCATCGACTCATCCATCGAGGTGTTCGCCGCGGCAGTCGTGCTGTGGCGACTGCGAGGAGTCGACGAAGAGCGCGAACGACGTGCGCTCAAGCTCATCGCCGTGTCGTTCTTTGCGCTGGGGGCGTACGTCGCGGTCGAGGCCGTGCGCGACTTCATCGGCGATTCCGACGCGGACACATCGCGGGTGGGCATCGGCTTGGCGATGGCGAGTCTGTTGGTGATGCCGGTACTGGCCACTGCCAAGAAGCGCACTGGTGTGGCGCTGGGGAATCGCACGGTGATCGCCGATGCGGCGGAGACAATGCTCTGCACCTACCTCTCGGTCATCTTGCTCGTCGGCCTCGTGGTCGACGCCACGCTCGACTGGTGGTGGGCCGACCCGCTAGCCGCGCTCGGTATCGCAGTGCTTGCGGTGCGCGAAGGGCGCGAAGCGTGGGAAGGCGACGACTGCTGCTGAACCGTCAGGTCAGTGACTTCAGCGAGCCATGGCGCCGGACTCGACCACGGCGGCGGCTTCGGCCAGTTCGGCGACGTCGGGGCGATGTACTGCGAGATCGAACGCCAACCAGATCGTGAACGTGAACGGATAGATCAGGATCGGCATCAACACAGCCACACCGACGAGAGACAGCACCATTGGCAGGACCGGGATGTCTGGTGATGTCGCGATGAAACCCACCGTCATCGCTGCGGTCAACACCACGAACGTGAGCACCGTGTTGACCGTCACCGCCCCGAGTTCGAAACCCTCTTCACGCCGCCAGCGAATGCCACACGTGCGGCAGCGATCGAACTTGCCGAACCAACGACGAATGAACGTGCGCCGTGCCCCGCACCACGGGCAGTGCAACACCAAGGCACGACACAGCATCCGACCGAACGACGGATCTTTCGAAGGCATCGTCGTCACCCTAGAGACAATCGACACTTCATCAGCCAAACTAGCGGCGTGCGTCGAACCCTCGCTGGTCTCATCTTTGGTATTGCCTATGTGTGCGCCAGCATCGCCATCGGCGGATGGTTGCTGCAACGCAGCGCGTTCGACCCCGATCGCACCGCCGACCTAGCCGATGTCGTGCTGCAAGACAACCGCATCAAGACACAGGTCACCAACACGATCGCTGATGCCGCCGCCTCGCAACGCGGTCTGGATCAGGCCGCGACGCGACAGACCGTTGCGGCAGTTGCCAGCACCCCGCAGGGCGCGGAGTTCCTGAGCAAGGTCATGCACGACGCGCACGCTCGCTTGATCGGTGAGTTGAAGGGACCCGTTCGCATCACGGGCGATCAGATGGTTCAGTTGGTGCGCAACCAAGTCGTAGGCGACATCCCGTCGATCACGCTCCCAGTGCCGCAGGTGTCGGCGCTCGACACGATTCGTCGCATCTTGCGCTGGACGATCCCGTTCTGCCTCCTCTTCGCTGTCGGGTTCTTCGTGATCGGTTTCATGCTGCACCCCAACCGTTCCGCGCTCGTGCACAGCCTGGGGTTCGGCATGATGCTCCTGTCCCTGCTGATCGTCGTGCTCGGGTACGTCGTGCCGCGCTTCGCCCTGCCGGCGCTCAGCGACAACATTTGGGCCGATGTACCAGCGCGCCTCGCCAACGACTCATTGCCCATGCTCGTCGGCCTGGCGATCGTTCTGGGCGGCGGTGGATTGATGCTGCTGGTCGGCACCGGCCTGCTGCGACGCAGACGACGCTGGAACGCGCCTGTCAGCACCTATCGGTATCGCGAGGAGCGCCGCTGGGGCTAGCGCGGCACCGCTACGAGATCAGTTCAGCGACGAACTCGGCGAACACTCCGGCGTAGTGCATCGCGTCGGTCTCGGTGTGCATGACCGAGATCAGCCACTGCTCGTCGAGGCCCGGCGGTAGCAGCACGCCACGGTTGATGCCATGCATCCACTGGGCGAAGGCAAGGTCGAAGTCGGTGGCCTTGTAATCGCGATAGTTCTGGATCTGCTTGGGCGCCCACGTGACGCACGCCTTCGCACCGAACTGCACCGTGTGCGCCGGCAGGTCGGCGTCGGTGATGGTCTTCTGGCAGGCAGCGATCACGCGAGCGTTGAGATCGACCGTCGCTTGTGTTGCCTCGGGCGTGCACACCTCACCAAGCACGGCCTTGGCCGCGGCCATACACAGCGGGTTGCCGTTGTAGGTCCCGAGGTGCAGGACCTTGCCACTGGTGATCTGGTCCATGCACTCCTGCGAGCCGCCGAAGGCACCTAGCGGCAATCCACCGCCGATGCTCTTCGCCAAGGCGACGAGGTCGGGTTGCACACCAACAGCGCCGGTGGCTCCGCCCCATCCAGCAGTGATGCCGGTCTTGACCTCGTCGAAGATCAGCATCGTGCCGTACTTGCGGGTGATCTCGCGCACGGCCTGCAGATAGCCGGGCTGCGGCAGACAGATCCCGATGTTCTCCATCACGGGCTCGACGATGAACGCGGCCACATCGCGACCTGCCAACGCCTTCTCGAGCAGCTCGGGTCGGTTGTACGGGATCACCTTCGTATCGCCCAGCACGGCGCGCGTGATGCCCGCAGTTGCGGGGATGGCGCGCGGCTCGTCGACGGGCCCGGCCTCGCTGATGGGTGGCTTCATCGAGATCATCACTTCGTCGTGATGCCCGTGATAGCCGCCTTCAACCTTGACGATCTTGTCGCGGCCGGTGAAACCGCGAGCGACGCGGATGGCATCCATCGTCGCCTCGGTGCCGCTGTTGGTGAACCGCCACATCGGCAGCCCGTAGCGAGCAGCGAGCATCTCGGCGACGTCGGCGTTCAACTCGCAAGGCGTGACGAACAACGTGCCGTCGTCGAGTTGGTGTTCGATCGCGCTGCGAACTGCCGGGTTGCAGTGCCCGGCGAACAGCGCGCCGAACCCGAGGTCGAAGTCGACGTAGCGATTGCCATCGACGTCTTCCATCCAAGCGGCCTGCGCCCGGCGAACGACGATCGGATGCGGGTCGTACGCCTGAAAGCTCGACGGCACGCCGAGCGGCATGACCTTGCGGGCCCGCTCGGTGGCCTTCATCGAGCCGACCGTGCGCTTCATGTAGACGCTCAGTTCGCGCTGCGTGATTTCACGGGCTCTGCCGGCCAGATCGCGGGTGTCGATGGATTCCATTGCACTCATTGATTCTCCAAGCGGATTTCGTTCCTGCAAGCCTAGCCGACCACGGAATCCGTTGTAAACGGACCGGTTTGACGGCGTGAAGGCAATCGGGGGGTGTAAGTCGTTCGACGATGTGGCACACTGGGCGACCTACATGGTGGCCGTAGTTCAGCTGGTAGAGCGCCAGTTTGTGGTACTGGATGTCGCGGGTTCGAGCCCCGTCGGTCACCCCAATCGAACAGTTCAGGGGCACTC
>JANOCR010000165.1:0-4543 GCA_031412355.1 Ilumatobacteraceae bacterium | reverse complement strand
GGCGCTCGACGCTTCGGGTTCGGCCTCGCTGGGCTGGTCGTCTGGGCCATCTGGAGCCGGCGATTCGACCCCGTCTGGCGCACCCTGCTCGTTCACAGACGAGCAACCTAACCTGCTGATGATTGCTTCGCACGCATCATCGCCAGGCGATCGGCGATGCCTTGAACGAGCGCGGACGGCGCCACTCAACCGCGCGGCCGATGGCGAAGACCGCAAACTCGTGACGGACGACTAACTCTGCGAGAATCGTACGATGCTTGCGTTGAACTCCGTTGCACCCGACTTCGAACGGCCGGACCAACACGGCACGAACGTTCACCTCCAGGATCTTCGCGGTCATTGGGTTGTTGTGGTGGTACCCGAAAGCGGCGACACCTGGTTGAACGATCCAGGGTCAGGGCCTGCGTGACAGCGCCCAACGATTCGAAGAGTTAGATGCTGTCCCGAGTACCCGATGCGTCACAGCTACCTCATCGATCCCGATGGCCGCATCCACCGCCGGTACGAGGTGAAAGATGTAGCCAGCCATGCCGCTGACGTGCTTGCAGACCTCCAGGCGGCGCAGACGGAAGCGTGAGCTTCACGCCTCGTTCGTTATGGCGTGATCTGAAACCGGTTCTCGAAATCGCACAACTGCAGGACGTGTAACACCTGTCTGCGCGGAGACCGAAGGGTCAGCGTCCACTGCTCGCTGCGCGAGCGTAGATCGAGGTTCATCAGCACCCGGATGCCGGACGAGTCCATGAACCGCAGCTCGGCCAAGTCAATCGTCACGAGTGCATTTTGGGGAATGTTGCTGGCAGCTTCCTCGAAACGGTCCATACCGGCTGCGTCGAGTTCGCCCGCCAGCTCGAGCAACACTTCGCGGCCCGAATCGGTTCGTCGGACAACGAACTCGCCGGGATCAACCGCCTCTGATGCCGCGGTCGCGTTCATTCTTGGACTCTGAGGACGAGGGCGGCGATGTCGTCGCTGACTGTGAGGGTGCCGTCGACGGCCGCTAGCAACGCATCGATCGTGTCTTGCGCGGTGCCGCCTGCCGCGAGTTGTGCGGCCACGCCATCCACGCCCACCAGCCCACTGCTTGAACGGGCCTCGGTGAGCCCGTCGGTGTACAGCAAGATTCGATCTCCGGGGCCGAGTTCCACGGTTGTTTCTACGTAGACGGCCTCGGGGTACCAACCCGCTGGAGGCCCGGACGCGCCGACTTCGGAGCTCGCACCGCTGCGGTCCACCACGAGTGCCGGTGGGTGCCCGGCCGACGCGACGTCGATCGTCATTCCTTGACCGCGGCGACGAGCGAACATCACCAGCACCGTGCAGAAGTAATCGATGTCTCCACCCACGCGCCCGAGCAGCATGGACCGGTTGAGATTGTCGAGGATCTCACCGGGACAGTGTGCCCACAGTGCGGCCGAACGAATCGTGTGGCGCGCAAGACCAGTGACGGCCGCGGCCGCTGTGCCTTTTCCGCTGACGTCACCGACCGCGAGGACGCACACATCACCAATCTCGAACACATCGAAGAAGTCACCGCCGACGACACCGGCATCGAACGGTCGGTACATGCTGGCCAGCTCGATGCCTGCAATCTCCGGCAGCACGGGGGGCAGCAAGCTTGCTTGCAACTGGCCTGCCATGTGCTCGGCTTGTTCTCGCAGCACGAGGTGCTGTTCGACGATGGCCCGGGATGCGAGGCGCAGCTCCAGTTCGTCCATCACCACGTCGGCCAGGTCCGCCAGCACTGTCGCGTCGTCCTCGGAGAACTCGCGTGGCTGATGGTCGATCACACACAAGGTGCCAAGCCGGAATCCGTCGTGAGTTGTCAGCGGCGCGCCGGCGTAGAAGCGAAGTCCCATCTCGCCGGCGACGAGCGGATTGGCCATCGCGCGCGGATCAACTGCGGCGTTCTCTACGACCCAAGGTTCAGCGCCCAGGATCGCCGAAGCACACAACCCCGGATCGCGCCCGATTTCGGCGGCCTCCAGTCCGTGATGCGACTTGAACCAGATCCGGTCGGTGTCGACGATGCTCACAATCGATACCGGAACATCAAAATGTCGAGCTGCCAGCTTGGTCACACGGTCAAACGCTCCGTCAGGCGGCGTGTCCAGCACGTCGTACCGGCGCACCGCCGCCATTCGCTTCTCCTCATTCGCAGGAATCAAATCGGATGGGGTTTCCATCGAGCTCCTCAATCAGGGCGGAGTCGTCAAGCTATCTCGCGAATTCCTGTGACAGTCACGGCTGAGTCACCGGGTGGCACGAACCATCTTGACCGGGCGAGCGGCCACCGAGCCGGTGGTTCCCGCGACTGTGGCGAACCCCACCGCGATCAGTTTGGCCTCCACAGCCGATGGGTCGATCTCGGTGAAGTGATGAGACCGGTGGGCCTTGCGCCGCTTCATGTGGGCGAAGGCAGGGTGCGTCGGCGCATCGAAGTCCTCGTCAACCAGAACGAGCCGCCCGCCGGGTCGCAACACACGCGCCAGTTCGTCGACCGCCGCGTCCAGATCCGTCCAATGGTGCATCGTGTTGACCGTCCACAGGGCATCGACGCTGCGATCGTCGGCGGGGATCGACTCCGCCGACCCGTCAACCACGCGGATCGCGGTGCGATGGCGTTGACCGAGGCGACGGACGCCGAGGATGCGGCGCATGTATGGCGTGGGATCTACGGCGAGCACCGAGGCGCCCGTCTTCGCGGCCAGCACGGTGGCAGGGCCCATGCCGGCGCCCACGTCCACTACTCGTTCGCCCGCCACTGGCGCGACAACGCGAACCACCTCGCGGCTGACCGGCGATCGCCACATCTTCGGCAGCATCTTCATGTAGCGCACGAAACCGCGCAGTCCTCGGTCCTGCTGGTGGCCGCGTCCGTGCTCGTGCCCCGCGTGATCGTGGGAACTCATGAGGTGACGTCGAACGTTGTAACCAGCTGAGCGGTTGAGTCGCCGCCGACCCAGACGTCGAACGTCGACGCATCGAGAACCCAGTCTCGGACGGCTGCGTTCCAATACCGCCGTTCGTTGGGCCCGACCGAAAACTGGATCGAGCGCGATTCGCCGGCCGCGAGGCTGACGCGCGAGAAGCCTTTGAGTTCGCGCACCGGACGCGACGCGGACCCATGCCGTTGGTGGATGTAGAGCTGAACGACCTCGTCGGCTTCGCGATCCGCCGTGTTGGTGACCTCGACAGACACGGTGACAGCCTCATCGGCGGTGATGGCAGCCCGATCGACGCTGAGGTTGGTGTATTCGAAGCGGCCGTAGCTCAACCCGTACCCGAATGGGAACAACGGTGAGCTCTCCTCGTCCCAATAGCGCTGCGCCTGGTTCTCTGGCGCGTGCGAGCGGGTGTGCCCGTAAACCATCGGAACCTGACCGACAGTGCGCGGCCAGGTGAAGGGGAGCTTGCCGCCTGGCGAAACGTCGCCGAACAGCAGATCTGCCACGGCCTGACCGCCGCGTGTGCCGGGATACCAGATGTCGAGGATCGCCGGCACGTGTTCTGCCGGCCAACGCAGGTCCAAGGGGCGGCCGTTCATAACCAGCAAGACGACCGGTGTACCGGTTTCGACAACGGCCTGCAACAGTTCGAGCTGGCGTCCCGGCAGATCCAGCGACGATCGCGACGCAGCCTCGCCGATCATGTTCTGCCACTCACCCGCGACGACGACCGCAACATCGGCTCCGCTTGCGAGTTGAACGGCGTGCTGGAACTCGGCGTCTTCGTCGAACCCCTCGGGGTCCTCGGGCCGGTTGCCACCGAACATGTCGAACATCGAGGCGAACACGCGCTGCACCACGCGCACACCAGGCGCGTGATCGACGCGCACCCCTTCACCGGCCCGCGCGCGGATGCCTTCCAGAACGGTTACGGTCTCGTCGAGGTCGAAGTCGAAGACCCATGGCCCGATCGTGTCTCGCTTGCTGTCGGCCAGCGGCCCGATGACAGCGATCGAACTCAGAGTGCCTTCATCCAGCGGCAGCAAGTTGTCCTCATTGCGAAGGAGCACCGCGGATCGTTGCGCCGCAATGCGGGCAACATCGCGGTGCGCCGGATCGTTCAGCACTTCGGTGGCGTTGTCCTCGTCGACGTACGGTGCATCGAAAAGGCCCATCCGAACCTTTGCTTCCAGCACACGGCGCACGCTGGCATCCATCGCCTGTTCGCTCGTCGCCCCCGAATCCAATGCCTCGGGCAAATGGGCGTACGCCGGGTCCGAGATCGCCATCTCCATGTCGACCCCGGCGTTCACCGCGCGGGCGGCGGCGTCGCCGAGATCAATCGCAAATCCGTGTGTCACGAGATTTCGCACGGCGTTGGCGTCGCTGACCACGAAGCCCTCGAACCCCCACGTGTCGCGCAACACCTCGGTGAACAGCCAGTGATTGCCCGAGGCCGGAACTCCATTCAGGTCCATATAGGCAGTCATCACGTTGCCGGCACCAGCCTCGACCGCCGCCCGGAACGGAGGGAAGTACGTGTTCCAGAGTTCCGAGTCCGAGAGGTTGACCTCGTCGTAGTCGCGCCCGCCGAG
>JANOCR010000164.1:0-11279 GCA_031412355.1 Ilumatobacteraceae bacterium | reverse complement strand
ACATGGCCGGCACACCCTCACCCGTCGAGCCGATGGTGGGCACGATCGGCGGACGCCAGGCGTCGTGCGGGAGATCGGAGAGGTCGAGCATCTGCTCGAGGTCGCGGCGGGTCTCATCGACGCCCTTGCGGTCCGCCTTGTTGATCACGAAGATGTCGGCGATCTCCATCAGGCCGGCCTTGTTCGCTTGCACCGAGTCACCCCATCCGGGGTTGACGACAACGACGGTCGTGTCGGCCTTTCCGGCGATCTCGACTTCGACCTGGCCGACGCCGACGGTCTCGATCAGCGTCCACGGCCGACCGATCGCGTCGAGCAGTCGTGCGGCCTCGGGCGTGGCGAGCGACAGACCGCCCAGATGGCCGCGAGTGGCCATTGAGCGGATGAAGACGCCGGGATCGGTGGCGTGCTCCTGCATACGCACCCGATCGCCCAAGATGGCGCCACCGGTGAACGGCGACGACGGGTCGATCGCCAGTACGGCTACCTCTTCGCCCTGCGCCCGGAGGTGACCGATCGTCGCGCTGGTCAGCGTGCTCTTGCCCGACCCGGGCGCGCCGGTGAGACCGACGAGGTAGCCATGCCCGCTGCGCGGATGTGCCAAGCGGGCGATCTCTCTGGCCTCGTCGCCTCCTCGCTCGACCAACGACAGCAGACGCGCCAGCGCGGCACGATCGCCGTCGCAGGCGGCGCCGAACAGTTCGGCAACGGGGCGCGTGCGGCCTGCCATCTAGTCGATGTTGACGACTTCGGTCACACCGTCGATTCGATCACGCATGATGCGCTCGATGCCCGCCTTCAACGTGCCGGTGCTGGCGGGACATGTGCCGCAGGCACCGACCAGCGTCACAGAGATCACGCCAGTCTCTTCGTTTACGTCGCGCAGCACAATGTCGCCGCCGTCGGCCTGTAGAGCCGGGCGGATGATTTCGATGGTTTCTTCGACTTGGGCACGCATGGGTGTCGAGGTTCTTTCGCTGGGGGCGTCTGTCATTGAAGCAGGATGCACCGTAGGATTGCGACTCATGACAACGTTTCGTTCGTCGCCGTTCATTCCACGTAGTGGCACACGGCACGAGGTCACGTCATGATTGCGCACCAGGGTGGTTGGGACGAGATCCTGCTGGTACTTGGCCCGATCGTGGTGATCGTCGGGTTGCTGATGGTGGCCCGCAAGCGGGTCGACGCCGCCGAGCAGAAACCGGGTCCGAAGGGCGCCAAGGCCCAGGGCTCGTCAAAAGTCGAGCGGTAGGCGCAGTGCAGCACTAGACGCGTTCGATGTCGGCGCCAATGCGGACGAGGCGGCCAACGAGGTCGTCGTAGCCGCGGTCGACGTGATGCACACCGCTGATGACCGTTTCACCTTCGGCGGCCAAGCCGGCCACCACCAACGCGGCTCCGGCGCGAATGTCGGGAGCGCGCACGGGCGCTCCACTCAACCGCTCGACGCCGCGAACGACCGCATGATGACCATCGGTGCGGATGTCGGCGCCGAGTCGTTGCAGTTCCTCCACGTATCGGAATCGGCCGGGATAGAGATTCTCGGTGACGATGCCAACACCATCTGCGACAGACAACATCGTGACGATCAGCGGTTTGTAATCGGTAGCTATCCCGGGATACGGCAGCGTGGCCACGTCGATCGAACGCAGCCGCTCGTGCGCCCAAACAGCCAGCCCGTCGCCGACTGCCGTGACCGTGACCCCCAGGTCGGCGAACCGACGCAGCAGCATCTCCATGTGGTCTTGACGGGCGCCGCGCAGCACCACCTCGCCACCGCACACGGCAACGGCCGCGAGGTATGTGGCGGCCTGAATGCGATCGGCGACGACGGCATGATCGGCGGCGTGCAACGAGCCCGGTTCGACTCCGTGAACCACCAGGGTCGATGAGCCGATGCCCTCGATGTCGGCGCCCATCGAGGTCAACATCGCACACAGATCAGCGATCTCCGGCTCCCGTGCAGCATTGTCGATGACGGTGGTGCCCTTGGCATGTACAGCCGCTGTGAGGATGTTCTCGGTCGCGCCGACACTGGGAAACTCGAGCGTGATGTCGGCCCCGCGAAGGCGGTCGGCGGTCGCCTCGACGTAGCCGTGCTGCAGTTCGAAGGTCGCACCCATCGCTTCGAGGCCTTTGAGATGCATGTCGATGGGCCGACTGCCGAAATCGTCGCCGCCGGGCAGCGACAGCGTGACGCGACCGCAGCGACCGAGTAGCGGGCCGAGCACGTTGATCGACGCCCTGATCCGCTCGACGAGCTCGTAGGGCGCGACGGGCGTGATGTCGCCACGATTCGTCATGGTGATGGTTCCATCGGTTCCGAACGACGTCGACACCCCAATTGCCGCGAGCAGGTCGCTCATGATCGCGACATCCGCGATTGCCGGCACGTTCGACAGCCGATAGTCGCCGTCGGCCAGCAGCGTCGCAGCCATCAGCTTCAAGACGGAGTTCTTGGCTCCCGGGATCACGACTTCGCCGCGCAAGGGCGCGGCGCCGCGAATCACAATCCGATCGGAATCCATGGCCGTCCAGTATGGCCCATCCACTGCCCACCCGTGTCCGACACAGGGAGTCCGCTGTGGTTCGGCCACCAGTAGCCTCGTGGGGTGTCCAGCCGCGAACGGACGTTGCACCAGTCGTGGCCGGCCGGCACGGTGGAGGCACAGCGCGCACTCATCCCGCGCGACGACCTGCTCACCGAGGTTCCCGAGCGCTCGGACGATGCGTCCGCCACATTCACGCAGCAGGAAGGGCCGTTCACCTCGTACACACGCACGCTGGTGTGCAACGGAGCAGCAGTGGACGAGACGATCCGCTATCGCATCGTCATCCCCTGGTTCGGGTGGCTGTTCGCCCTGCCGCTGCGCAACACAATGCGCCACCGACCAGCCGACGGCACCAAGCCATGGTGGTCACCTCCCGACCGACTGACACAGCGCCACGTCGCGATTCTCGGATTGCTGGCCGCTGCGTCGATGGCTGCAGCGTTCGCCAACACGCTGTTCACCCAGACCGCCAGCTTCGCAGCCGACGGCTTCGGTATCGACGAGCGCGCCCAGGGTGTCGGAGGCGTCGTCGTGCGTCTCGGGGTGGTGATCGCCATTCCGTTCGCGCTGTTGGCCGATCGACGGGGCCGTCGACGGATGATCATCATCACAGCGTGGGTGGCTCCGCTGTGGTGCGTGCTCGGTGCCATTGCACCCAACTTCTGGGTGCTCGTCGGCACGCAGGCAATCGGCAGGCCCGTCGGTTTGGCGCTGGCGCTACTGATCGGGGTCGTGGCCGCCGAGGAGATGCCGCGCAACAGCCGCGCCTATGCCCTCAGCATCCTGGCTCTGGCCGGCGGGCTGGGCGCCGCTGTAGCAGTTCTCGCGCTGCGGTTGGCCGACCTGGGTCCGGATGGATGGAGGCTGGTGTACCTGCTGTCGCTGATCTGGCTCCTGCCTGCCATCAGCCTGACGCGACACCTGCCAGAGACGCACCGCTTCGAACAACGTCACGCCATTGCTCCGCGACTAGATCGCCGACGTTTCGCGATCATCGCCATTGTCGCGATTTCAGCCAACCTGTTCGTGGCACCGGCCTCGTTCTTCCAGAACCGCTACCTCGACGATGTGCGCGGCTACACCGGAGGCGGCATCGCGCTCTTCACGATCTGCACCGCGACCCCTGCATCGCTGGGACTGATCGTCGGCGGCAGGATCGCGGACCTGGTCGGTCGACGCGCGGTGCTGGCGATCTGCATGCCTCTGTCGACGTTGCTGCTCGTCGGCTCGTTCACGTTCGGCGGGTCGACCATGTGGTTGTTTGCGCTGCTCGGCGGCCTGCTGGCAGGCGCTGCCTATCCGGCATTCACGGTGTACCGCACGGAGCTGTTCCCGACCGGGAACCGCGGGCGCGCCAATGGATATGTGACAGCGCTCTCACTTGCCGGAAGCAGCATCGGTCTGTTGCTGGTCGGCGCGCTGGTGCATCGAGGATGGAGCTACGGCGAGTCGATGCTGGTGGTTGGATTCGGGCAACTGCTTGCCGCCATCATCGCCTACCTTGCATATCCCGAGACCGCACACCTGGAACTCGAGCAGATCAATCCGCAAGACGCTCTAACCGAGCGCTGAGATCCAGTCCGCAACGATCTCGGCAACCATCGCATGCGAGCCCTTCAGATCGTGACCGCGCCCTTCGATCCAACGGAGGGTCACCTCGCCCGGAATCGTGGCTGTCCATTTCGTCAACTCCTCGGGCGACCCGAACGGATCTCTGGTGCCGTGGATGAACAGGCACGGCACCATCAGGCGCGCCAGATGCTCGGTGCGCAGCGAGTCGGGCTTTCCAGGCGGGTGCAGCGGGTACGAGATCAGCACGAGCCCTCGTGCCGGCAGCGGATCATCGACGTCGGCCACCACCATGGAGCACATCCGTCCGCCCATAGATCTTCCGCCGAGAACGAGGCCATCGGCGAGCAATGGGACTGCAGCGTCGCGCACTGCTTGCAACAGCACGGGTGTGCGATCTGGTGCCTTGCGTCCCGCCTTGCGGTAGGCGAAGTCGGCCCGCACACATTGCATGGGCGCGACCGCCTCGGCGATCGCGAGCAGGCTTGGATGGGTGCTCGTAGAACCTGCTCCGGGGAACAGCAGCAGGTTCATGACAGCAGGATCCGGCGCGCTTCGCCAAGACGCTCTATCTGGTGGCCGGCGACGTCTTCGTCGCCGCCGTAGTCGGGGTGCACTTCTCGCAGCCTCGATCTGAATTGGGTCATCACTTCCTTCTTCGATACCTTGCCGGTGCCCATCGGAAATCCCAGCAGTTCGAGCGCCCATGCCTTGGGGTTGGCCATCGTCGCCAACACCGAGCCGGCGCCGCCGGCAAGGTTGGCAATGAACGATGGGCCGATCGCGCCACGCCACCGCATGGCCTTGTGCAACGACGGGTTCACCGCCCGACGCGCGTCGATGCTGAGACGCTCGACCGCATAGATCGCCCCGAGCACTTGCGCCAATGGCGCGCCCTGCGGATTGAGGCTGAAGCGCACACTGTCGCCTTCACCCTCCAGTCGATGCACACTGACGGCAAGTCCGTGCCGATCGACCTGATAGCGATGCAGCAACCTCGGCTGCACCACACGTTCACCGCGGCTGACCTGGTCGAGCAGGCGATGCACATCGGGCAGCAGGTCGTCGTCGACGCCGGGCAGATGGGCGGCAATCACCGCGCCGAGCAGTAGCCCGCCGAATCCCGGCGCTGGATCGACCGGCAACACGATGTGCCCCAGTGACACGCGGCGCGTCGGCGTGACCGGTCGCGAATGCCAGACCTCCAACTCGGCCAACAGCACGACGTCGCTCCTTTACACGTACGGTCGCAGCAGGTCGTGCAGTTCGGCGGCTATGGCCTGGGTCTCGACCACATCGGGCTCGTCGCCATCGACGAGTGCTGCGGCGAGATCGTCGGCGAGTTCGCACATGCGATTCCACAGCTTCTTGTCGACTCCATACGGAGGATGGTCGGGATCGGCCACATCCGTGGCACTGAGCAGCTGCTCGAGTCCGTCTGCATCGAGTGGATTGCGTTGCAGGCGGTCGCCGGCGAGGAAGAACGTCGTCAACGTCTCGAACGGTAGGCGGTCTTCCTCGCCACCCTCGCCGGCGGGTAGCTCGATCCCTTCGTCGTTCTCGACGTCGTCGAGGATGGCGTCGACCAACTCTTCGTCGTCGGTGCCGACCAGCAGGACGTCGTCCTCCCAACGGAATGGCAGACCGCGCGCCACCAGGTGCGACGTGACCAGGTCGCGCTCGCTCGGCTCCCATTCGGCGAGGTCGTACTCGGTGGAGGCGACGTCGTCGCCCAGTGGAACCGCCTCGCGGGTCGGTGCTTCATCGGTGTCGCCGGCGATCCCCAACCGCATCTCGACCTGGGCGACGATGTCGTCCGTTGCCCCTTCTGCCGAGTCGGGCACGATCAGCTCATTGCCGTCCCATGCATGCGGAACCTCGGCCTCGGCGAGGGCCGCAGCCAGTTCGGCCATCTGCTCGAACGACCAGTTCGCCAAGTCATAGTGCACCCGTACGGCATCGGGATCGTTGGGGTTCCAATCGTCGGTCACGCCCGATGACGCTACCCGCCGAGAACGTGCTCAGCGAGAAACCCCTGCATGCGCCGATACTCGTCGATCTGATTCTCGGGCTTGCGAAAGCCGTGACCTTCACCCTCGTAGACGACGAACTCGACCAGACCACCGGCCGCCAGGCACCGCTCGACAAGGACCTTGCTCTGATCGACCGGGACCACCGGGTCGCTGTCGCCGTGCATGACCAGCAAGGGAGTTGAGGTCAGCTTCTCGGCAAAGTTCACCGGTGAGCGCTGGCGATGCAAGGCTGCCGCGTCCGGCAACGGGCCGACCAACGAGTCGGTGTAATGCCGCTCGAATCGATGGCTGCGGTCGGCGAGGTCCGACAGATCGGTCACCGGATACGCAACTACGGCAGCCGCGACCAGCCGGTGAGTCGCGGCAACAACGCCGAGTGCCGTGAATCCACCGGCCGACGACCCGAAGATGGCCGTGCGCGCCGGCGATCCCCATCCGTTGGTGTGAGCGTGGTTGATCACGTCGACGATGTCGCTGACGTCGAGATCGCCCCAGCGACCGCGGAGCGCCTGTTGGTAGGCGCGACCGTGACCCGTCGAGCCGCGGTGATCCGCCACGAGCACGTTCCATCCCTGGGCGCGCCAGTAGGCAATGCGAGGCATGAACGTGACCTGCCACTGATCGGTCGGGCCGCCGTGCAGCCAGCACAAAAGCTGATCCGTGGGCGCGTCAGCGCGATACAGCCGGGCGTGCAGCGTGGAGCCATCGGTGGCCTCGACCGCGACCAGGTCTGGTTCGGCGAGCGACAGATCCTCCCAGCCGCTCAGTGGGCCAACGGCGACCAGCTTGCGTTGCCAGGTGTCATCGTCGTAGACGACGACCTGCGTCGGGGTTCGCGCTCCCGATCGCAACGCGGCGAGGCGGCCACCGTGCCACGAGAGCTGACCATGCACGCCACGGGCCACGTCGTGGATGATGCGAGTGCCGACATCCACCACGCACAGCCTCCCGAAGCCATCCTCGTTTCGGGTGAACGCAATGCGGCGACCGTCAGGTGATGGAACATGGGAGCGCTGGCCCATGCCCCACGTTGGACCTCCGTGTTCGAACGGTTCGTCGACCAACGGGGAATCGTCGAGCCACAGGTTCAGCCATCCGGCGTCGTCACGCAGGCACACGATCGCGCCATCGGGCATGAACCGAACCTGTTGGATGCTCGCCGCCGGCTGATGCTCTTCGATACCGGTTCGGCCAAACGAGGTTCGCTGCACGCGCGCCGAATCCCACGGCATGTCGGGCGCGTTCCAGGCCTGCCACAACACACTCGAACCGTCGGGTGACACACACGGGTCGAAGACGAAATCGGCGGTGCCACGGTCGAGCCGCTCGTGAGATCCGTCGTCGAGGCGGGTCGCCCACACCTCGCACTCGTCGACGACATACACGACGAAGTGGCCTCCATCGGCGACGACGGCCGCAACAGCAGTGCGATCGGGGCCATGCCGCGTCAACTGGCGCACACTCCCGGTCGGCACGGGCTGTAACCACAGGTCTCCGTCGACTGCCGCATAGACCACCGCGGATCCATCCGCAGTCCAGCACCAACAACCGCCACCAAATCCACGACCTGGCCGCGGTGGCGGATGGGCGGTCAACTGACGCACCGGCGAACCGTCGAGTGTGTCGATCATCAATGCGCCGACTCCGCCCGCGGACATGGCATAGACCACGGATCGGCCATCCGGGCTGAGTCTCGGCTCGGTGAGATCCCTCGAGACGATGCACCGCTCCACAGCAATCGCCATGGCCGCCGACTGTACCCGCGTTAATTCAGTGGACGGCCTCCGTGGAGTTCTGGCACTCTTCCCGGAACCGAGACGAAAGGAGGCCCACATTGTTGATGTTCACCGGCAGCTGCCCGCTCAACGATGTCGCGCGCCCCTTCGGCTCCGGCATGTGCACGGCCTGACGACCGCTTCAACGCGAGCCGCTGACCTGCCCCACTAACGATCGAGTGTGCTCGTGCGCGCGGTCGTCATTCACACCCACACATCACTCAAGGAGAACCCCCATGTGGTCGAACCACCCCTACGTCGCCCAGCAGCTGATCAACGATCGTCAAGATCGTCTTCGCCAGCTCAGCCAGCGCACACGTCTACTTCACGACGTCAGACGCAGCAGGCGGCATCAACCCGTCAAGACGTAATCCATCGGGCTTCGTCCGTCCACCGTCGTTACAAGGTACGGTGGACGGGCGATGGCCCCAAATCAGTCCCCACAACAGCCGGATCGCAACCTGGCACTCGAGTTGGTGCGCGTCACCGAGTCCGCTGCCCTGTCCGCTTCGCGCTGGGTGGGGCGCGGCGACAAGAACGGCGCCGACAAGGCAGCGGTCGACGCCATGCGAACCGTGTTGTCGACCGTGCCGATGGACGGAATCGTCGTTATCGGCGAAGGCGAGAAAGACGAAGCACCAATGCTGTTCAACGGCGAGCACGTCGGCGACGGAACCGCTCCGCTGACCGACGTGGCTGTCGACCCGATCGACGGCACGACCCTGACCGCATTCGGCCGCGCCAACGCGATCGCTGTGATCGCGGTCAGCGAACGCGGCACGATGTTCGATCCCGGACCCTGCGTCTACATGCACAAGATCGCCGTCGGGCCCGAGGCTGCCGGCTCGATCGACATCACCGCCACACCGACGCAGAACCTGCGTTGGATCGCCAAGGCCAAGGGCGAATCCGTCCGCGATCTCACCGTGGTCATCCTCGACCGGCCGCGCCATGATGGTTTGATCGCCGAGGTACGAGCCAGCGGAGCCCGAGTCAAGTTGATCACCGACGGCGACATCTTCGGAGCAATCGCTACGGGCTGGCCCGATGCCGGTGTCGACGTGCTGCTGGGCACCGGCGGCACACCCGAGGGTGTCACTGCCGCCGCCGCACTGAAGTGCATGGGCGGCGAGATCCAGGGGCTACTGGCTCCGCGCGACGAGGCCGAGCGGCAGGCGGCAATCGACCTCGGCTTCGATCTCGACCTGGTGCTGACCACCGACGATCTGGTCAAGGGCGACAACTGCTTCTTCGCAGCGACCGGGATCACCGACGGCGAGTTGTTGCGCGGCGTGCGCTACGAACACGGCGGCGCGCGCACGCAGAGCCTGGTCATGCGGTCCAAGAGCGGCACCGTGCGCTTGATCGACGCCCGTCATCGCATCGACAAGCTGTCGGCATTCGCCGCCGTCGATTACGGCTGAGATCAGGTCAGCCGCGCTGCACGATGCTGGCGATCCGACGCGTCAGACCACGTGGCGCCATGCTCGACGCGGCAACCATCGACTTGTAGAGGGCGCCAGGAATTGACAGGGCACGGCCTTTGGCGACGTCGTTCAGGCCAGCCTCGGCAACATCGTTGGCCGACAACCAGGCGAACGACGGGTACTCGCCCGAGTACGACTCGCTGCCGCTGACGCTCTGGAACTCTGTTCGCGTCAGGCCCGGGCACAAAGCTGTGACGTGTACGCCTGTGCCACGCACTTCCTCGTGAAGGCTCTCGGTCAATGAAGTGACGTAGGCCTTCGTGGCGGCGTACACGGCTAGCTTCGGCGCCGGTTGAAAGCTGGCCACGCTGCTGACATTGAGCAGGTACCCGCGACCGCGCGGCACCATCACGCCGAGGGCGGCACGGCTGATTCGGGTCAGCGCACCAACGTTCAAGGAGATCTCGTCGTCGAGCCGATCAGGGTCGAGCGTGTGAAACTCGCCAGAGGTGCCGAACCCGGCATTGTGGACCACCAGATCGACCGGACGGTCGGCGTCGCTGATTCGGCGAACGACGACGGCAACGCCCTTGGCGGTCGCCAGGTCGGCCGCGACGACCTCGACACCTTCGTATCGATCTGCCAACTCGTCGAGCCGATCCACCCGCCGCGCCACGATCACCTGGGGTATCCCGGCTTCTCCGAGTAGCTGCACCATCGCCTCGCCGATCCCGCTCGACGCTCCTGTGATCAAGGCGGAAGTGAACGGGTACGAAGTGGCCATGCCGTCGAGGCTAGGCCCAGTACCACGCCAAAGCGTTTGACGGCTGCGGCACCTATACGGGGCCGCAGCTCACAAACGCCGCACTACTCTCCGACCGTTTGGTGACTGACGCCCCGATACGGGGCCGCAGACGTCAAACGCATGCGGTCCTAGTGGGCGCGGGACGTGCCGAGGCCACCGGAGGCGTTCAGGCGGGCGTGGGCACGACTGAGAGCGGCCACGGCCTCGGCATCGTGCTCGTTGCGCAACGTGGCCTCGGCTCGCTCCATCGCGGCCATGGCCCGGCCGCGGTCGATATCCTCGCCGAGCTCGGCGATGTCGCTGAGGATGCTGACCGTGTTGCCGCCGACCTGCACGAACCCACCGTGCACGGCTACATCGAGTTGGCCACCATCGGCCAGCGTGATGCGCGTGTGGTTCTCCGTGAGGGCACCGAGGAATGGGGCATGGCCCGGCAAGAAGGCGATCTCGCCACCACCCAAGGTGCGGGTGATCACCTGGGTGGCCTCCCCCGAGAACACCACCTTCTCGGGCGACACCAACTCGACTTGCATCGTTGCCATGAGGGATCAGCTCAACTGTTCGGTCAGGGACTTCGACTTGGCCAGCACCTGCTCGACGCCGCCGACGTTGAGGAACGCCTGCTCGGGCACTTCATCCATGTCGCCACGAAGGATCGCCTCGAAGCTCTCGACGGTCTCTTCGACCTCGACGAACTCGCCCTCGATACCCGTGAACACCTTGGCGACGTAGAACGGCTGCGAGAGGAACCGTTGAATCTTGCGAGCCCTCGACACCGTGAGGCGATCCTCTTCTGACAGCTCGTCGAGACCGAGGATGGCGATGATGTCTTGCAGTTCCTTGTATCGCTGCAGGTTTTCCTGAACGCCGCGGGCAACGTTGTAGTGACGGTCGCCGACGACGTCGGGTTGCAAGATGGTCGATGTCGATGCCAGCGGATCCACCGCCGGGTAGATGCCCAGCGCCGCCACTTGACGGCTCAACTCGGTCGTCGCGTCAAGGTGGGTGAAGGTGGTGAACGGTGCCGGGTCGGTGTAGTCGTCGGCAGGGACGTACACGGCCTGCAGCGACGTGATCGATCGGCCGCGGGTCGACGTGATCCGCTCCTGCAACTGGCC
>JANOCR010000163.1:0-4416 GCA_031412355.1 Ilumatobacteraceae bacterium | reverse complement strand
CGTCGCCAGCGGGCCTAGACCTTGGCTGGGCGGTAGCGCATGGCTGTCCTCGAACTGCGCGCCGTGCACAAGACCTTCGGCTCGAAGCCGGTGCTGCGAGGCAGAAATCTCGAGGTCGATCTCCACCAAGGGGTGTGTTTGATCGGCGCGTCCGGCAGTGGCAAGTCGACCTTGCTTCGTTGCATCAATCAACTCGAGACCGTCGACTCCGGCGAGATCCACCTCGACGGTGATCGTGTCAGTGGTCGGGGGATCGATGTCGACTCGCTGCGTCGCGAGGTGGGCATCGTCTTTCAGAGCTTCAACCTGTTTCCGCACATGACGGTGCTGCAGAACGTGACGTTGGCGCCGGTCAAGGTCCTGGGCTACACCACCGCACTGGCCGAGGAACGCGGCATCGCTCTGCTGAAGCGGATCGGGCTTGACGAGAAGGCCAAGGAGTACCCCGACCGGCTCTCTGGGGGCCAGCAGCAACGTGTCGCCATCGTGCGAGCCCTGGCCATGGAGCCGCGGTTGCTACTGCTCGACGAGATCACCTCTGCTCTCGACCCCGAACTGGTCGGAGAAGTGCTGAACATCGTGCGTGACCTGGCGCGGGACGGCATGACGATGATGCTGGCCACCCACGAGATGGGGTTCGCCAAAGAGGTCTCGTCGAAAGTTTGCTTCCTCCACGAGGGTGTGATCCACGAGGAAGGCCCGCCCGAGCAGATCTTCGAGCATCCGCAGGAGGATCGCACCAGGGCCTTCGTGCAGCGCATAATCGACGCCGGGAGGTTGTGACGCCGGGCCCCTTGACAGTGAGACACATCGTGTCTTATTGTCTCACGAATGAGTCTTGACCCGGCAGAGACGCGCGTCCTCGACGCCGCCAAGTTCTGCTGTGAGCGGTGGGGTCTGGCCAAAGTGACGATCGAAGACATCGCCAACGAGGCCCGGGTGTCGCGTGCAACCCTGTACCGCTTGTTCCCCGGCGGCAAGGACGTCCTCTTCGAGGCCCTGCGGGTGCGTGAGCTCGAGGACTTCTTCACCCGGTTGAGCGCCCATCTCGATGGTGCAGTCGACTTCGAGGACCTGATGGTTCGCTGCGTCATGCACGCCACCCACGAGCTGCGCAGCGATCAACACCTCTCGCTGATGTTGGCCAGCGAACCAGGTGACACGCTGGGACAGCTGACCGTCGATGGTGTGCCGCGCATCATTCGGGTCGCCACGGTGTTCTTGGCCCCACTGGTCGACGGGTACCTGCCGCGCCGAGAAGGCGCTCGCTTGGTCGAGCTGCTGTCGCGTCTGGTCATCAGCTACTTCCTGGCGCCGTCCGAACAGGTCGATCTCGGCGAGCCCGAGTCGGCACGAGCCTTCATCCACGCCTTCATCCTCCCCGCATTCCAACCATCTCTCACGAGGAGCTGACCATGACTGTCACGCACAACGACAACGAGACGATCATCGGCCGTACCGAGATCAACGACATCGATGCCATTTTGGCCATCCCCACCCACGATCCGGACGAGATCGCCCACATCGTGAAGAACAACGCCGACACCATCTTCACGTGGGACTACTCGCTGAGCCGGCCGGCGTTGCGCAAGCTGTACGAGAAGGCCAAGGTCGGTCAGTGGAACGCAACCACCGACCTGCCGTGGGATACCGATGTCGACGTCGAAAAGACGGTGGCCGAGGATCAGGCGCTGATCGGCACGGGCGTCGATGCCAACATGTACATCGGTACACCTGTCGAGAAGTGGGACGACAAGAAGTGGCTCGAGTTCGGTGTCGAGAGTCGCAACTGGAGCCTCAGCCAGTTCATGCACGGCGAGCAGGGTGCGCTGCTGTGCACCGCCAAGATCGTCGAGACCGTGCCGTGGTACGACGCCAAGTTGTACGCCAGCACCCAGGTCGTCGACGAAGCCCGCCACGTCGAGGTCTTCGCCCGCTATCTCGACGAGAAACTCGGCGGCAAGTATCAGATCAACTCGCACCTGCGCATGTTGCTCGACGACATCGTCAACGACAGCCGCTGGGACATGACGTACCTCGGGATGCAGGTGATGGTCGAGGGTTTGGCGCTCGCCGCGTTCGGCTTCCTGCACCAGTTCACCAACGAGCCACTGCTGAAGCAGTTGCTGCGGTACGTGATGAGCGACGAGGCCCGTCACGTTGCGTTCGGTGTGCTGTCGTTGAAAGAGGTCTACGACTCGCTGAGCGATGCAGAGATGAAAGATCGCCAGGAGTTCGCCTTCGAGGCCGCCATCCGGATGCGCGACCGGTTCATGCAGCAAGAGGTGTGGGAGCGCATGGAAGTGAAGGTCCGCGACATCGTGCCGTTGGTGCTGGAGGACCCCACGCGGAAGGTCTTCCAGTCGATGCTCTTTTCGAAGATCGTGCCGAACTGCAAGAAGCTCGGCCTGCTCGACCGCAACGACAAATGGCTGCGTCGCCGCTTCGAGGAGATGGGTGTCATCCAGTTCGAGGACTGGGAAGACACCGGCGAGGAGTACCTGAAGTTCGAGTTGGGGATGGACGCTCCCGCCGTCGCATAGGCGATCCGCGACCGGCGCCGACTCGCCGGTCGAAGGTCGTGAACACTCGGCGCGAGGATGTGCCGCATGGAAACACGTTCGCTCTCGCCGAAGCATGCCCATGCGCCAATGGTGCCCATCATCGGGATGGGCACGTCGAAGACTCTGGACACCGACGATCTCGAGCTGGCCGGTGAGGTGGTGTCGGCAGCGCTCGACGCCGGAACGACGTTGTTCGACTCATCGCCGATGTACGGCAAGGCGGAACGCGCGCTTGGCGCCGCACTCGGAAGCCGTCGTTCGGCAGCGGTCGTTGCCACGAAGGTCTGGACCGACGACGACGATGTGGCGGAGCGTCAGATCGAAGCCTCGATGTCGTTCTACGGCGGGCACATCGAGCTGCTGCAGATCCACAACATGTTGCGCTGGCCCGAGCGGCTGCGCCGCATCGAGGAGCTGCGCGACGCGGGCCAGGTGGCACTCGTCGGCGCCACGCACTGGCAGGCGGCGAGCTTCGAAGAGCTCGAGGCGGCGATGGTCACGGGTCGCCTCGATGCCGTTCAAATCCCGTACAACCCGCGCGAGCGCGAGGTCGAGGACCGCTTGTTGCCCTTGGCCGCCGAGCTCGGGCTTGGGGTGCTGATCATGCGCCCGTTCGCTGCAGCGGATCTGATGCGCTTGTCCCCGTCGGCTGACGAACTTGCACCACTCGAGCCCTTCGGCATTCATTCGTGGTCACAGGCGCTGCTGCAGTGGGGACTCAGTCACCCGGCGACCACTGTGTCGATCCCCGCCACGTCGAAGCCGAACAGGGCAACAGAGAACGCGGTTGCAGGTGACTCGGTGCCACTCGACGACGAGCACCGCCAACTGATCAGCCGTCTGGCCGGCGTCTGACCGGCGCTCGGGTGGAGTCTTTGGCGCCCACCAGGGTGCCTCGAACAACTCCACTCCGAGTTAGGCCAGCGTTTGTGAGCTGCGGCCCCGTATCGGTGCGCCAGTCGTCAAACGCTGCGGCGGCCAACCGGCGTTTGTGAGCTGCGGCCCCGTATCGGTGCGCCAGTCGTCAAACGCCGTGTTCCGGTGGAGTCTTTGGCGCCCACCAGGGTGCCTCGAACAACTCCACTCCGAGTTAGGCCCTGATGAAGTCGGCCAGCTGGCGGCGCCATTCGACGCTGCACTTGTCGGCGTGCACGCTGACCAGCGTGGTCTGATCCAGCGGTAGCACGCCGTCAAGTTGTTCGAGCATTCGCTTGTCTTCGTCGCCGATGGCCACGTCGAAGCGGATGATCTCTTCGGCAGACACGGAGAAGTCGTCGTTGCGCCAGACCACGAACGTGAAGTACGAGGTGACGTCGTCGATCGGTGTCGACAGCAGCAACAGGATGTGCTCCAGCCCGGAGTCGTAGCGGATGGTGCTGCGCACTACGAATGGCAAGGTGAACCCGGATGACATCTGGCGATGCACGACCTGTTCGGTCTGGTCGCTGACCAGCGCGCCAGTCGTGTTGTTGGCCAACACCTCGTAGCGATAGCCGTAGTACCCGTCGTCGAGCGGCTGCAGTTCGAACTTTGGCACCCGGGTGTCTTGGGCGCGCCCGAAGGTGCCGTCGTGAACGAACGGAAAGTGGGCGATGTCGAGGAAGTTGTCGACCATCCGCGTCGCCGACGACTGCCACACCTCGACCGGTGTGTTGATGCGGCGGAATGACGGGTCGCTCTCCTGGGCGATGCAGGGAATCGGCGCCGACGGCGTACCCACGCAGACCCACACCAGCCCGTACCGTTCCTCACATTCGTACCCCGCAAGATGTGCTCGCGGTGGGGGAGGCACGCCATCGCTGGCCGACGGCACACGCACGCAGCGGCCCTCGTCGCCAAATGTCCATCCGTG
>JANOCR010000162.1:0-15044 GCA_031412355.1 Ilumatobacteraceae bacterium | reverse complement strand
CGCAGCATCGAACCCGTTGAGGTTCGGCATCTCGCCATCGAACGAACTCGCCCGGCTCCGAGCAATGCTCGACGAGATCCGCGAGCAACGAATCGACCCCGCCGACTGCCTTCGATGGATCAACACCAACAACCCGCTGGCCGCATAAGCCTGAGCCCGAGGCCGAGCCCGTAGACCGATCGCGACCCGTCGAACCTCACGGCTAACGTGAGGGTGATGCCGGAGCTGTCAACCATCCTGTGGCTGCTCGCCGGCCTCGGCATCGGCTTCGTCCTGTGGAAAAGCGGTATTGGCCTGCTGAGAAGCTTCACCGCACCCATGCCGTCGCCTCCACCTGCGGGTGAGCTCCGCAAGGTCAACGTGAGGTACCGATGCAGCGTGTGCGGCCTGGAAATCAAGCTCACGCTGGCCCCGGATCAGGATCCACCGCCTCCGCGGCACTGCCTCGAGGACATGGAAATCGTCGCGCCCCTCTATGACTGATCTCCACAGCCTGTGGATAAGTGTGTGTGCAAACTACAAGAGTGTGAGTTGCCTCAACGCCATTTCGTAGCGACCCACAGCCCGGCCAACAGGAATCCGAGCCCGATCAGCACCGGTGTGTTGGTCGTGTCCCAGATGACGTAGCGGGACAGAATCGCCAACACCCCGATCCCCAGCAGCGTCAGCATGAGGATCGGCACCCACCGCGGGCTCTCGTAGAACTCCTTCGGCGTGGGCGGCGTGTAGCGCGACGATGCGGAGACTCCGGCCGACGATGTCGTGATCGGCTCGTGCGTCGTCGTCGCCTGCCCTGGTCTGGTGCCCTTAGGGGTCACCCGACCCGATGTCTTGCGTTTCGGTGGAGCCACGGCGACAGAGCATAGGCCACAGAACACATTCGACACGACCGGACGTGCTGCGGCAGGCTGTTGCGGTGACGGCCCGGCGCGTTCTGGTGATCGATAGCTACGACAGCTTCGTGTACAACCTCGTGCAGTACCTCGGCGAACTTGGTGCCGAGCCGATCGTTGTGCGCAACGATCAGATGACCGTCGAGCAGGCACTGGGCGTACAGCCCGATGCCCTGTTGCTCTCGCCCGGTCCCGGAAGACCTGAGGATGCCGGAATCATCTGCCCGGTGGTCCCCGCGTTTGCCGAGCGCGGCATCCGCGTGCTCGGCGTGTGCCTTGGGCTCCAAGCAATCGGTCACGTCTACGGTGGCTCGATCGTTCGTGCACCCACCCTCATGCACGGCAAGACTTCGCCTATCGAACACTCGGGTGTCGGCGTGTTTCGGGATCTGCCATCGCCATTGACGGCTACCCGCTACCACAGTCTGGTGATCGACCCGGCAACCATCCCTGACTGTCTCGAGGTGACGGCCACCTCAGGCGAAAGTGACGGTGACGGCGGCAACCGCGTCGTGATGGGCATAAAACATCGCACCTTGCCGATCGAGGGCGTGCAGTTCCATCCGGAGAGCATCCTGACTGCCGTCGGCCACGATCTGCTGCGGAACTTTCTGAACGGGGACTAACGGGAACTAAGGCCCGAGGTTTCGTGAGTCAGTCGCGGAGTTGTTCCCCGGCGACGGATCCGACACACCGCCTGGCGACGCGATGGTGGCGGTGTTCTCCAAGGTCCCCGAGTTCGCGGTGACCGTCGCTGTCACAGTGAAGGTCACCGTTGTACCGACGCTCAAGCTGACCGCGACGTCGATGTCGTTGGAACCACTTGCAGGGCAGTTCGCCCCCGCATCGTCCGAACACGTCCAGGTGATCGAGTTCAGTTGGGGCGGCATGTCGTCAGTCACCCGCGCCCCGGTGACGTCGAATGGCCCGTCGTTGCGGGCGATGATCGTGTAGGTCACGGTCGTGCCCGAGATGGAGCTCACCTTGGTGATTCCGAGGTTGGCAGTCGGCGGGACGGTCACAGTCGTAGGTGGAATGGTCGTCGGCGCAACAGTCGGCGCGACAGTCGTCGGCGCCGGCGCAGCCTTGCCGACCTGAAGCCGGATCGTCGTGCCGGGTAGCACTAGTTCCGTCGATGGGATGCTCTGCGAGATCACGATGCCGTCTTGGGTCGAGCCGGTCGCGACAGGCACGGTGACGACGTTTGCGACGAGACCTCGTTGCGTCAACTGGTTGCGTGCTGCCGCCTCGGTGAGCCCTTCGACGGGCGGGACCCGGACCCGAGCCGGGCCGGCCGAGACGATGAGGTTGATGGCAGCGCCCTTGGCGACCGGGGTGTTGACGACAGGATCGGTGCGCAAGACGGTGTCGGCCGCGACCTCAGCATTTGGTTCGGACGTCACGGTGACATTGAACGTGTAGGGCTCTGCTTCGAGAAGCGCCCGCGCTGCATCAGCGGTCTGTCCGGTCACGTCGGGAACCAGTTGCTGATCCGGCGCCTTAGACACCGTCAGGATCACGGTGCTGCCCTGCGTGGCCGACTCGCCGAACGGCGGGTTGGTGCTGAGCACCCGGCCCGGTTCGATGGCGGAGTCGACGACAAAGACGGTGTCTGGCGACACGACGAAGCCAGCACCGGTCAAGGTACTGGTGGCCTCCTCGACGGTCAGGCCCTGAACGTCCGGAATCGGCACGGGAGCCTTGACGGGATTGTAGAAGACGTCGATCGCCTGACCGGTGGTGACAATCGTGCCGGCGATGGGTGCCGTCCGCACGACTGCGCCTTCGATGGCATCAACGGTAGGTTCCTCGATCGGGTTGAACGACAGGCCGGCATCTTCGAGTTCCCGGGTCGCCTCGTCGAGAGGCAACCCGACCACATCGGCCAGAGCGAACGACGTGGCCGGCTCGTCGTTCTTCAACGCGTTGAACAGCACGATGCCGCCCGCCACCAGTGCCAGCAGGGCAATGAACGCGGCGACTCCGTACCAGTTGTTGCGAGGTGGCCGCTGCTGTTGCTGGGGCATCATCGAGGTTCGCGCCAACACCGTGGTAGCACCTTGCGCCGGATTGGCGGCCGTGCGCGGCATCGCCCGGGTGACGTTGGCCGCCGCCCCCGTGTCGCCAGTGCGCAGCGGCGGAGCCGCTGCTGCCCCTACAACCGACGTCAAGGCCAGCACCGGCTCGCCGCTGCGGTAGCGGCGCAGGTCGTCGCGCAACGCCTCGGCGTTGGCGTAGCGCATGTTGGGATCCTTGGCCAGCAGCTTGGCGACGATCGCCTCGAACGGCCTGGGTACGTCGGCGACAAGTTGATTCAGGGGCTGAGGCAGGTCGTGTACCTGCTTGTAGGCAATGCTGACCGGGTTCTCGCCAGCGAACGGCGGCTTGCCGGCCACCATCTCGTACAGCACGATGCCCAAGGAGTACAGATCGCTGCGCGGATCGGGCTGCGCACCTTGGGCCTGCTCAGGCGAGAAGTAGGTGGCCGTGCCCATGACCGAACCGACCTGCGTGAGATTGTTCTCGCTCGGCGCATTCATCGCCCGGGCGATGCCGAAGTCGGCAACCTTCACCTGGCCATTGCCACCGATCAAGATGTTGGCCGGCTTGATGTCTCGGTGCACCACGCCGCTGGCATGGGCGTTGCCAAGCGCGGCAGCAACTTCGTTGGCGATCTCCGCGGCCTGCACCGAATTGATGTGGCCGTTGGCACGCAAGATGTCGGCCAGGGTGCGTCCCTGCACGTATTCCATGGCCATGAAATACGTGTTGGCGTACTTGCCCCAGTCGTACACGGCGACGATGTTGGGGTGGGTCAGGTTGGCGGCGGATTGGGCCTCGCGGCGGAACCGCTCGACGAAGTTCGGGTCGGTGGCGAACTCGGGAAACAGCACCTTGATGGCCACCAGGCGATCGAGCAACAGGTCGCGCGCCAAGAACACGTCGGCCATGCCACCCCGCCCGATGCGCTGTTGGATTTCGTAGCGGTCGTTGAGTACCGTCCGCTCGCCGTTGTCTGTCACGTGCTGCCTACGCTGCTTTCTTGCGCGTCGAACGCGCCACGAGGTTACCCACGAGTGGCCATTTATCTGACGTCACCCGTGTCTCACCCGCCTATCGGTGCTGGGGTGGCGAACAGATAGTCGAGTACCTGTTTGGCGATCGGGCCGGCCAATTTTCCGCCGGTGCTGGCACTGACCTCGTCGTCGGGGCCTCCCTTCAGCACCACCGCGACTGCATACTGCGGAGCAACAGCGGGTGCGAAACCGATGATCCAAGCGTTCGACCGTTCCGGACCGGTCACGTTCAACTGGGCCGTCCCGGTTTTGGCTGCTGCCTGGATGCCGCCCTCGAGTTGCATCGCCGTGCCGGTGCCCTGGTTGACCACGCCGATCATCAACGTGGTCAGTGTCTCGGCCGTCGCGGCCGAGATGGGCGTCTTCCACGCAGCAGGAGTGGTGCGCGTCAACACCCCGCCGTTGTGATCGAGTGTGGCATCGACGACGTGAGGCTTCATCATCACACCCCCGTTGGCGATGGTGCTGGCAATCATCGCCATGTGCACGGGCACCATCGTCGTGCTGCCCTGCCCGAAGCCACCGATTGCCAGTAACGGCAACTGATCCGTGAAGTCGGTGACCTCACCGAATCCGCTCGCTACAGGAGCCGGGAGATCGATGGGAATCGGCTCGCCGATGCCCCATTTCTTGGTGCCCTCGACCATCTTTTCGGGACCCAGCTCGATGGCCAACTGGGCGAACGGGATGTTGCAACTGCGGTAGAAGACCACGACCATCGTGCCGCCGCACACGGAGCCACCGAAGTTCTGGATCGGATCGGTCGTCTGCGGTGGGATGTACTCCCTGGAGTCGGGGAAGGCGCGCTCCATCGAGGTGGCGCCGTTCTCGAACGCAATCGACGTGGTGATCACCTTGAAGCTCGAGCCGGGCATGTAGCGCTCTTGATACGCGTTGGCGAGCAGCGGCTTGCCGGGCACTGCGTTGAGGAACGTCAAGACATCCTCTGCCTGCTTCGAGTTGTGCACGGCCACGTCTGCCGGGTTGAACCGCGGGTTGCTGACCATCGCGATCACGGCCCCGGTGTGCGGGTCCATCACCACGACGGAGCCTTCGCGAGCACCGAGCGCGTCGGCGGCGACCTGCTGCACGTCGGGCCGCATAGTCAGCACGACGCTGCCGGTGTTGTCGTCACCGCTGAACAATCCTCCGATGGCGCGGAGCTTCTGCTCGCTGGTATCGCCCATCAATACTTCGTTCTGCGTGCGCTCGACCTGGGTCGAGCCGAAGCTGAAGGTGTAGTAGCCGGTGACGTTTCCGAACAGATCGCCGGTCGGGTACTCGCGCTGGTACTTGAACTCGGCGCCTTGCAGGGTCGGGACGCTCCTGGCCAGCACGGTGCCGTCGGCGGCGACGATCGCGCCGCGCGGGCGGTTGAAGTCTCGTTCGGTCTGGCGGTTGTTGCGCGGGTCCGCGTTGAGCTCGCGTTGGCGGCCGACGGCCAACACGTTCAACTGAACGAACAGCACCAGATAGCAGGCCAGCAAGGCCAGCGCGAGGCGGCGGATCTGCTTGTTCATGACCGCGCCTTCGCCGCCATCCGTCGCTGCCGGTATGCCTCGAACCGCTCGGAGGTCGTCAGTTCATTCGGTGTCTCACCGAGGCGTCGCGCCGTCGAATCGCTGACGCGCACAAGCAACGCCAGTAGCACGTAGTTGGCCAGCAGACTGGACCCGCCGTAGCTGACGAACGGCAGGGCGATGCCTGTCAGCGGCACGACTCGGGTGACACCGCCGATGATGATGAACGCTTGGATGCCCACGATCGTCGTGAGACCGGTGGCCAGCAACTTTTCGAAGGCGCGGTCCGCACGGATCGCGACCCGAAGCCCCCCGCCGATCATCAGCAAGAAACCGATCAGGATGGCGGTAGTGCCGAGCAGCCCGAGCTCCTCGCCGATCGCAGCGAAGATGAAGTCGGTCTTGGCCACGGGGATCTTGTTGGGACTTCCGAGTCCGAGGCCGGTGCCGCCTGTGCCGCCGTTGGCGAAGGCGAACATCGCCTGCACGATCTGGTAGCCCTTGCCTTCGTACTGCGGCCATGGATTTCGCCAGATGGCTACGCGTGTCTGGACATGGTCGAACAGTCGCCAGGCGACGAACGCCGCGCCCGAGAACAGCAGCAAGCCGATCACGAGGTAGCTGGCCCGTTCGGTCGAGACCCACATCATCACTACGAACAGGGTGAAGAACAGCAGCGACGATCCGAGGTCTTTTTCGGCGACCATCACCACAACGGCGAACCCCCATGCAAGGGCGATCGGCAGGAGATGTCGTGGTTCGGGAAGGTGGAACGGACCAACTCGCCATGTGCCGGCCGCAATCAGTTCGCGGTGATCGGCGAGGTATCCGGCGAAGAACAACGCGAGAGCGATCTTGGCGAACTCGCCCGGTTGAAAGTTGATCGGACCGATGCTGACCCAGATCTGGGCGCCGGCCTTGGTGTTGCCGATCCCGGGGACCAGTGGCAGGAGGAGCAGCGTGGCGCCGATGACGAGAAAGCTCCACTGGTAGCGGGCGAGATCCGAGGCGCGTTGGATGATGACCAGGGTTGCGACGTAGGCGACGATGGCGACCAAGGTCCACGTTGTCTGCAATCCGGCCGATCGCTCGCTGAGCCGAGCGATCATCACGTAGCCGATGCCGTGCAGCAGCGCGGCCAGCGGGAGGATGGTGCCGTCGGCGCCTTTGGCCAGCACCCGATTGGCGAGATGAGCGACGACCAGCAGGCCGAGTACCGCCAACAGGAACGGCACCAGGATCGGCGGGATCTCGGCGTTCTGCCCCAGGGAAGCGAGGGTGTATGCCGCTCCGGTGACGGTCGCAGCCATCACGATCAGGCCGAGTTCGGTGCGACGCCTTGCTGCGGCGATCGGCGACGCGCTCATGGGCCCGATGTGGTCGTCGTGCTCGAGGTCGATGTCGTGCTGCTGGTGGAACTGGTCGAACTGGTCGAACTGGTCGCAGGAGTGGTCTCGGGCGTTGTAGCCGGCTCCGTAACTGCGACGGTCGTCGGGGTCGGAGCCGGATCATCCTGCACGGTGTTGTAGACGAGGGCGGCGATCAGCGCGGCGAAGACGACGATGGCCGCCGCGCCACCCAGGAACTTCAGGAATCGGCGGGTTCCCCAGTGACTTCTTGCGTCTGGCTCGCCGGCACCGGCAACGTGCACGACCGGCGGCATCGTCAGCCCGGAATCGCCGACGATGACAGGGTTCGACAGCACGCTGTTGGCGTCGGCGTCGATCATCGTTCCCGTCGAGTCGGAGCCCGGCCAACCCGGCTCGGATTCGAGCTCCGCATCAGCCGCCGTTGGCTCGACACCCTGCAGCACGTCGACCACCACGACCGTCACGTTGTCGCGGCCCCCGTTGGCGTTGGCCTTGGCGATCAGCTCCTCGGCCGCAGTCTGCGGATCGGTGGCCGCACGGGCGATGACAGCGATGTCGTCGTCGGCAACCTCGTCGACCAGGCCGTCGCTGCACAGGATGAACCGGTCTCCGTGAACCATCGGCACCAGCCAGGTGTCGACGCGGACCGTGGGCTCGATCCCCAGGGCGCGGGTGACGATGTTGCGGCGTGGATGACTGCGCGCCTCGTCCTCGGTGATGTGGCCGGTGTTGACCAGTTCTTGGACGTAGCTGTGATCAACCGTGGCGCGGTGCAACTCGCCGTTGCGCAGCAGGTAGGTCCGCGAATCGCCGACGTTGACGAGCGCGAAGCGGGCCACATTGGATTCGTCGGCGCGCATGACCACAAGCGCGGTCAGCGTGGTGCCCATGCCTTGATGGTCGTCGCTTGCGTGCGCAGCCTGGTAGATCGAGGCGTTGGCTTCGACCACCGATGCGACCACGACGCCGACATTGCTGGCGCCTGTACCGAGCCGGTCGCGGATGATGCGTGCCGCGATCTCGCTGGCGACCTCGCCTGCTTGATGCCCACCCATTCCATCGGCCACTCCGAAGACCATCGGCTCGGAGACGAATGCGTCCTCATTTCCGGCGCGCACCAGGCCGACGTGCGTGGCTGCCCCCCAACGCACGGCTGGTTGGTCGGTGAATGCGACGTGATCGCTCACTACTCGGCCTCGAACACGGTGTTGCCGATCTGCACCCGATCACCCTTGGTGACCCGCTCGGGTTCAGTCAGGCGCTTGCCGTTGAGGTAGGTGCCGTTGGTCGAGCCGAGATCCTCGATCATCGTCATCCCGGCGTCGCGAAACACACGGGCATGCAACTGCGACACGAACGAATCGTCGCCCATTCCGATGGTGGCGTTCGCGGCCCGACCGATGGTGATCTCGTCGGCCATTGCGAAGACGGAGCCACGCGTAGCTTTCGGTTCCAGCACGACGAACCGGCCGACGTTGCCCTTCCTTCCCTTCGGCGCCCGCACGGAACGACGACCGTGCTTGAGCTCGGGTGCCATCGGTGACGGCGCGGCGACGGTCGGGTCGCTGGGGGAGATACCGGCATGGATCTGCGATGCCGTGGCCCCGGCCCGCGGCCCGCGAACTTCGCTCCACACCGCCCACAGCACCCTGGCGAAGAACAGATACAACAGCGCAAGGAGCACGTACTTGAGAATGCCGAGAAGCGGCTCGGTTGCAGCCGCGATCACGTTGCCTCGAAGCGCAGGTGCGTGCTCCCCACGCTCACGATGTCGCCATCGGTCAACGTTCGTTCACCGTCGATGCGGGTGCCGTTGATCTTGGTGCCGTTGGTGGATCCCAAGTCGACGATGACGAACGCGTTGCCGCGATGGTGCACCTCGGTGTGCTTGCGGCTGACGTTGGCGTCGGGCAACGCAATCGTGCAGTCGGGTAGGCGCCCGATGGTCACGAGCCGGTCGTTGAGCACAACGCGTTCGCCCGATGGCAGCACCAATGTGGCCGCACCGCCGCCGCTGCCCGCTTCGCGCAGCCGCGATGAGATGGTGAATCGGCCCGGCTTCAGGGTGTTGTCGACCGTCATCGTCACCCGTACCGGACCCATGAAGTGAAAACCCTCGGCCCGCGCGTATTCGCGGGCGGTTTCGCACAACTCGTTGTTCAAGGCGTCGTCGATGTCGGCGAACCCGGCATGGTCCTTGCCGCTGATCTGGAAGCTGAAGTCGTTCGGGACAATGCGCCGGCCCTTGACGTCGACGCTGCGATTGTCGTCCATCTCGCGCAAAAGACGCCGGCCGAGCTCGACCGGGCGAATGCTGGAATGAGAACCACGTGAGAACACGCCCTCGACCATACGCTCTAGAGACCGCTCGAACGATTGCAATCCCATAACTTGGCGAAAGGGTACTGGTGTTCAGCCGAGGTTCGCGTTCGGCCCGAGTTGTGCCCCTGGTCCTCCGCCCGGTGCCTCCCCGTTGGTCGGGCGCGCCCCATGCCACCAGCCGCATGCTTCCGCGCCCGCACACGTCGTGTGGGCGCGCGATGTGCCACCCACTGCATAGTTCCGCGCCCGTACTGGGTGGAAGGGGTGTTGGGGGTGAGGGTGGCGATTGCTAGCGTGTGAGCCTCTACTCGGGCGAGTGGCGAAATGGCAGACGCGCTAGCTTCAGGTGCTAGTAATCGAAAGGTTGTGGGGGTTCAAGTCCCCCCTCGCCCACACTGCGCCGGGCTTTGGGCCGTTCGTGTGCCTCAGTGGCCGTCGTGGTCGGAGTCGCCGGGGATCGCGTCCTCGACGGCGTCGGAGAGCCGCTTGCCGATCGTGCGTGATTTGTCGTCGACGTCGCGGTCGGCATCGCGGACCTCGTCATCTACATCGCGGCCTGCGTCGCGGCGGGCCTCATCGGCGTGGTCGATGTCGTACCCGTCGTTTGCCGGATCGTTCGAGTTTGGGGAAGGGGTTGTGTCGGTCACTGTGGTGCTCCTCATCTCGCGGAAACGTGATGTACCCGTGCCGTAGTCCCTTCAAACAGCGCCGTCTGCCATGATTTCGGCCGTGGCCGACGCAGACCCCGACCGAACTGGTTTCACCAAGCGTGCCGACGCAACTCTCGAGGCCGTCGAGAAGGTCGTCTACCTCGGCATTGCGGTGCTGCTGCTTGTTGCGTCTGTTGTGTTGCTGGCAGTCGCGGGGAAAGATCTCGTCGACGTGCTCGACGACTTCGATACCGCTCCCGTGGTCGAGGTGCTCGATACGTTGTTGCTGTTGTTCATTCTCGTCGAACTGCTCTCCGCAGTCCGGATCACCATCGCCAAACGCGAACTCGTTGCGGAACCGTTCCTCATCGTCGGCATCATCGCCTCGATCAAGGAAATCGTGGTGCTCTCGGTCAAGGCCGCCGAGTCGATCGGCGAAGGATCGAAGTTCAGGGATCAGCTGTGGCAGATCGCGGTGCTCGGGGTTGTCGTCTTGCGACTCGGCGCGACGGCGTGGATGCTGCGGATCAAAGAGCGCGAGCCGCAAGAGGGCCAGGCCGGCTAGAGCCGCGCCAGCGGGGGGCGATCGCTGATCTAGGATCGAGCAACCCCCAACACCGAAATTGATCGGGATCTGCAGGCCGTCGCGGACGGCGGCCACGACGGATTCCGCACACATGCTGCCCACGTCACCCCCTCTACTGTCCACCCGACGACAGCTACTCAGCGCAGGGTTGGCGGCCGCCCTTGGTTCGGCGGCAGCACTCGAACTGCTGCACGGCGCCACCGCAGGCGCAGCGAACAAGTCGTCGATCACAGCGCCAAGGATCGCCCTCATCGGTGACTCGCTGACCATCGGGACCCTGCCCTACCAGGCTGACGAGTTCAGCGACGCCGGGTGGTCACGGTCGGCAATCGACGCCTACGGAAGCCGCGGGGTACGCACGAAGCTGAGGAAGGACCCGCACACGGGTGTCACCGCGGTCGACGGAATTCGGGCAACGTCGGGAGACTGCGACATGTGGGTCGTCGCCCTCGGCACCAACGATGCCGGGATATTCGCCAAATCGAAGCATGCCGACCTGATTCGCCAGATGATGACCCGCATCGGTCGGGGCCGCTATGTGTTGTGGGTCAACATCTTCCTGCCAGAAACTCCGCTCCGGCAACAGTTTTGGAACTCGGCCCTCGAGACCGTGGCCGACGAACGGCACGACGAGATGTTCGTGTTCGATTGGGCATCGTTGGCCGCCCAAAATGAGTTGTGGGTCGCCGAGGATCAGGTGCACTACACGGGCAAGGGCTATCAGCAGCGTGCGATTGCGATCGCCCAAGCCACACGCGACTTTCTTCCGACCGAGTCCATCGCCTCGACCTCGCCGCGGTCTCAGCGGCCATAGCTGCCGGCGGTTCGGCCGCCGCTGCTATGTGAGCTCGGCCAGCAGTTGTCCGGTAGCGGCTTCGAGTCGAGCCGGGTCGTCGTGCATGCGGGCGACCAGCATCGCGCCCTCCAGCGTGCTGATCACGACCTGGGCTGCGTTGCGCGCTGAGCCGCAGTGGCGCAGCGTGCCCTCCCGTCGACCCTGGACCAGCACACCCTCCAGCCAGGTTTCGTTGAGATCGAAGAACCGGACGACGGCGTGTTGCATGGGCACAGGCAACGTTTGATATTCGGCGGCCAGCATGCCGCACAGGCACATGCGCTGCTGGCGCAGTACGTCGAGGTAGATCGTGGCGTAAGCGGAGATCTTCTCAGGGGCATCCGTCACGCGGTGATCGATGTCGTCCAGGGCGGCGGCGAACCGTGCCGTGTAGCGACCGATCAATGCCTCGCCCAGTTCCGCTTTGCTGGCGAAGTGATAGTGCAGTGCCGCCTTGGTGACGCCTATTTCGGTGGCGACGTCGGCGTAGCTAACTCCGTTGAAGCCGCGCACCTGCACCAGCCGCTCGGCGACATCGAGCGCCCGCTCGGCGGTGCTGATCACTGCATCATCGACAGCTTTCACGATCCTCTGTCTCGTCTGTTGCGCGCGCCGAGGCACGTCTTGACTTACTTACCTACTAGTAAGTAAGCTACTCGACGTTCAGGGAGAGATACAACCATGACCGAAACATCCGAGACCGTCGCCGTTGTTGCCGCCTTTGGCGCCGCGTGGCGTGACCACGACCTCGAGACGGCACTGTCGATGATCACCGACGACTGCATGTTCGAGTCCACCGGCCCTTCGCCCGACGGTGTGCAACACAAGGGGCATGACGAGATTCGTCTGGCATGGCAGGGGATCTTCGACGACACCGCCAGTCGGTTCGAGGTGGAGGAATCATTCGCGGTGGGCGATCGCGTCGTCGAGCGCTGGGTCTACAGCTGGAACGGTGGGCACATCCGCGGGGTCGATCTGTTCCGGGTCCGAGACGGCAAGGTGGCCGAGAAGTTCGCCTACGTCAAGGGATGACCACGGCGATGACAACTGCAGACAACATCGACCTCGCAGGGTTGCATCGGAGCGCGCTCGACTCGACGCGGCACTACGTCGCAGGAATCGGCGACGACCAATGGGATCTGGCCACTCCGTGCGAAGGGTGGAACGTGCGCGAGCTGCTGAACCACATCGTCGCCGGCAACCTGTGGGCTGCCGAGCTGGCCAGTGGGCGCACCATCGACGACGTCGGATCGACTCTCGACGGTGACATGGTCGGTGCCGACCACCTCGAGTCATACGACCGTTCGACACAAGCGGCCGCTGCGGCGTTCGAAGCGCCGGGCGCACTCGACGCGCCATGCGCGGTCTCGTACGGGCCCGTACCCGGATCGGTCTACGCCGGGCACCGAGTGATCGACGTGTTGATCCACGGATGGGATCTGGCATCGGCAACGGGGCAACCCACCGACCTCGATCCACGACTCGTCGAGGCCTGCTGGCAGGTCGTTCAGCCACAGTTGGCCCTCCTTCAGGGCAGTGGCGAGTTCGGATCTGACTATGCAACCGACGCCGCGGATCGTTCGCAGGCGAACCTGCTCGCCGCACTCGGTCGAAAGGGTTGACCGGCGTGTAGCTTCGTGCCGTGCCGAACCTCTCCGCCTCCGACGTCGCAACCGCAGCTCAAGCCCTCTTTCAGGCCGAGATCGACAACGTGCCGATCACGCCGATCTCCGAGCAGTATCCGACGGCCGACATCGGCGATGCGTACGCGATCTCGCAAGCTGTCACGGATCTGAAGGTCGCTGCCGGCCGGGTGATCAAAGGCCACAAGATCGGCCTGACATCGAAGGCGATGCGAGCCCTCACCAACGCAACGGAGCCCGACTACGGCACGATGTTCGACAACTGGTTCGTGTTGGAGGGCGGGATCGTGCCGCGCAGCACCATGAACCGTCCACTGGTCGAAGTCGAGTTGGCGTTCGTGCTCAAGGAGCCATTGTGCGGTCCAGCCGTCAACGTCGCCGACGTGATCAGGGCAACCGACTTCGTGCTGCCGGCGATCGAGATCGTCGACACGCGCCAGGCCGGCCGAGGGCCCAACACCTTGATCGACAGCATCTCCGACGCCGCGGCGTGCGGCCTGGTGATACTCGGCGCGAACCCGACGAAGTTGAAAGATGTCGATGTTCGCAACGTCGGCGCGACGCTGTCGATCAACGGCGACATCGAAGAAAGCGGTATGGCCCGAGCGGTGATGGGCAACCCCATCAACGCGGTTGCCTGGCTCGTCAACAAGCTGTCCGAGTTCGGCGTCTCGCCTGAAGCCGGCCATGTGATCCTGTCGGGATCATTCATCAAGGCCATCCCGTTCCAAGTGGGCGACAACGTCGAGGCGTTGTTCAACGGGCTCGGCGAGGTCACGTTCCGCGCTCGCTGACGCAACTCAGTCGTCGATGTAGGCGATGAACTCGCAGGTTGCCAGCTTGGCTCCCGACCCGAACTGCGTGTGGCGTGCCGGCCGAGTCTCTGGATCGGGGAAGTGTTCGACCCAGATCGGGTTGCACGAGTCGCGGAACGAGATGTCGGGCACGTAGAACGTGATGCGGGCGATGTGTCGCCAGTCGCCGCCCGCAGCCTGCAGGATCTCGCCGATGTGGTGGAACAGGTTGGCGTACTGCGCCTCTGCGGATTCGGGCACAGTGGTCTCGCCGGGGTCGCGGGCTGCGATCACGCTCGAAACGAGCAGCGGGCCGATGCGCGAGGCCGCCGGAATGGGGTTGACATGCTGGAAGCTGGCGATGTCGAACGATTTCCTCGGCATGGTCATTGCCCCTTCTGTTGCTGCGACTGCCGCGCTGCGTGCCAGGCCTCGAATTCCGCACGCCGTTCCTTCGACACCGGGAACACCCCGACGGTGCTCTCGCCGGCGTCGACTCGCTCGAGCGCCCAGGTCTCTTCGGCTTCTTGCTGCACCGAGGCCGCTGCCAACTCGACCACCAGCGAAGGCGGGATCACGACGGCACCCTCGCCGTCACCGACGATGATGTCGCCGGGCATGACCGTGACACCGGCGCAAGCGATGGGGATCTGATGCTCCAACGGCATGTGGGCGCGACCGAACGTGGCGGCATGCGACGCCCCGTGATACACGGGAATGTCGAGCGCTGCTACGGCCGGCGTATCGCGCACCGCACCGTCGGTGATCAGTCCCGTGGCCCCGCGGCGCAGGGCACGGAGTGCGAACACATCGCCGAACGTGCCGGCGTCGGGCACCTCGCGAGCCTCGATCACCAAGACCTCGTCGGGTGTCATGCTCTCGATCGCCCGCCGTTGGGCGTTCTGCCCGGACGTGAACTGCGCGTTGAGGTCCTCGCGCAATGGCACATAGCGCAACGTGTGGGCGTAGCCCAGCATCCGCTGGCCGGGCTTGATCGGCTTCAGTCCACTGAAGAACGTCGAGCGAATCCCCTTGCGCTGCAGCTGGTTGGTCAACGTCGCCGTCGACACCGAGTTGAGTTGGTTGCGCAACTCGTCGGTGAGCAGAACGGGACGCGGTGGCTCGTCGGATGACATCGGCCTAGTCAAGCACGACCAGACCGCGAGCCCGCAAGGCGAACAAGCAGTTCGCCACGTTCCAGATCAGCCTGCGAGTGCCTGCTTCACGAGTGCATCGAGATCCGCAGCGGGTAGTTCGCCCGATGAGCGCACCTTCACCGTGCCGTCGGCGCCTACTACCACGAACGTCGGGAACGCTCCGACGCCATAGGCGATCGCTGCGTCGGAGTTGGCGC
>JANOCR010000161.1:0-2414 GCA_031412355.1 Ilumatobacteraceae bacterium | reverse complement strand
CACCTGATCCCGAGTTCGCCGCCGACCTGAACGGCGATCGCCTCGGCGAGGTGATCGCCTCGCCGTACGACGACGAGTTCATGGTCGAAGCACGCCGCTGTTTCCAGCACTGGGATCAGGAGCTCGTCAGAGGCGGCGTCGCGGTCGACTCCATCGACGGCGAGCAGCGGGCCGCCATGATGGTTCTGTTGAGCGAGCATTCACTGGGCGCCGGGCCACCTGATGCAACGCTCGACGTGCTGGTTGAGCTCGCCGCGCAGAACGTCGGTGGCAGCGGCGTGTTTGCCCAGTTCCAGGAGACATACGCAGGCCTCGTCACCGCGCCCGCGCACAGTCCAGGTTTCGTTCCCACAACCCAGCGCTGTCAGGCCTGAGGCTGATCGGCTTCTCTCGACACGACGGTGCCGTCGCGATCGACCCAGCCGAGATGCCGCGCCGGTGTGCCGGCGACGAGTTGAAAGTCGGCGACGTCGCGACTGACCGTCGCCCCTGCGGCGACCATCGCGAATCGCCCGATCGTCACCCCGCAGACGATCGTCGCGTTGGCACCGATCGACGCACCGTCGCGCACGTGCGTGGGCGTGATCGTCCACTCTGCATTGAACGCTCGCGGAACCCGATCGTTGGTGAAAGTAACCGACGGACCGACGAACACGTCGTTGCCGATCGTCACGCCGTTGTAGACGCTGACGTTGTTCTGCACCTTGCAACCCGACCCGATGCGCACGCCCTCGTCGATGTACACGTTCTTGCCGATCACACACCCGGCACCGATCGAGGCGCCGGCGCGCACGTGGGCGTGATGCCACACCCGGGTACCGTCGCCGATCTCGCTACCGTCCTCGACGACCGCCGTCTCGTGAATCTGAGGTGCCGCTGACATTGCCGCATGTTACGCGTGCGCAGGCCAACAATGAGGTGTGAGTCCGGTGTCGCGACCAGCGCGTGATCGGACTCACAGTTCGACGACGCCCGAACCGGTGTGATTCCGGTGTCGCGCCCAACGCGTGATCGGACTCACAGTTCGACGACGCCCGAACCGGGCTAACCCTCGTCGTCTTTGGCGAGGAGGTCGGCGCTCAGGGCAAGAGCGGCGGCGATGACGGCCGCACGCTGGATCACAATCGTGAAATGGCGAGTGGCGGCGGAGGCCTTCAGCAGGGGCGGGTCACCGAGCGATCGCAAGAGCGCGCCCGCCTCCGATGGAACCGCGATCGGCTCGAAGTCGGGAAGCGGGCCCGGCTTGCTCCACACATCGATCGGGGCAGGGCGCTTCTGCGCTGGACGACGGCCTTGGCCGTTGCCGCGCCGTGGAGCGCGGCTCACTGGTCGTCCTCGGCGAGCAGTTCGTCGGGACGCAGCCCCAACGCCAGACGAAGTTGATCGTTGTTCAGGTCGGCGAGCGAACTTGACCGCGGCAGCACGACATTCGCAATGTGGCGCTTGCCTGCTACGACCTCTTCGACACGCTCGTCGATCGTGCCGGGGCACACCAGCCGGTGCGAGATCACGGTGCGGCTCTGCCCGATGCGCCAAGCCCGGTCACGTGCCTGGTCCTCGACCGCGGGGTTCCACCAGCGGTCGTACAGCACGACGTGGTTTGCCGCGGTGAGGTTCAACCCGGTGCCGCCGGCCTTCAGCGACAGCACCATCGCGCCCGGGCCATCCTCGGTCTGGAACTGGGTGACCAGCCGATCGCGGACACTTCTGGTCAGGCTGCCGTCGTAACACGCGATCGGCACACCCGTGACCTCGGTGAGGTGGTCAGCCAGGCGTCGGCCCCACGTGGCGAAGTGGGTGAAGATCAAGATGCGCTCGCCGGCAGCGAACACCGACTCGACGATCTCTTCCAGCCGGGCCAGCTTCCCGGACCGTCCAGCCAGTGGTTGACCATCGTCGCGGTAGGCCGCCGGGTGGTTGCAGATCTGCTTCAGCGCGGTGATCGCGGCCAGGATCGCACCCTGCTTGGCGTCGGCAAGATTGTCGGAGTCGGCCATGCTCTCGACCAGCTTGTCGAGCACTGCCTGATAGAGCCCGATCTGCTCGGGGGTCATGGTGCAGTGGTCGAGCTCGTCGATCTTGTCGGGCAACTCGGCGGCCACTTCGGGCTCGGTCTTGGTGCGACGGAACAGCAGCAGGCCGTTCAGCGCTCGTAGTGCCGCCTCGCCATCGCCCGACATCTGCGAGATGAAAGACGGTCGCGATCCGACCAGGCCAGGATTGGTGAAGTCGAGGATGGCCCACAGGTCGGCGACGCCGTTCTCGATGGGTGTGCCGGTGAGGGCGAGGCGAGTGTGCGCCGAGATGCGCCGCAACTGCTGTGCGGTGTCGCTGGCCGGGTTCTTGATGGCCTGCGCCTCGTCGAGCACCATCGTGCGCCACGTGACGTCGGCCAGCTGATCGACGTCGCGCAC
>JANOCR010000160.1:0-7052 GCA_031412355.1 Ilumatobacteraceae bacterium | reverse complement strand
ACTCGCGCGGGTTCATCGACGTGATCATTCACGACCTCGACGCCGACGAACTGCGCGACATCGCCCCAACGATTCCCTTCGAGATGGTGCAGCAGGTGTTGTTCATCGGAAACAGCCAGGAATTGGCTGTGCAGTTCGAGGCCTATGCGCGCGCCGGCCTCGAGCACGTCGTGTTGGCCAACATCACCGGTGTCGTCGGCGGGAGTCAGCTTGCGACACCGAGCAGCACGGGTGCCGTGACGGCGCTGGTCGCTGGCTTCGCGGAGGTCGCAGCGAGTGCTTCCATCTCGGCGATCGCCTCGTCGAGGCAAGCCATGAAGTGGCGGCGCGAGTCGACGGCTGCGGCGACACTCGTGACGCCGAGGTGGATCGTGTTGTTGTAGCTGAACAGCGTGACGTTGAGCGCTGCGCCGGCCGGGGGTCCGAATGCATAGAACTCGTCGACGCGCTCACCGGCGAGGTATAGCGGGCAGGGCGGGCCGGCAACGTTCGACGCAAGTACATCGACGCCTTTCATCATCCCTCCGATGATTCGCCGCGAGATTGGCACTCCGAGTCGCTGGATTGCCGCCGAGACTGTGTTGACCCACCTCAGAGCCGGCTCCTGGCGAACGGCAGCAAGGTGCTTGCTGACGCGGCGGAGCCGGCCCTCGGTGTCGTCGTCCCCAACGTGCATCACGATCCGGGCGGGCACGAACTGGTTGCCCGCACGATCAGCCGTCGCCGCGTCGCGTATGTTGATCGGCATGTGAATGCGCACCCGTGCGCAATCGGCGCCATATCGCCGGTGGTAACGGTCGAGGGTGTCGAGCACGAGGCTGACGAAGCCGTCGTTCAGGCTGGCGCCGGCCTGCCTCGCCGCGCCGCGCAAAGTGTCGAACGGGAGTGACTTCACGTCGAGACACAACTGGTTCGAGCGGCCCGTCATCAGCTGGCTGAGGGGCCTTCGGTTCGGCATCACGAGGCGGGCGATCGACACGGCACTGCGTGCCGCAGACCGCAGCGACGCGATGGGGTGGCGAGCAATCCGTAGGAAATGGCGTGGGGCGCGTTCCGTCGGCGCCGAGGGCGACACTACGTCGGCCACGGCGAGTCGGTGTGCCGGGTTGGGCTCGAGATCGGCGAGCGCTGCCAGCATCAGCATCAGGCCGACTCCGTCGGCGATGGCGTGATGCACTTTCAACACCAGTGCACCTCGGCCATCAGCGAGTCCGGAGAAGATTCCCAACTGCCACAGGGGGCGCGTGCGGTCGAACGGTTCGCGAACCCAGTGCTGGGCGAGTGCCAGCACGTCGCCGCGTTCCGCGTGGCCGCCCAGGTTCTCGTACCGGTAGTGGTCGTTGATATCGAGCCGATCGACCTCGACCCAGCTGGGGCGAGGGCGGCCGCTGACGACCCGCTGACGCAACCGAGGAAGCTGCGAGACCATCCGCTGCACTGTTGCGCGCATGCGCTCTGGCGACGGTGGCTGATCGAGGAACCACACACTCATCACAGTCGACCGCAACAGTGGATCCTGTTCGATGTTCCAGATCAAGGCATCGCTGCTGCTCATCGTCTCGTCGTAGGTGATTCTGCTCATGAAGCTCTCCAAGATCGCGTCACACGGTGCAGCCTCCGGGGAGGTCACAACTATCTATCGGTAAGAACGTACCGTTGATTGAGCCATTGCTTGCCTTCGGCATGGTCGTTGACGCCTGTCTGCGGCTGTTTCGGGAGCTGAACTTCACCTTCCGCCTCCCAGCTCACCAGCAGTCCTGAGGCGCCCGACGAGGCGAAGCGCTCGGTAACGGGATAGCGTCATCCATCAGCCGTCGACGGCGGCTCAACTTGTGAAGGAACATGTAATGGCCACAGGCACTGTGAAGTTTTTCAACGCCGAAAAAGGTTTCGGCTTCATCTCTCGAGAAGGTGGCAGCGATGTATTCGTCCACTTCTCCAACATCGAAGGCAGTGGCTACAAGTCACTGAACGAAGGCGACACAGTCGAGTTCGAAGTTGCGCCAGGAAAGAAGGGCGAGGAAGCCCAAAAAGTTCGCCTGATCTAGGGGCTCAACCGCGAACGGGGGCGCTGGCGTTGCAGCCAAGCATGTAGCGCAGCCGCGGCGAGAATGCTGCGGCCTGCTCGGCATCCATTGGTGTGCGCAAGTCGACGAACGGTTTCACCCACGACCGTCCATATTGAATGATCACGCCGTTTCGCGCGCCGTCGGTGAGGTTCGCGCCATGGCGGTGCCAGGTCTGCGACAGCCAGATCGCGACCGAACCGGCCGGTCCTTCCAGCACTGTCTCGTTCGCCAGATGCTCGCGCCCTGATGGAGGCTTGCGCAGGGTGCGGTTGCTGCCCGTCACGACGTGGGTAGCTCCATTGTCGATGCTGAATTCGTCGAGCATCCATGCGGTCTGGATCCCCAAGGTGAAGTTCGGCAGCGGCTCGGGGATCTGGGTGAGAGGGGAATCGACATGCCATCCGGCACTGTCGGTCTGCGGCCCGACATGGTTGACGCTCATGTCGAGCACGACCGCGTCGCGACCGAGCGCCTCGTCGGTGATGGCGAGCACCGTCGGATGCTCGACCAGGGGAGCGAAGGCGACGTCTTTGTTGATCAGGTTGAAGATCCGCTGTGATCGACCGCCGTCGAACAGCGACGGGATGTGGATGAAGCTGATGCACACCTCATCGGCACGTACCGGCCACGGCGTGTCGAACTCCTGCGCCTGTCGCTGCCGAATGCGGCGCTTCATGCGCTCGATCTCGTCGTCGTCGCTGCGCCAATACTCGAAGTCAACGTCGTCGACCTGGTCGACCGAGATCGCGCTTTCGCCGGGGTCGACCGGGAATTCGCGTTCGTGAGCCAAGATTCGCCCGACGCGATCGCGCAAGTCGGTCACCATCTCCTTGGAGATCAGGTTCTGCAACACCACGTGGCCATCGGTGTTCAAGCGGTCGAGCGCCTCGGAAGCATCGACATTCGGTTCGGTCAGCACGGCACCACCTTTCGATCTGCAGGCTGGACCTACAGGCGCCGAAGGTACTCCTCGGCGGCCTCCGGTCCCAGTTCACGCAGTTGCTCCTCCTTGAACGCCTCGCGCATCTTGGCCCGCGGGTGGATGTAGCCAGCGCCGATCACCTTCTCACCCTTGCCGCACATCACATAGCGCGAAATACGTTGACCGTGGGGCGACAGGGTCTTCCATTGCTCGTACGGCATCGAGCGGATCACGGCCTCGCTGCGGAACCATGGCGCGAAGTACTCGACGTTCGGCGCCGCCCGGACCTCTCGCGACAGATTGGGTGTGCCGCCGTGCCAGGCCCGCAGGTCGCGGAAGATACCCGAACCCGCCGGCGCCGGGCACACGGTGCTGAGCTTCATCCACTCCGGCTCGTCGGCCAGGCTCGGGATCGGGTTGCGCGAGTTCTGTGTGCCTGGAATCTGCCTCGTGGGACCGTTCTCCGGCGTGAGGTCGACCATCGGAAAGTTGATCGTGACGGCCGGAACGGGCAGTTCCCGAGTTGAGATGCGGCCAGTCGGGTCGTGCAGTTCCGACCACACGTTGTCGGAATGCAGTCCCTGGTACTCGATGGCACCCGGCATGGCAACGTCGCCGCCTGCGCCGATCACGATGTAGTTTGGCGACCCGAAGATGGCCTTCAGGATGGGGGTCGTCGTAGGCATGTCGACCAGTTCGACCCACTCGTCGACGTGCAGCATGTGGCGCGATGCCGAGCTGCTGCCGAACGAGAAACGGTGAGGCAACCCGCCGGCTCCGCCACCGGCAGCGCACGTCGGATCGACGGCCAGCATCTCGTCGAGGGCGCGTTCGGTCGCCCTACGGATGCGAGCCATTTGCTCGGGGCCGAGGAGGTCGCGTACGACAACGAACCCGTCGCGGTGGAACAACTGGGCGGCCCGTTCGACCTCCGTCGGGTCGAGCACCTCGAGCCCCTTGATCCCGTTGTGGCGCTGCAACTTCTGGCGCAACTGCACCACGTTGGGGTCGTCGTACGATCGCGTCCAGCCGACGCAAGCGGGATCCCCGCCGATCAGGTTGTAGTGCTCCGGTGTGGTCTCGATGTCGTCGGCTGGCGGGGTGTCGAGGCCGAGCGGGTTGGTGTTCGTCGCCTGCGACACGGCGCGGTTGGCAAAGCCGTTCGGCGGTACGGAGGCGTGCCACCCGAGGTGGTTCGGTCGTGCTTCGACGTCGTCAATAGGCCGACGATACCGAGTCACCCGTGATCGGCGAGAGCCCGGCGGGTGACCGACATGCCCAGCGCCCGATATGCCTCGAACTGCTCGACGTCGTAGAACTGATCGCCGGTCGAATCGTATGGGAACACCGGTCGGGCCTGCTGATACGAGACGAGATCCGCCGGAGTCTGGAGGTCCTTCATCAACGCCTTCTTGATGTAGACCAGCGTTCCCTCGCCACCATCGCCCGGGTATCGGAAGTGGATGATGGCATGGTCGGAAATTACGATGCCCGGCTCCTCAGGATCCTTCACAGTGAACATCGACGGGTCGATGTCGTCGAACTCGACACCCAGTTCGCTGCGCGCCAACGCGGCGGCCTGGCCCAGGGTGCGGATACTGCCAGGCGTATCGCCGGAGGCATCGATCGCATAGATCGTCGTGCAGCCGCGTCGCAACAGCTCGACCAGACCCAGGTTCTCGTAGTGGCCGCCATCGGACACGTAGAGGAACTTCTTGCGAAGGTTGTTCTTCCCGAGGAGCTCGCGCAACAGGTAGGTCGGGCGCACGAGTGGCCGGTACGTCGGCTCGTCGGCACCGATCGCCGGTAACCCGCCGACCAGGCGAGGGTTGGCCAGCCACACCCCGAGTCGGAGGTTCAACATCGCAATCAACATTCGGTACGCGGGCTGATTCATGCGACCCATCGAGGGCGAGACCGCTGCGCCCGAGATCGACACGGCCGACAGCGGGCTGACATCGCGTAGGCGACCTGTCGACGGCGCCTTGTTGTTGATCTTGTTCCACGCCTTCTGGAAGAAGCGGATGCGCGTCAACCGCTGCTCGTACTGCTTGGTCGAGATCGATCCGACCAAGGGTCCACCAACGCGATCGGGCGAGAACACGAAGCTCGTCACGCCGAGGCCGGGCGGGGTGTAGCCGAGGTCCGACACGTTTGCGGCGGCACAGATCAACAGTTGGGGCCAGTTCTCTGGGCGCAGCTCCGATAGCGACGGTTCCTCATCTGTCGGCACCGGACCGACCGTGACCACGCCGTCTTTCACCTCACGCCGGAGGGCGAACACAGAGCGCAGCCTCCGCTTGTAGAACGGCTGAGCCGACCAGGCGATCGGATTGCCAATGGCGAAGACAGCGAGCACTGCTGCCAGTACCCCAACCCACCACCACGTTGCCGCGGTCGTCCACGGGCGCGTGCCGGAGTCGATCGCGATTAGGAAGAAGACAAGCAGCGACAGTGGTACGACTACTCCGATCGCCAACTTCTGCAGCACGGTGCGGACACGATGTGGCACCTTGGCGAGGCGCTTCGGCAAGCTTCCCTTGCCACCGGACCCTGAACGAAGGACCAGGTGCCCGAGTGACAGCGCCAACGACCCGGCGGCCGCAGCGACGGAGCCGGCGCCGCGAGCGAACTGGGAGGCTTGACCCGAGTACCCGAACCGACTGTTCCGGGCCCACCAGATCACCTGGGGAATGAGGCGGAGGACGATCGCGGCGACGATCGCCAAGAAGACGAATGTCCCGCACCAGCGGACCAGTCGCCTCCACCACCAGTCCGCGGCGGGCCGGAACAACAGGTCGAGCAAGCCGGCGAACAGGCCGAGCGAGAGCAACACGATGATCAGCACACTGCTCCAACTGTGGAAGGTCAGGTCGCCGTCGCACTGTTGGCCGGTGCAGCCACCCAGTTCGGGCAGCGCCCACCGGTAGAACCGCCCGGCGAGGCGCCCCACCACGAACAGCAACCCCAGGATCACGCCGAGGTTCAACAAGATGCCGAGCAGCAGCCGTAGGAACATGTTCCAGCGGCCCATCATCCCCGGCGCCAGGTAATTGGTGCGATTGCGGAGGTAGTCGAGCTCAGGCGATCCGAGGCCGTACGGCCCCGGCTGATCTTTCGACCAGGCCACGTCGGGGGACTGCGCTCGAACGATGGTTGCGGCAGTCACCGCGTACGAGCCACCCGACACTCCGGCCAGGTAGTCGGCCTTCTCGACAATGCCCTTGCGCCACAGTTCGTCGAGGGCTCCGAACGAAAACGCGGCCGAACGCAACCCTCCGCCCGAGCAGCAGATGCCGACTCGCTGCGGATCATTGGCGGCACGAGGGTGTTGGAAGATCTCGGGCTGCGACGGTCCGGCACTTCGGTCGGCCGAAACCCACAGCCAACGAAGCACGCCGCTGAGCATGCGCGGGGAAGACCCGGCGATCGGGATGTCGGCTGGCCACGCTGGTTCGGTGCTCACATCTGCTGATCCTCCGGACGAAAGAGTGTCGACGCACATAGTTTGATACAGCAGGCGTGATGCCGCGGTGACCCTCGAACCAGACGTTCACGCGAGACAATCCGCGACAGGTCGCGGATTGTCTCGCAGAGAAAGAGTTGGGGTCAGACGGCCGGGCGACGGCGACGTGCCAACACCAGTGCAACCGCACCAAGTGCGAGGGTCACTGTGCCGATTGCTGTCGTTGATCCGACACTCGTGCGTCCGGTGTTCGGCAGAGTCACATTGGGGACGCTGAACACCGGAACTGTTGTTGGCGTCGGCACTGGTGCGATAGTGGTGGTCGTGGCGGCGGGCGGTGCCGGCCCGAGGGCGCAATTGGTAGAGGTGAAGACATTTGTGTTCAAGGTGACCTCGCCATTCTGGGCGAGCAGGCGGCCCTGGATTCTTGCGCCAGTCAGTGCAGCAATCGAAGTAAGCGCCAAGACGTTGCCGACGAAGGTCGACGCGGTTCCCAGCGTTGCCGAGCTGCCGACCTGCCAGAAGATGTTGCATTCCGATGCACCATTGATGAGGACAATCGAACTGGCCGAGGAAGTGATCAGGGTGGAGTCGG
>JANOCR010000159.1:0-11714 GCA_031412355.1 Ilumatobacteraceae bacterium | reverse complement strand
CGCTTGACGAGCGGGTGTCGAATCGTCGGAATCAGCACCAGCGCGACGACCACGACGTCGATCACGGCCGCAGGACGAAGTATCAGGCAGATCGCCAACGGGACCGTGACCCGTGCCAGCGATTCGGTGTCCGCGCGATCCTGGAATCGCCTGACGGCTTCGACCACGGCGAGAGCGACGAGCGCGATCTCGATCGCACTGGTGCCGACCACGCCGATCAGGAACCACGCCGACGGCGTGAGCGCGGCGATCAGCCATCCGCCTCCGGCAAACGAGGCACTGCGCGCGAAGGCGTAGCCGAGGATCATCGCGCACAGCAGCAGCGCCGCCATCCGGTACTGCAACGCATCGTCGCCGCTCGACACGACGCGCGCGATCACACCGACGACTGCGTAGTACCAGGCCGGCGCTGCGCCGGCCGACGTGGCTACCTCGACATTCGCCGAGTCCGCGGACGGCACTGCACACGCCGCAGTGATGGTGTCGTCGTGGCGGAAGCATGCCGGGTCGCCCGATGCAAGGCTCGCCGGCGCGGTGACCTGCCGGTACCCGGGCTCGAGGCCGTCGACGGGTGTTCCCAGCAGATCGCCGTTGGCAGCAGCCGCGGCGCGGATGACGTGGGCGGGTTCGTCAGGTCCTCCGTAGCGCGCCACGGAGAACGCCCATGTGCACCCGAGGATTGCGAATGCGGTCGCTGCCGAGAGCCACACCAGCGACCGGCTGTCGCCCCCGGAGCGGTTCACCTCGATAGGGTCGTGGTCGTGGTGGAACCGATCGAATCGAAACGCCGATCGCGCACGACCTTGATTGCCGTTACGGCCGGCGTCGTGGTTGCCGCGGGTCTGGTGGCGTACGGCTTCTCGCGCTCCGACGACGACCGCGATCTCGACTCCGACACGCCGCCGACCATTGGTGTCATCCAGGCTCCCGCCGATGTGCTGACGACGCAGGGTGTGATCGAGCTTCCCGTCGGTTCGACGCCCGGTACCGCCGATGTGCAGGTGCTGCCGCCAGGCACCGCCGACGTGGCGTTCCCACCGATCTCGTCCGACATCCTCGTGCCATAGCGCTCAGGCGACCGGTCGATCCTGCTTGTCCTTCTTGGCGGCCTTGGCTGCCTTCTTCCACTCGCGGACCTTGCCAAGCGACGTCGGATCGGTGATGTCGGCAACGCTGCGCGGACTGTCGTCACCGAACTTGCCGGCAGCCTGTTGCCAGCCTTGCGGTCGAACGTCGAATCGCTTGCCGAGGATCGCCACGAAGATCTTGGCCTTCTCGTCGCCGTAGCCGGGCAGCGTGCGTAGGCGGTCGTACAACTCCTGGCCGGTGCTCACTGTGGCCCACACGTTCTCGCCACGGCCGTCGAATCGCTGGACGAGCGCAGTGCACACATCGTGAATGCGACGACCCATCGACGCGGGGAAGCGGTGAATCGCCGGCTTGGCGCAACACACGGCGACGAACTCGTCTGGATCCATCGCCGCGATCTTCGACGCATCGAGATGCCCGAGCCGGGCGTGCAAGGTCGCCGGCCCGGTGAACGCCCACTCCATCGGCACCTGCTGATCCAGCAACATGCCGATCAGCACCGCGGTGCCGTCGGAGTTGAGCAACTGATCCGCGTCGGCATTGCCGGTGATGAACATGGTTCCGGTCATGTGCCGAACGCTAGTGAAGCAATCGATGGATTGTCGATGCGCCCGTGACCAGTTGTGATCTGATGGCCTGGTGATTGCGGTCGTCATCGTGACGTACTCGGCCGAGGCCGCCATGCTCGACGCATGCATCGCCTCGGTGCTGGCCGCGGGTGATGCCGATCGCGTGATCGTCGTCGACAACGGCGGCGGCGCGGCCGTCGGCGATGACGTCGACCTGATCCGGCCGCTGAAGAACCTTGGATTCGGCGGAGGAGCCAACGCCGGCTTTCGACGAGCGGCCGAGATCGGCGCAACCTCGATCGCTTTGCTGAACGACGACATCGAGGTCGAGAAGGGTTGGCTTCGCCCATTGCTCGCTGCGCTCCACAGCGACGCGACGATCGGCGCTGTGCAGCCGAAGTTGTTGTTGGCAGGATCGAATCCGGGGTTGATCAACAGTGTCGGCGTCGTCATAGGCGGTGACGGCGCCGGCACCGACATCGGTTACGGCGAGGTCGACGGGCCGCAGTTCGCCCACGATCGTTCCATCGAGTCGTTCACCGGTGGCGCCGTCCTGTTCCGCTCGGAGTTCCTGGAGGCGACCGGCGGATTCGACGACTCGTACTTCCTCTACTACGAAGACGTCGACCTGGCCCGCCGAGGTGCCGCGCAAGGCTGGACCTATCGGTGCGTCGCCGCGAGCAGGGTGTGGCATCGGGTCAGCGCTTCGACGTCGCTGCTGGGCGGGCGGGCTCGCTATCTGCAAGAACGGAACCGGCTGCGATTCGCCTTCCGATTCGGTGACCGCGCCACCGTGAAGCGCGCCCTGTGGTTGTCGATCCGACGGCTTCGTTGGAGCCCGCGCGGCACCCACGCCCGCGCCCTGCTGGCCGGGCTGAGCCTTGCGCCGGCCGCATTTCGGGCTCGCCGACACTCTCGCTGAACAGTTCCGGTCGCTGTCGGTGATCGGTGTGTCAAGAGTTCGTCTGTTGTTCGACGCTGCGTCCGTGTTCGGGCCTTGGGGTCCTCAAGTCCGGACCGCCTTGCTCCGATCCAAACAGTGAACGGGTGACCCGTGCGTCAGGGGAAAGAAGGCTGAGGAAGGCAAGAGATGATGCGCACACCAAGAAACCGGTTCACAACCCTCGGAATCGGGGTCGGCATAGTCGCCGCGATGTGCATCTCGTCCAGCGTCAGCGCCGCCGAGCCCTCACCTCAGTTCATCCCGCAGTCCGCCAATTGGCTGACAACCGTCAACTACTACCGGGCGATGGCCGGCGTCGGCTCGGTCGTCGAAGACGGATCGATGTCGTCCGCCGCAACGGCGCACTCTTGCTACATGCTGTACAACGGAATCAGCCACGACGAGACACCAGGCCTTCCTGGCTACACACCGGAAGGTGACGTCGCTGGAAACAGTGGCAACGTCGCCGTCTCCAGCGTCATCAACACCAACGCTCGCAGCCACATCGAACTGTGGATGAGTGGCCCGTTCCACGCAATCGGCGTGCTGCGCCACAACCTTCAGTCGACCGGCTTCGGCAAGTGCGACCTGCCGGAGACGCCGCTGTGGCACAGCGGCGCAACCCTCGACGTGCTCCGCGGCCTCGGCTCGGCACCTCGCCCCAGCGAGCCGATCCTGTTCCCCGGCAACGGCACCACGACCAACCTCGACCGGTTCGTCGTCGAGTCACCGAGCCCGATGACCTTCTGCGGATGGACCGGCTCTGCCGGCCTTCCGATCATCGCCATGATGCCCGAAGCCGCAACCGGCCCCACCGCGTGGCTGACCGGCCCCAGCGGCGAGGCCATCGAAGTGTGCGTGCTGTCTGCTGCCAACACCAGCGGTGTCGCCCAGCAGATCCTGCAGGGTGACAACGCGGTCGTCGTCGTGCCCCGCACGGTGCTTTCGCCAGGCACCCATCAGGTCGCCGTCAGCACTTCGGCCCGTTCGGTCAACTGGAGCTTCACGGTCGACCCGGCTGCGGCCATCGGAATCGCTGCCGCCCCGGTGGCTCAGCCGACATCTTCGGCCAACGGCTTCGCCCCCCTTGCACCCGCCCGAATCGTCGACACCCGCATCCCCGCCGGCGCCACGACCCTGGCACCCGGAACGATCACCCACATCCAGGTCACCGGTCAGGGTGAAGTGCCGTCGAATGCGAAGGCCGTGCTGGCCAACGTCACGGTGACGGGCTCAACGGGATCCGGATTCCTGACGATGTGGAACTGCTCGGCGAGCCGCCCCCAGGTGTCGACGCTGAACTTCTCCGCATACGAGACGGTCGCCAACGCCGCAACCATCCCGCTGGACAGCAGTGGCCGCCTGTGCGCCTTCAGCAGCGTGTCGGCCGACCTGATCATCGATGTCAGCGGCTACTACAGCTCGAACGCCAGCGGCCGCTACATGCCGGTGGCCCCAGTGCGTTTGATGGACAGCCGCGACGGGGTCGGAACACCCGCACGACTGGCCGGCGGTCAAGTCGTCGAGTTGCCGGTCGTCGGTGTGGCCGGAATCCCCACCAACGCCAGCGCCGTCGCCCTCAACGTGACGGGCGTCCTCCCCACGCTGAACGCCTACATCACCGCCTTCCCCTGCGGTGCCATCCCGCCCACATCCAGCCTCAACCCGGGCGCCGGCAAGGTCACACCGAACCTGGTGCTAGCCCAAGTGTCACCTGCCGGCACGGTCTGCTTCTTCGTCAACACCGACATCGACCTGGTCGTCGATGTGGTGGGCTTCGTGTCGTCGGACGCCCAGAACAGGTTCACGCCCAGCACGCCCTTCCGGTTCACCGACACCCGCGACAACTACCGCACCGAGGTCAACGCCGGCCAGAACGGCTCGCGCCTGACGGCCAACCAGACACTGGTCGTGCAAATCGCCGGTGCGCGAGGGATCCCAGCCGGCGCTCGGGCGATCTCAGCCAACATCACAGTGGTCGACGCAATCGAGCGAGGCTTCGTCACGGCCTGGCCGTGCGGCGAGCTGCCGACAGCATCGAACGTCAACTACGAGTTCGCTGCACCCATTGCCAACGCAGCACAACTGCCCCTGTCGCCGGGCGGCGCAATCTGCATCTACTCGTCGAGCTCCGCCCAAGTCATCATCGACGTGAACGGCTGGTGGAGCTGAGCCACCAGCGCTCGGCGCGTCAGACGATGTAGGGATCGACGGTGTCGGGGTCGATGTGGTAGCGGTGGATGGCTGCGTCGACCTGCTCGGCGTCGACCTCGCCGGTGGCGTGTAACGCCGAGAGCACACCGACCACTACGTGGCCCATGTCGATCTCGAAGAACCGGCGCAGAGCGTCGCGGGTGTCGGAGCGGCCCATGCCGTCGGTGCCAAGCGGCACGAACGTGCGATCCGGCAGGAAGCGGGCGACCTGCTCGGGAACGATCTTCATGAAGTCGGTGACTGCAACAATCGGGCCTTGCGCATCGGCGAGCAAGTCTGCGATGTCGGCCGTGCGCGGCGCCTGGCTGGGGTGCAAACGGTTCCAGCGTTCGACCTCGAGACCGTTCTCACGCAACCGCTTGTACGACGTGGCCGACCACAGTTCGACGCCCACGTCGAAGTGCTCGGCCAGTTCGGCGACGGCCTCGCGCGCCGCACCCTGAGCCGAGCCGGAGAACAGCAACGTTGCCCGTCGCGTCGGGCCCTCGGGCGCCGGCGCCCATCGGTACAGGCCGCGCATGATCGCCGCCCGAACCTCGGCGGGGTCGCCCTCCGGCAACGTCGGCATGGGGTAGTTCTCGTTGTAGAGGGTTATGTAGTAGAAGACGTCGGGGTCTTCGCTTCCGCCGCCGTACATGCGCTGCAGCCCCTCCTGCACGATCGCGGCGACCTCGTAGGCGAATGCCGGGTCGTATGCCTGGCAAGGGGGCACCGTCGAGGCGTGCACCAGTGAGTGGCCGTCCTGGTGCTGCAGACCTTCGCCCATCAACGTGGTGCGCCCCGCCGTGGCACCGAGCAGGAAGCCGCGTGTTCGGGCGTCGGCAGCCTGCCAGATCAGGTCGCCGACGCGTTGGAAGCCGAACATCGAATAGAACGTGTAGAACGGCACCATCGGTACACCGCGGGTGGCATAGGCCGTGCCGGCCGCGATGAAACTCGCCGTCGAGCCGGCCTCGGTGATCCCTTCCTCCAAGATCTGACCGTTGGCCGCTTCGGCGTAGCTCAACAGCATCTCGTGATCGACAGGCTCGTACAGCTGGCCCTGCGATGCGTAGATCTTCAGCTCGCGGAACAGCGAATCCATACCGAACGTGCGGGCCTCGTCGGGGATGATCGGCACGACGCGCTGGCCGAACTTCTCGTCGCGCGCCAAGCCGCGCAACAGGCGGGTGAAACCCATCGTGGTGCTTACGGCTTGGGTACCCGAGCCCGTCAGCAACTCGGCGAATGCGCTGTCGTCGGGGAGTTGCATTGGCTTGCGCGCCCGCGTGATGCGCTTCGGGATCGAGCCGCCCAAGGCCTTGCGGCGCTCCATCATGTACTGGTACTCGATCGAGTCTTCGGCGGGTCGGAAGTATGGCGGCAGGTCGCCGTCGAACGCCGAGTCGGGGATCTCGTCGTGCATGTGCAGGCGGTCGCGCAGGACCAAGAGTTGATCCTTCGTCATCTTCTTGATCTGGTGCGTCGCGTTGCGGCCCTCGATGTCGGGGCCAAGCGTCCATCCCTTGACCGTCTTGCACAGGATTGCCGTCGGCGCGCCCGTACCCAGGTTCTCGGTCGCCGCCTTGTATGCGGCATACAGCTTGCGATAGTCGTGCCCGCCGCGGGGCAGATGGACGAGGTCCTGATCGGTCAAGTGGGCGACCATCTGGCGCAGGCGCGGGTCAGGCCCGAAGAAGTCGTCGCGAATGTACGCGCCGTTCTCGACCGTGTAACGCTGGAACTGCCCGTCCACGGTGTTGTTGAGCTGGTTCAACAGCACACCGTCGTGGTCGTTGGCCAACAGTTCGTCCCACTTGGACCCGAGGATGACCTTGATCACGTTCCAGCCCGAACCGCGGAACACGGCCTCGAGCTCTTGGATGACCTTGCCGTTGCCGCGGACCGGGCCATCGAGGCGCTGCAGGTTGCAGTTGACGACGAAGACGAGGTTGTCGAGCTTCTCACGGCTGGCCAACGAGAGTGCGCCCAGGGACTCAGGTTCGTCGCACTCGCCGTCGCCGAGGAACGCCCAGATCCGGCTCTGCGTGGTGTCGTCGATCTCCCGGTTCTGCAGATAGCGGTTGAATCGGGCGTGGTACAGGGCACTGAGTGGACCGAGGCCCATGCTGACCGTGGGGTACTCCCAGAAGTCGGGCATCAGGCGCGGGTGGGGATAGCTCGACAACCCGCGTCCGTCGCGGCCGATCTCGCGGCGGAAGTGATCGAGGTCCTCGTCGGTCAGCCTGCCCTCCATGAACGCCCGGGCGTACACGCCGGGGGCCGCGTGACCTTGGAAGTACACGTGGTCACCGGGCTGACCGTCGTCTTTGCCGTGGAAGAAGTGGTTGAAGCCGATCTCGTAGAGGCTGGCCGAACTGGCGAACGTAGACAGATGTCCACCGATTCCGTCAGCGAGCTTGTTGGCCCTGACGACCATGGCTGCCGCGTTCCAACGAACGAAGGCCCGGATCCGACGCTCGATGTACTCGTCGCCGGGGAACCACGGTTCCTGCTCGCGAGGGATGGTGTTGACGTAGGGCGTGCTGACGGTGGCGGGGAAGCTGACCTGCGTGGCTCTAGCACGATCGAGCAGCTTCGAGAGGAGGAAGCGGGCCCTCGTCTTGCCGTGCACGTCGACCACAGCGTCGAGCGAGTCGAGCCACTCCTGGGTCTCTCCGGGATCGGAGTCAGGCAGTTGATTGACGAAACCGTCGAAGATCATGACCCTTAGTCAAGCAGGCTTACCGCTGGGTAATGTGCGCGAAGCCTGTGAACTCTGCTCTCACGGCATCCACCAACCGGTGGTGTCGAACAGCGTGTGCGCGGCGACCAGCGACGTGATGCACAGGTTGCCGCCGGCGGACAGCCCGACGGTCAACGAGTTGGCCATCACCGAGCCGATTGCACCGTTGACCGACGACGTGGCACCGGCCGGTTGCCCGCACGTCGTGCCCGTCAAGTAGCCGGACAGGCCTGGGTTGACGATGGTGATGGTGCCGGTGACGGCGACGGCCGCATCGGGCGCTGCGCCGATCTCGATGGTCTGCCCGACACCCTGGTGGCCCCGCCAGCCGCCCGTGCCTACTCTGGTGTCGACCATCCGTGTCGGCGAGACAGGGGTGAAGCGCAACGTGCTGGTGTCGCTGAAGACCCCGGTGACGTCGACAACCACGTCGGTCGGGGAGTTGGTGAACACGCAGAACGTTCCGTCCGCAGCGACGGGCACGAACACCGCGCCCGCCACGGTCTCGCCGGGTTGCCAGTTGACGTTCGACACCAACGGAGGAATGCTCGAGCACGGGTACGCAGTCAGGAAGCCGGGGGTGCCCCCCTCGGTGACCGTCAGGGTCGCGGCGACAGCGTCCGCGCCTGCAGGGGCCTGGATCGCGATCGTCGAGGCGCGGCCGGTGATGCGCGTGTCGAGCTTGCGGTCGGGAGTGATCGGGGTGAATTTCAGAGCACCCGTTGGAACGAACACGCCCTGCAGGTCGACGACGATGTCGGTCGCAACGTTGCTGTAGACGCACAGCGATCTGTCGGGTTGCCGTAGCTGCGTGGTGGCTTGGGCGCCGCGCGCCTGACCGGCCAGGAAGTTGACGCTCGACGCCAGCGGACGATCAGCGCCACATGGCCACACCGTGAGGTAGCCAGCGGCCGCAGGCCCTGCAGCTGTGACGTTGACCGCCGCGGCGGCCGCGTCGCTGCCGACCGACGTCGGCGCCAGCACCGACAGGTCGACGGTCAATGTGTCGCCCCCAGCGATTCTTTGCCCGGTCTCGCGCGTGTCGATCAATCGCTGGGGAGGCAACGGCTGGTACTCGTAGGACGCCCCGAACAGGGGAGGATTGACCTCGCCGCCGACCTGGCGCGACGCTGCCAGGCGAGCGGTGACATCGTCGGCGATCAGGGTGCTGCGCTGCAGATACGCCGCCGCAGTGGGAAGGTGGGTGTTGTCAGCCGCGATCGGGATTCCGTGCGCCGCCCGAATTGTCGGCCAGTCCCACAACATGAGGTTCGGGCGCTCGGCGGCGACGATCTGCAGGGCCTGGTTCCAGGCCTCTTGGTTCGAGTCGATGGCCGCCGTCTGCAGCGCCCACCACACCTCGTGATCCGCGCCAGCCGTGTTCATGAATCCCCGGATGTCATCGGCCGCACAGTTGACGTTGCCGCCGCAGGCGATGATGTCGTTGGGTCCCAGGCTGACCACGATCACCGGAGGATCGAAGCCGGCCGCGCGCTGGTTGGCGAGCCACAGCGACATGTTGGCGCCAGGGTTGCTCGGCACCATCTTGCCGGCCTGGAAACCGACGCCGGCCGCCATGCGCACCGGGCCCCAACCGCGGTCGGCCAACAGGTGGGCCAGCGACGGGCCCCAACCGGGCTCGAACGGTGGTCCATAGGCTGAGCCGAGCATGACCGAGTCGCCGACCACAGCGATCCCACCCTTTGGCCCGGGCACATCGATGAACACCGACACGAACAACCGATCGGCGGCCACGGGTTTCGGGGCGACCACCAAGCCGGCGACGAGCATGGCCAAGACGACCGCAATGGCCTGTTTCCGCATATCGGCACAGTAGTTTGCGCCGATGACCGCACCTAGGGCAGCCCACGTCGTGTTCACCGACGGGGCATGCGCCGGCAACCCCGGTCCTGGCGGCTGGGCATGGGCGACGGCACCCGATGGAGCGCTGCGCGGCTCGGGTGGCGAGGCGCGCTCCACCAACCAGCGGATGGAGATCATGGCGGTGCTCGAGGCGCTGCGTTCGCTCGAAGGCCAACTGACGATCGTCAGCGATTCGACCTACGTGATCAACTGCTTTCGGGACAAGTGGTATGTCAGATGGCAGGCCAACGGGTGGAAGAACGCCAAGAAGGAACCGGTCGTCAACGTCGATCTGTGGAAGCCGCTGATCGAACTGGTCGTGGCCCGAACGCCGGAGTTCCGCTGGGTGAAGGGTCACAGCGGCGACCCGATGAACGACCTCGTCGACGCCCTGGCAGTGGCGGCATCGAAGGGACCGTTCACGGCCCGCCCGGATCCGCCCGCTTTCGACCCCGAACCCCAACGCTCCCTCTTCGACCCCTGACGCTCCAGTGGAGTGTCTCAGGCCCACCCGGGTGGGCGCGTAACACTCCACTGGGCGAGCGGGCCGTTATCGTCGCCACCCATGGATATCAACGGCGTCAGCGCAATCGTCACGGGTGGGGCATCGGGAATCGGGGCTGCGGCCGCCCGCCTGCTGGCCTCCAGAGGAGCCAAGGTCCTGGTGGCCGACCTGCAGGAGGAGAAGGGGACCGCGCTCGCCGACGAGATCGGTGGCGCGAACTGCAAGGTCGACGTGACAAACACCGACGACATCGTGAATGCGGTCGAGATGGCCAAGAGCATGGGGCCGGTTCGCGTGCTGGTGAACTCGGCCGGGATCGGCTGGGCCCAACGCACCGTCGGCAAGGACGGCACCTACGACTCGGCCGCCAATCTCGACGCCTTCAAGAAAGTCATCGCGATCAACCTGGTCGGGACCTTCGATTGCATTCGCATCGTCGGAACCGCGATGAGCACCACCGAGCCGACGGAGTTCGGCGAGCGCGGCGCCATCGTCAACATCGCGTCGGTGGCTGCGTTCGACGGGCAGATCGGTCAGGCCGCGTACTCGGCCTCGAAGGGTGGGGTCGTCGGCATGACCTTGCCCATCGCCCGTGACCTGTCGGCAATCGGCGTCCGGGTCAATACGGTCGCGCCCGGCCTGATCGACACGCCGATCTATGGCACCGGCGAAGCCAGCGAAGCGTTCAAGGCCAACCTTGAAAAGGGCGTGTTGTTCCCACACCGGTTGGGTACGCAGGAGGAATTGGCCTCGGTGATCGTCGAGTGCATCACCAACAGCTACCTCAATGCCGAGACCATCCGCGTCGACGGCGGGATCCGTATGCCGCCCAAGTAAGACTCATTGTGTCGTGTCAGGCGCGTCAGTCGCGTCGAGCAGCAGGCGCGAGCCGTGGTCGTAGGTGACGTAGTTCCACGCCCAGTTGACGAACACGTTGGCGCGGTTGCGGAACCCCATCAACTCGATGAGGTGCAGCCCGAGCCACATCAACCACCCGATGAAACCGTGGAAGCGCATGCCGTTGGGGAACTCGACCACGGCATGGTTGCGGCCGATCGTGGCCATCGAACCCTTGTCGCGGTAGCGGAACGGTGACGTCTCGCCGCCGGCCAGGCGCGCAGCAATCTGGGCAGCGACGTGTTTGCCCTCCTGGATCGCGGGCTGGGCGACCTGGGGCAGTGGTTCGCCTGGCGGAAGAGCGATGTCGCCGATCGCGAACACGGTGGGATGGCCGGCCAACGAGAGGTCCGCACCGACAGGAATTCGTCCTCCGCGACCCAGCGCGATGCCGAGCAGCCCGGCAACCGGGCTTGCGGTCACGCCCGCAGCCCAGATGATGGTGCCGGCCGACAGACGCCGATCGTCCTGAAGCACGACGACGCCCGGCTCGACGCGATCGACACCGGTGCCAAGTTCGACCGCGATGTTGCGTTGCCGCAACGTTGTCGCGGCTTCTTCGGACAGCGTCGGGTGGAAAGGGCCGAGCACTCTGTCGGCGGCTTCGACCAGAGTGATCGAAATCGGCGTCTCGGCGAGATCCGGAAAGTCCTTGCGGAACACCTTGTCGATCAGTTCGCGCAGTCCGCCGGCCATCTCGACACCCGTCGGACCGCCACCGACGATCACGGTCCCGAGATCCACGGGCGTCTCGCTGTGCGCGCTGGCGTGTTCGAAACGTGTCAGCAGGTGGGCTCGTAGTCGCAGCGCGTCGTGCAGAGTCTTCAGCGGAAAGGTGTGCTGCTCGACACCGTCGATACCGAACGACGCGCTGATGGTTCCGGCCGCGATGACCAGATAGTCGAAGTG
>JANOCR010000158.1:0-2387 GCA_031412355.1 Ilumatobacteraceae bacterium | reverse complement strand
CGGGTTGAGCGCGCCCTGCGCGCTCCATGAATGGAAGACATGAGCGCGATCGCTGGCGAACGCGTTCTCGGGGTGGGTGTCGAGCACGGTCATGTAGTCATGGTATTCGACACACGCTGTGGCGTACAGACTGCACTTTGTGCCCGCACAAATACCCTGGGACCAGGTTCCTCCCGGTCCTCAGACAAAGCCCCATCTGTGTTGGCTCACAGAGCGACTGCTGTTCTGTGAGCTGACACAGAACGCGTCAGGTCCTCACCCGAGGGCGGAGATCGCCTCGGCTGTTGCAATGGTGCGTTGGGCATTGGCGACGTGCAGGTTCTCGATCATTCGACCGTCGACGGTCACCACGCCGCGTACGTCGGCGGCGGCCAGTTCGAAGGCGGCGATGATGCGCCGGGCCTGTTCGACATCGGCCGGCGAGGGCGCCCAGGCGCTGTTGGCGACGTCGATCTGCCCGGGGTGGATCAGCGTCTTGCCGTCGAAGCCGAACTCGACACCTTGGGCGCACTCGGCGGAGAATCCGTCGAGGTCTTTGACGTCGTTGAACACTCCGTCGAGGATGACTTTGCCGGCTTCGCGCGCAGCCAGCAACGCGGTTGCCAAATGGGTGACCAGGGCCCGACGTCCGGGTGCCAGCGGAGCGCGGAGCTCGCGCGCGAGATCGTTGGTTCCCATCACCAACAAAGAAACGCGGGGATGCGAAGCGATCGCCCTGACGTCGAGTATCGCTGTCGGCGTCTCGATCATCGCCCACACCGTCAACTCGGCTGGTGCGCCGGCCTGATCGAGACGACGCGATACCTCATCGACATAGGCCGCTGAGCTGACCTTTGGAACAACGACTGCTGCCGCGTTGGAGACCGAAATCGCTGCCAGATCCGCGTCACCCCACGGCGTGTCGAGGCCGTTGCAGCGGATGGTCAACTCCCGCCGGCCGTATTGGCCCGACGCTGCCGCAGCGCACGCCGCGTCGCGGGCGGACTCTTTGGCGTCGGGGGCGACGGCATCTTCGAGGTCGAAGATGATGGAGTCGGCCGCCAGCGATTTGGCCTTCTCGAGAGCGCGCTCGTTGGCAGCGGGCATGTACAGGGCTGATCGGCGCGGCCGCCACACAGTGCTCGGGTGAGCGAGGTTCACGAAGTGAATCCGTATGCCGCAGCCAAGTTGGGATCGCGTGACGCCAGTTGGTGAGCGAGTTCGACGACGACCTTGCATTGCTTGACCGAGGCGTCGTCTTCCATCTTCCCATCCAGCATGATCGCCCCAGTTCCGTCACCCATCGCGTCGATGACCCGTTGCGCCTGAGCGACTTCGGCCGGCCGCGGACTGAACACCCGCTTGGCGATCTCGATCTGTACGGGATGCAGGCTCCATGCACCAACACAACCGAGCAGGTACGCATTGCGGAACTGGTCCTCGCACGCGACGGTGTCGTGGATGTCGCCGAAGGGCCCGTAGAAGGGCAGCAATCCGAACGTGACGCACGCATCGACCATGCGCGCCAGTGTGTAGTGCCACAGGTCCTGCTGGTAGGCCGGGCGCGCCGCCTCGGGATCCGCCGGGTCTGAATCGGCGCGAACGAGATAGTCGGGATGACCACCGCCGACCCGCGTGGTCTTCATCCGGCGATTGGCAGCGAGATCGGCGGGACCGAGCGAGAGACCCTGCATGCGCGGCGATGCTGCACAGATCGATTCGATGTTGGCTACGCCTCGGGCCGTCTCGAGAATGGCGTGCACCAGGATCGGTCGATCGAGGTGGGCTTTGGCCTCGAGTTGGGCGAGCAGGCGATCCACGTAGTGGATGTCTTCGGCACCTTCCACCTTCGGCACCATGATCACGTCGAGTTTGTCGCCGACCTCGGTGACCAATGTGACGAGGTCGTCGAGACCCCACGGCGAGTCGAGGCTGTTGACCCTGGTCCACAGTTGAGTGTCGCCCATCTCGATCGAGCGGGCGACATCGACGAATCCCTGACGCGCGGCGTGCTTGTCGGCCATTGGAATGGCGTCTTCGAGGTTTCCGAGCAATATGTCGACCGAGGAAACCACGTCGGGCAACTTGGCGACCACCTTGTCGATGTGCGGCGGGAAGAAGTGGATGACCCGGCTAGGCCGAAACGGAATCTCGCGCATTGGCGCCGGCGCCCCGACGGCAAGTGGTTTGAAGAAATCTCTGGCACTACGCACGTTCGCAAGGGTATGTGTCGACACGGTCCAAACGAAACGTGCGCGTCGAAACGTGCGCGTCGAAACGGGCGTGCCAAGATCAGGCATGGTGATTGGGTGACTGAGCGGTTCAAGGCGATTCTGTTCGATGCCGGCGGAGTCCTGGTCCTCCCGGACCCGACCGTGCTCGGCCCGCTGCTGGCCTACTACGGGGGC
>JANOCR010000157.1:0-5840 GCA_031412355.1 Ilumatobacteraceae bacterium | reverse complement strand
CGTCGCCAGGTCGCGCATCCATTCGTAGTAGATGCCCTTCACCGAGGTGATCACGGCGCCCGCGGCGCGGACGCGGCCGATGCCGTAGTCGTGGTGCGGCCCGGGAGACGCGGTGGCATCGTCGATCACCGCCACGCGGTAGCCGAGTTCCATCAGCCCGATCGCCGAATGGGCGACGCACACATCGGTTTCCAATCCCGCGATCACGAACTCGCCGCGACCGGTCCGTTTAACGTCGTCGACGATCGCTTGCTGGCCGGCCAAACCGAACACCATCTTGTCGTGCACTGTGGTGCCCTCGGGCAACTCGGCAGCCAGGTCGGCGACGAGCGGCCCATCGTTGGCGATGTCTTCGGCAGTGGCGATGGTCGGGATGCCCAGCGCACGGGCGACGCGCATCAGCCAGGCGATGCGTGCGACCAGTGGCCGTGGTTGGTCGGGCGGGAGCTTGTCGAGGAAGAACTGCTGCACGTCGATCACGACCAGACAGCTGCGGTCACGGTCGAACAGTTGATGCCCCTGAGTCACTTCCTGATTGTCTCATGGCTCCGTGTCGCACCCCTTTACTACGGTGACAGAGTGAGTCCAGGTCGTTGGCAGGTCGAGCAGGTGTTGGCGCTGGCGCCCAGGCCATCGTCGGTGTCCGCCGCCCAACCGCTGGCCATCCCCGCCCGGTGGACCGGTACGGGGTGCGACTCGCGGGCGGTGTGGGGGCGTTGCGTCGGCAGCAGCGCCGAGCCCTACGAATGCGCTGTCGACCACGTCGAGGTCGCGTTTCGCTGCAGCTGCCCGAGTCGCGTCTTCCCTTGCAAGCACTCGCTCGCGCTACTGCTGCTGTGGGCCAACGGGCATGTGGCCGAGGGTCAGCCGCCGCCGTACGCGGCGTCGTGGATCGCCAAGCGATCGGCCATCGCCGACCACGCGCCAATGCCGGCATCCGAACCCGCTGCGCCACCCGTCGATGCGGGTGATGCCGAGGCGCCAACCCCTGCCGTTCTGCTGCCACCAATGGAGCCCAGCAAGACGCGCGACGACCGGATCGCGCGCATGGCCGCCGGGCTGGCCGAGCTCGATCGATGGCTCGACGATCGCCTGCGCACCGGCCTCGCCGACCCGTCGCTCGCCAGCTACAAGACATGGGACGGGTTGGCGGCCCGGTTGATCGATGCTCAGGTCGGCGGGCTGGCCAATCGGGTGCGCCGCCTCGCCGGATTGGTGGGCGCGGATCCCGATTGGCATTCGCGGGTGCTGGCCGAGTTGGGCGTGCTGCACCTGTTGGCAACGTCGGGCCGGCATCTGGGCGAGCTGCCCGTGTCGCTGGCCGACTCGGTCGCGGCGACGATCGGTTGGCACGTTCGCCAGGCCGACGTGCTGGCGGGGGTCCCGCTGACGGATCATTGGGTGGTCATGGGTCGCAGTGACACTCGTGAAGATCGCATCGAGGTTCGCCGCATCTGGTTGCGTGGAGGCGGCGCCAAAGGCCAGGCGGCTGGCGAGTGGGCGATGGTGTTGTCGTTCGCTGCGTACCAGCAGAGCCTCGACACCAGTTTCGAGGTCGGCACGCAGGTCCACGCCGACCTGTTCCGCTATCCCGGCGCGGTGGCATTGCGGGTGTTGGTGGGTCCGCGCCACGGCGAGCCGCAACAGGCGCCGCCCGTTGCCGGTTCATCGATCACGCAAGCTTGCGCCCAGCTGGGCGCGGCGCTGGCCGCGGAGCCCTGGCTCGAGCGCTATCCGCTGTGTGTCGTCGCTGCGCCGACCCGTGTGGCCGGGCGGTGGGTGCTGACCGACTCGACCGGCTCGCTGCCGCTGGTCGACGGCACGTCGGTCGGCACGCTGCTGGCGTGCAGCGCCGGTGGGCCCGTCACGGTGACCGCCGAGTGGACCGTGGCGGGTCTGGTTCCACTGACCGTGCACCTTGCCGACCGCGCCGTCGACATCGGCCCGGTTGCCGACTCGTCGTTCGTCAGGGTCGCCTCATGACCGCGGGCACCGCGCCGACACTGGGCGATTACTGGCGCGAGATGGTGACCGTCGCCCTGCTGGGCACCGATCGACGCGACCCGCCCAGCCCTCCGATCGGTGGCCTGGCCGACCTGGCCGCCGATGATCCGCAGCCCACGCCGTCGCAGCGGCTGTTGCAACAGGTGGCCGGTTGCGCCGTGGCGCAGCGGGCCGGTGTGCTTCCCGGCGACAGCGCGCAGCTGATCGCCCCACCCGACCTCGATCCGCGGCCCCTCACGCCCCCCGCCGCCACGGCCACCTGGCGGCGCATCGTCGCCGATTGGCCTGTGCTGGAAGACGAATGGTTGCTCGCGGTCATCCACAGCGGCCGCCGCCTGGCTCCCGACCTGGCGGTGCCGGTGCTGGCGCGACATCGAGGCGACGCCACCCGGCACGCCCGGGCGTTGGTCGCCGCCGGGCCGCTGGGGCAGTGGATGATCGAGTGGTCGCCGCGGCTGGCATGCGTCGCCAAGAAGCCTGCAGTCATGGAAGCCATCGGCGAACTGCCCGAACTTGCCATCGTGCCCGACCTGCTCGCGGTGCTCTGGGCATCGCCTAAGCAGGCGGCGCGCACGATCGCCGGCGGGCTGTCGTCTGGTGTGTTCGGGATCAGCCACCGCGCCGTCCTCGTCAACGTCGTCGCCCGCATGCAGCCGGCGTCGCTACCCGAACTGGGCGAGGCGATCGGCCGCATCGATCCGTCGCAACCCACCATCGGCCTGGCGTTCGCCCTCGCAGATCTCGCCCGTCTCCGCCACCACATGCTCACCGAACTGGAGACACCATGACGCCGCCGTCATCCCCGCCCAACTCGGTGCTCCGTCCCCACGCCGAGCACGAGTTCGCCCACGAATTGGCTGCGCTGGCCGCCGCCGACGAACGCCAACGCCCGCCCAGTTGGCGGTTGTCGCCGTGGGCCGTGGTCACGTACCTGCTGGGCGGCACGCTGCCCGATGGCACGTTGATCAGCCCGAAGTACGTCGGCCAGCGGCGGCTGATCGAGATCGCCGTGGCCACACTCGCTACCGACCGCGCCCTGCTATTGCTGGGTGTGCCGGGCACGGCCAAGACGTGGGTCAGCGAGCACCTGGCTGCAGCCATCAGCGGCGATTCGACGCTGCTGGTGCAGGGCACCGCTGGCACCGCCGAAGAGAGCCTGCGCTACGGGTGGAACTACGCGCGGCTGCTGGCCGAGGGTCCCAGCGAGGCTGCGTTGGTGCCGAGCCCGGTGTACCGGGCGATGCGCGCTGGCTCGATCGTGCGGGTCGAAGAGTTGACGCGGATGCCCAGCGACGTGCAAGACGCGTTGGTCACCGTGCTCAGCGAAAAGACCCTGCCGGTGCCCGAACTGGCCAGCGAGATACAGGCGGTGCCAGGCTTCAACCTGATCGCCACGGCCAACGACCGCGACCGCGGCATCAACGATCTGTCGGCGGCATTGCGCCGCCGCTTCAACACCGTTGTGTTGCCGCTGCCGGCCGACCCCGAAGAAGAGGTCGCGATCGTGCGAAGGCGCGTTGCCGAGATGGGTGTTGCCTTGAAACTGCCGAAGGTTCCGGCCGCCGACGAAGAGATCCGCCGCGTCGTCACCGTGTTTCGCGAACTGCGCAGCGGGGCAACCGAAGATGGGCGGGTCAGCCTGAAGGTTCCCAGCGGGTCGCTGTCGACCGCCGAGGCGATCTCGGTAGTGACCAATGGGTTGGCGTTGGCCGCTCACTTCGGCGATGGCCAGTTGAATGCCGCCGATGTCGCCGCCGGAATCCTCGGCGCGGTGGTCAAAGACCCCGTGCACGACACCATTGCCTGGCGCGAGTACCTCGAGGCCGTGGTACGCGACCGCGCCGGTTGGGACGACTTCTACGAAGCATGTCGAGAGTTGTAGATCCCATGACGCCGACGGTGCAGCTCCTGGGGGTCCGTCACCACGGTCCCGGGTCGGCCAGGTCGGTGGTGCGCGCCCTCGATGCCCTGAAGCCATCCGCGGTGCTGGTCGAGCTGCCGGCCGATTGCGAGGCAGCACTGGCTTGGGTCGGCCACCAGCACCTGGTGCCGCCGGTGGCGCTGCTGGGGTATGTGGTCAACCATCCGCAGCGTGCCGCCTTCTTGCCGTTCGCCGAGTTCAGTCCCGAATGGCAGGCGTTCGCATGGGCCCAACAGCACGATGTCGTGGTGCGGGCGATGGACTTGCCGCTGCAACAATCGCTGGCCGGCGGCACGGATGACGCGGATGAGGCGGACGACGAACTGAGCTTGACGGCCGCGGTCGGAGATCCGCTGGCTGCGCTGGCCGAGGCCGCCGGCGATCCCGACCCTGAACGCTGGTGGGACGACGTGATCGAGCACCGCGGCGACGGCACGCCGGCGTTCGACGCTGTGGCCGTGGCGATGACTGCTGTGCGCGGCGGGCGCGATGCGGCGACCCTGCGCGAAGCGCAGCGCGAGGCCCACATGCGCCAGACGTTGCGCCGCACGATCGCAGATGGGCACCAGCGGATCGCGGTCGTGTGCGGCGCATGGCACGTTCCGGCGCTGGCCGAGCCGTTGCCCAGCGCAGCGGTCGATGCCCGCACGTTGCGCGGCCTATCGAAGGTGAAAGTTGGGCTGTGTTGGGTGCCGTGGACCCATCGCCGACTCGCCGCGGCCAGTGGGTACGGCGCAGGCGTGCGCAGCCCGGGCTGGTACGCGCACGTGTTCAAGCATCCGGGCGAGCCGGGCATCAGCCGCTGGTTCGTCGGCGCGGCGCGATTGCTGCGCGACAGGGGGATGTCGGCCTCGCCCGACGACCTCATCGCCGCCACTCGCGCCGCCACTGCCCTGGCCGCGCTGCGCAACCGGCCGCGCCCCGGGCTGGCCGAGGTGCTCGACGCCGCCGACACGGTGATGGCCGGCGCAAGTGGCATGACCTTGATCCACCGCGAGCTGATCGTCGGCGACGCCATCGGCGAGGTACCCGACGAGGCCCCGCAGGTTCCATTGGCGCGCGACCTCGCCGCCCAGCAACGCCGGGTTCGCTTGAAACCGGCCGCGACCGCGCAGACCGTCGAACTCGACGTGCGCACCCCAAACGGGCGGGCGCGGTCGGTGTTGCTGCACCGGCTACGGGCGCTCGGTGTGCACTGGGGCTCGGTCGAGGAAGGCCGAGGCAGCAGCGGGACGTTCCGCGAGACGTGGCTGCTGTTGTGGGAGCCCGAGCTGACGATTCGCGTCATCGAGTTGTCGGCCCACGGCACCACCGTGCAGGCCGCGGCGACACATCGCCTGCTCGAGCGCGCGGCGTCGGTCGACGCGCTCGCCGACCTCGTCGCGCTGCTCGACATGGCACTGCTGGCCGACCTGCCCGAGGTCGTCCAGCCGGTCGTTGCGCTGGTCGAGGCCCAGGCCGCGCACGATCCCGATGTCGTGCAGGTCATCGACACACTGGGTCCGCTGGCGCGGGCGTTGCGCTACGGCGATGTGCGCGGCACCGATGCCAGTGCGTTGCGGACCGTGTTCGACGGGCTGGTCGTGCGCGTGGTGGCCGGTGTCATGATGGCGTGCCGTTCGCTCGACGATGGCGCCGCGGCGGCGATGGTCGAGCGGTTGGCCGGTGTGCAGGCCGCGCTGGCTTTGGTCGATCACCCCGCTCGCCGAGCGCAGTGGCCGGCGGTCCTGACGGTCATCGCCGAGCGCGTCGACGTGCACGGGTTGGTGCAGGGTCGCGCCACCCGGCTGCTGCATGACGGCGACACATGGAATCGTGCCCTGGTCGGCGCCCGTCTGTCGCGGGCCCTGTCGGTGGGCACGGCACCCGCAGTCGGCGCCGCATTCGTGGAGGGCTTCCTGGCCGGCAGCGGCAC